>NZ_BAAGSB010000010.1:0-113576 GCF_054782655.1 Nocardioides montaniterrae | reverse complement strand
CCTACCCTGGATCTGCAAACCCCAGCCCAACGGCTGAACCAACTGCTGACCCAGGCAGCCTGACCACCCGTTGCTTAGACCGCTGGACCTTGAGCGCTTGGGAAGTGCAGGTTCGGCTGCATACCTTGGGAAACCTGCAGCGCAGGCGCCCCGATCAGGCGCGGGCGACCCCGTCGCGACGCGCGGCGTCGGCGACGGCGGTGGCGACGGCGGGACCGACGCGGGGGTCGAACGGGGTCGGGATGACCATGTCCTCGCGCAGGTCGTCGCCGACCAGCTCGGCGAGGGCGGTGGCCGCCGCGACCTTCATGTTCTCGGTGATCGAGGTGGCCTGCGCGTCGAAGGCACCCCGGAAGATCCCCGGGAACGCGAGCACGTTGTTGATCTGGTTCGGGAAGTCCGAGCGCCCGGTCGCGACGATGCGTGCGTGGCGGTGGGCGACGTCGGGGTGGACCTCCGGCGTCGGGTTGGCCATCGCGAAGATGATCGCGTCGTCGGCCATGGTCGCGACCACGTCCTCCGGGATCGTGCCACCGGAGACGCCGATGTAGACGTCGGCGCCGGCGAACGCGTCGGCGAGCGTGCCGGAACGGCCGTTCACGTCGGCGGTGATCGCGGCGAGGTCGCGCTTGACCTGGGTCAGGTCGGTGCGCTGCGAGCTGACGACGCCCTTGCGGTCGGTGACGACCATGTCCTTGATGCCGGCGGCCAGGAGGATCTTGGCGATCGCGACGCCGGCCGCACCGGCACCGGAGATGACCACGCGGGTGCTCTCCGGCGTACGTCCGGTCAGGCGCAGCGCGTTGGTCAGGGCCGCCAGCGTGACGACGGCCGTGCCGTGCTGGTCGTCGTGGAAGACGGGGATGTCGAGGCGCTCCTTGAGCCGGTCCTCGATCTCGAAGCAGCGCGGCGCCGAGATGTCCTCGAGGTTGATGCCACCGAACGACGGCGCCATGCGCACGACGGTCTCGATGATCTCCTCGGTGTCGGTGGTGTCGAGGCAGATCGGGATGCCGTCGACACCGCCGAACTCCTTGAACAGGACGGCCTTGCCCTCCATCACGGGCATCGCTGCGGCCGGGCCGATGTCGCCCAGGCCGAGGACGGCGGTGCCGTCGGTGACGATCGCGACGGTGTTCGGCACCCAGGTGTAGTGCTGGGTCAGCGACGGGTCCTCGGCGATGGCGGTGCAGACGTCGGCCACGCCGGGCGTGTAGGCCAGCGAGAGGGCTTCCTTGGTGTCGACCTTGGCCGTGGCTACGGTCGCGAGCTTCCCGCCGACGTGGAGGTCGAAGACCGGATCACCGGCACGTGGGTGCGAGGGGGCGGAAGCATCGGACACGACTAGCGATCCTCCCACACCATCGGTGACGGTCCGGTCGATCTCAGCGAGAGACGGGTCACAGCCTCACGGGCTGCGGCCAGAGACGCAGCAGGGCCACGGCGAGCACGTCCTGATCAGGGATCTCGCCCCAGTAGCGGGAGTCGACGGCCCCCGGCGCGACCTCGTCGCTCGCGTCCCCGCGGACCCACCACCCGTGCTCCCGGCGCTCGATCGCACGCTTCACGGCGAGCACGCCGTCGGCGTACCTCACGAGCACGACCCGTCCGTCCCGCGGGCGGGCGCCGTACCGCACCAGGAGGCGGTCCCCGGGGCGCAGGGTGGGGAGCATCGAGTCACCGCGGACCACGGCCATGCCGTACGCCGGCACACCCGCCTCCGCACGCCTGCCCATGCCGAGTAGTGTCGCAGTGAAGCAGGCACACATGCGTGTGCCTCCACGACTCACGAGAGGATCCGCATGTTCCAGCGTCTCTTCGCCCCGACCGTCGAGGTCTCCGCGCACTGCGACCTGCCCTGCGGCGTCTACGACCCCGCCCAGGCCCGGATCGAGGCGGAGTCGGTTCGCGCCGTCATCGCCAAGGCGCTCGACAGCGACGACCCCGACTTCCGCACGCGCGCCATCCTGATCAAGGAGCAGCGCTCCAACCTGGTCAAGGAGCACCTGTGGGTGCTGTGGACCGACTACTTCAAGCCGCCGCACTTCGAGAAGTTCCCGCAGCTGCACACCCTCATCAACGAGGCCACCAAGCTCGCGGGTGCCGGTGGCACCAAGGGCACCCTCGACCTCGAGGTCGCCGACCAGCTGCTCGCGAAGATCGACGAGATCGCGAACATCTTCGCCGAGACCAAGAAGGCCTGACCTTCTCAGTCAGCAAACACGACGGCCGCACCCCTCCACGGGGTGCGGCCGTTGTCGTAGTCTCAGGGGCAACGACCCCGATCTCGGAGGAACGATGGCGGAGACGAGCAGCGTGACAATCGGCGGATCCCACGGCACCGATGGTGCCCACGTCGAGCTTCGGCTGCCGGCCGACGGCGCCTACGTCTCGGTGCTGCGCACGCTCACGGCCGGTCTGGCCGCGCGCCTGGACTTCACCATCGACGACATCGAGGACCTGCGCATCGCGGTCAGCGAGGCGGTCGCGATGGTGCTCACGCAGGCCGACGTCGGCACCGAGCTGGTCGCGAACTTCGACCTTCGCTCCGACCGCCTGACCCTCGTCCTCTCGGCGGGCTCGGCCGCCCCGGCCGCCCACGACGAGGACAGCTTCGGCTGGCAGGTGCTCAAGACGCTGACCGCCGAGGCGTCCGTCGACGCCGTCCCGGGGACCTACGCCGTCCGTCTGGTGTCGACGACCGACCACGACCCGGAGATCTGACCAGACCATGGTGACGATCTCTCGGGGGGATGGCGCGCACGTGAGTGCGGTCGAGGAGACCAAGCGCCGCAGCGCCGCGCTGTTCGCGGAGCTGCGGTCACCGGAGTGCCCGGCGAGCGCCTGCGAGGCGCTGCGCCACGACCTGGTCCGGCTGCACCTGCCGCTGGTCGAGCACTGCGCCCGCCGCTTCCGCAACCGTGGCGAGGCGATGGAGGACCTCGTCCAGGTCGGCACGATCGGGCTGATCAAGGCCGTCGACCGGTTCGACCTGGAACGTGGGGTGGAGTTCTCGACGTACGCCACCCCGACGATCCTCGGCGAGATCAAGCGCCACTTCCGCGACAAGGGCTGGGCGATCCGGGTCCCGCGGCGTCTGCAGGAGCTGCGGATGCAGATCAACGGCTTCGTCGGGCCGCTGACCCAGAGCCTGGGCCGCTCCCCCACCCCGCGCGAGCTCGCCGAGGCGATCGGCTGCACGCTCGAGGAGATCATCGAGGCGCTGGAGTCCGGCAACGCCTACACGACGCTGAGCCTGGATGCCGGCGACGACTCCGACGACGGCCGCCCGAGCATGCTCGACGCCATCGGGATCGACGACGAGGGGCTCGACCAGGTCGAGATCCGGGCGTCGGTCCGGCCGCTGCTGGAGGGCCTGCCGCCGCGCGAGAAGAAGATCCTGCTGCTGCGGTTCTTCAAGAACATGACGCAGTCGCAGATCGCCGAGGAGATCGGTGTCTCCCAGATGCACGTCTCCCGACTGCTGACCCGCACGCTGGCGCAGCTGCGTCAGTCGTTGGACGCGGAGTCCTGATCCCGGCTGCCCTCGATCGCGGCGATGCTTGCCGGGTGCACCAGGCAGGCGATGGCGGCGACGCCGGCGATGGCCAGCGCGACCGCCGCCAGCGGCACGTGCCGTGACCCCCACGCGGTCAGCAGGACCACCAGCTGGCTGAACAGCACCGGCCCGCGGGCCCACGTGCGCAGCCGGACCAGGCCGACGCCCCCGGCGATCATCAGGACGCCGTACGCCGTGAAGGCGACAGCGATGCCTGCGGCGATCTCGCCATGCCCCTTCTCCACGGTCGCTACAGTGATGACAGCACCGATGATCATCGCGACGCCTTCAAGGGCCGCGATGGCAGCGGCCCCGAGCAGAGGAAGCGGGGCTGAGGGGGGCACAACGGGGTCAGACACGGCGTCACCCTAACGGCCGGAAAATCCACTTGTGATGCAACCGACCAGTGAGAACCCTTGATTCACACCCGTTTCCTTGGAAACCTAGGCGTGCGATCGTGAAGCCGTTCACTTTTGCCGCTTCACGTGTGCCCGAGGATCGACGGGCGAAAGCTGAGAAAGAGGACTTCCCTACCCATGGATTGGCGACACCGCTCTGCGTGCCTCGATGAGGATCCGGAGCTGTTCTTCCCGATCGGCAACACCGGCCCGGCCATTCTTCAGATCGAAGAGGCCAAGCAGGTCTGCCGACGCTGCGACGTGCGCGAGCAGTGCCTCGCGTGGGCGCTCGAGGCGGGACAGGACCACGGTGTCTGGGGAGGTCTGAGCGAGGACGAGCGTCGCGCACTCAAGCGCCGCAACGCCCGCGCCCGCGTCCGCACGGTTGTCTGAGGCGCGAGCCCGTCGCCGCTGATCGGCGCCTGGCCTCACTTACCCGCTTCGGCTCCTCCGGTCGCTGCGCTCCCTACGTCGCCTCATCGGGTGCGCTCGGCAACCGGCGCCGGCGGCGCCGTGCTGCCGCGCTTCGTCTGAGGCGCCCACAGACCTCAGTCGAGCGGGAGGACCACTTCCGCGAGCGTCCCGCCGCCCTCGGCAGGACCCACCCGCAGGCTGCCGCGCAGCTCTGACTCCACCAGCGTGCGCACGATCGAGAGCCCCAGGCTGCTGGTCGTGTCGAGGTCGAAGTCGGCCGGCAGTCCACGACCGTCGTCGGTGACCCGGATCGTGAGGCGTTCCTGGTCCCGCTCCGCGGCCAGACGTACGACGCCCTCGTCCCCTGCCGCGTAGCCGTGCTCGGCCGCGTTCTGCATGAGCTCCATGACGACCATCGCGATCGGTGTCGCGCGATCGGAGTCGAGGACGCCGAAGCGTCCCTCGCGGCGGACCCGCACCTGCGCGACCCCGCCGACGTCGGTGACCAGCCGCGCGAGCCGGTCGGCGATCTCGTCGAAGTCGACCGTCTCCTCGACCGCCTGGCTGAGCGTCTCGTGCACGATCGCGATCGAGCCGACGCGGCGCACCGCCTCCTCGAGCGCCGTCGCGGCCTCCCCCGGGCCGATCCGACGGGCCTGGAGGCGCAGCAGCGCGGCGACGGTCTGCAGGTTGTTCTTCACGCGATGGTGGATCTCGCGGATGGTGGCGTCCTTGGAGACCAGCTCGCGGTCGCGCCGGCGCAGGTCGGTGACATCGCGCAGCAGGATCAGGCCGCCGAGGTGCTCGTCGTCGGTGCGCAACGGGATCGAGCGAACGATCAGCACCGCACCCTCGCCGCTGGCCGCGCGCGAGGAGGTGCCGAACTCGATGTCGCGGGACGCCCGGGCACCGAGGACGGCGCTGAGGGTCTCCTCGTCGGGGCGGAACCGGGCCGGGACGAGGTCGCGGGTCAGGTCGGCGAGCAGGTGGCCGGTGAGGTCGTCGGTCAGGCCGAGCTTGCGGTAGACCGACAGCGCGTTGGGGCTGGCGTAGACGACGCGGCCAGCGGCGTCGACGCGGAGGAAGCCGTCGCCGACGCGGGGCGAGTCGGCGTGGTCGCTGCGCTGGCCCGGCGCGGGGAAGCGACCGGCCGCGATCATCTTGTTCAGGTCGCCCGCCGACTGCAGGTAGCTGAGCTCGAGGCGGCTCGGCGTACGGATGCCGAGCAGGTTGGTGGCGCGGTGGACGACGGCGATGACGCGGCCGTCCCGGCGTACGGGAACGGCCTCGACCCGAACCGGCACGTCGTCGCGCCACTCGGGATCGCCCTCGCGCATGATCCGGCCGAGCTCGTACGCCGCATCCACGAGCGGACGGCGGCCCGCAGGCAGCGCGCTGCCGACGATGTCCTCGACGTACGCCGTCGGGCCGGTGGTCGGCCGGACCTGGGCGCCCGCCCAGAAGCCGGCTCCGGACGCATCGGGCAGCCACATCACGAGGTCGGCGAAGGACAGGTCGGCGATGATCTGCCAGTCGGCCAGCAGGAGCTGCAGCCACGCGATGTCAGCATCCTCCATCGCCGTGTGGCGGCGCGCGATCGAGGCGAGCGTGGGCATGGCCCGCACACTATCGACGCCGAATGTGCCGATGCGGGATCGGTTGGCAGAATGGCTGTTCTGGGGATCCGTTCTGGGGAATCAGCGGCTCGGGAGGGCTGGATGATGACAGCGGTGGACTGGCGGCTCGTTCCGACCAGCGACTACCGGGTTCCGCACGGCGTACCACTCGCCGATCTCACCGCGGAGCTGACCGAGCTGCTCGGCCACCCCGAGCCCGCTCGCCGCGACGTCGCGATCGCGGTCCTCACCACCTGGATCTCGCGCGGCGTGTACGACGACCTGCTCCCCGGCCTGGGCGACGGCATCGCCGCCGGACTGACCATCCCCCGCAAGGCACCGGCGTACGACGGCGTCCACCGCCGCGTCGCCTCCGCGATGGTGCTCGGCCGCTGCATCGCACGCGACACCGAGCACCCGCTGGTGCCGCCCGCCAGGATCCTCGACTGGGGCGACCGGATCGCGACCTGGCTGCTGGCCGAGAAGGACCTGCGTGCCCACGCCGGCGATCGCGGGTGGGTCCAGGCGATCGCGCGCGGCGCCGACGCGCTGTCCGAGCTGGCCCGGTCACCGCGGGTCGGCCCTGCGGAGCTGTCCGCGATCCTCGACGTGATCGGCGAGCGGGTGATGGCGAACGTCCCGGCACCCTGGACCGGGTTCGAGGCGGACCGGCTGGCCCACGCTGCCGTACAGGTCCTGCGACGCGACCGGCTGAGCATCGACGAGGTCGAGGACTGGGCCGAGAAGCTCGGCCAGCGCGCGCTCGGGCACTGCGCGGGCGCCACCGCCCCCGACCACGGTGGCGCGAACGCCGATGCCTTCCTGCGCTCCCTCTACCTCGTGCTGGTGCTCGGCCCGCGCCCGCCCGCGATCCGGGGCGACCTGGTGCTGACGCTGGTCAACTTCCTGCGCGAGCTCCACCCCGACCTGCTGGCCTGACGCACTAGCCGATGAGGCCCATCTGGGCCGTCGCCGGCATCCACTTCGCGCTGCCGGCGAAGACCGCGACCAGGTTCTGGTTGAGGATCGGCTGGAGCACCGTGCTGATCACGCCCGGGTTGCAGGACGCGACGCCCTGGGTGTTCGTGACGCCCGAGCACAGCACGGTCGAGCCGGCCTTGAACGTCACGGTCTGGCCGGCGATCGCCTGGGGCGGGATGCCGCCGGTGAGCGTCGCGGAGAGCGTGCCGAGGTTCAGCCCGTTGCTCAGGATCACCGGCGGTCCGTAGAGCGCCGTCGTGCCCTTGGTGAGCATGATCGAGAGCTGCTTGGTCGCCGTCTGGCCGGTGCCGTCGGCGACCTTGACGGTGAAGGTGTAGGTGCCGGAGTCGGCCGTCGGCTTGCCGGTCACGTGTCCGTCGGCACCCAGCGAGAGACCGTCGGGCAGCGAGCCCGCGCTGACGCTGAAGACGTACGGCGCGAGGCCACCTGCCGCGCTCACCTGGGCGTCGTACGCCTGACCGACCTGCCCGTTCGGCAAGCTGGTCGTCGCGATCGAGACCGGCGGCACCACATCGACCGTCACGGCGTACGACGCATCGCTGCCGATGCCGTTGGTGGCGTGCAGGGTGAGCGTGTAGCTGCCGACCGCGTCGTTGGTCGGCTTGCCGCTCAACGTGGCAGTGCCGTTGCCGTTGTCGACGAGGGTCACGCCGGCCGGCAGTGCGCCGGTGCGGGTGATGGTCGGGACCGGGTAGCCCACCGCGGCGTACGCGAACGAGGTGCTCTGGCCGGCGACCATCCGGACCGCCTGCGGCCCGGCCAGCGACGGGGCCTCGTCGACGGTCACGTGGACGGCGTGCGTCGCGTCCGCGCCGATGCCGTTCGTGGCGGTCACGGTGGCGTCGTACTCGCCGCCGGAGCCCGCCGCCGGCTTGCCGGAGATGCCCGAGCCGTGCAGGTCCACGCCTGCCGGGAGGCCGGTCGCGCTCAGCGTCGGGGCCGGATAGCCGCCGACGGTGAGGTCGGTCGAGGCCGCGGTGCCGACGGTGTACGTCGCACTGCCCGGACCGGTCACGGAGGGCGCCTCGTCGACGGTCAGGCGGAACGGCCAGGCCGCGTCGGGCCCGGTGCCGTTGCTGCCCCGGACGGTCAGCGGGTACACGCCGCCGGTGCCGGTCGCGGGGGTACCAGCGATGGTGCTGGTGCCGGAACCGCCGTCGGTGAAGGTGACACCTCCGGGCAGCGTCCCGTCGACCGTCTGCGTGGCGATCGGGAAGCCCCCGGTCTGGGTGAAGACGTCCGCGCCGCCCGCGTGACCAACCGTGAACGTGTCGGACGACGGGCCACTGAGGGTCGGTGCCTGGTGCACCACGACGGTGACCGGGTAGTCGGTCGCGCCGGCCTCGTTCGTCGCCGTGATGGTCGCGTGGACCTCGGCACCCGGGCCGGTCGGCGCGCCGCTCAGGGCGGCGGTGCCGTCGCCGTTGTCGACCAGGCGCAGGCCGGCCGGGAGGCCGGTCGCGGTGAGCGTCGGCAGCGGGCTGCCGGTCGCGGTGTAGGTCGAGGCGTCGGTCGCGCTGCCCACCGTCACGTCGAGGTGAGCCGGACCGTCGACCGTCGGGGCGTGCTGCTTGGCCTCGACCGCGCCGATGTCGCACTTCGCGCCCTGCGGGCGCGCGGTGCCGCGCTCGTCGGTGGCGTCGCAGAGCGCGATCGGGGTGTCACTGACGGCGTCGTTGGTGGTCGCGGTCGCGCCGGCCGTGATCCGGTCGAGTGCCGGGCTCGCCGGGCCGGGGAGGTACGTCGCACCGATGCCGCCGTTGGCGCCAAGGGCACCCAGCTGCGGGTCCTGGGCGCTGCCGAGGGCACACGTGGTCGCACCGGAGCCGACCAGGTTGCTGCCACCGTTGGTGACCGCGAGGTTGCAGGCGGAGCCGCCGTTGCCCGCGATGATCGAGCCGGCGACGCCGACGGTGGCGTTGGACATCGCCAGGACGCTGAACCCGTTCGTGGCGGCGGTGTTCTCCGAGAGCGTCGAGCGGGCGACGGAGACCTTCGAACCCACCGCGAGGATGGCGCCGCTGGTCGAGGAGGCAACGTTGCCGGCGATCGTGGAGTCGCTGATCGCGAGCTGGTTGACGGTGCCGCTGCCCGACGACCAGGCCGAGATGGCGGAGCCGGCGTACCCGTGGTTGCCGTCGATGGTCGTACGTCGAACGCTCACCTTGGTGGTGGCGTTGGCCGTGCCGCTGCCGCTGTAGACGGCGCCGCCGAGGCCGGTGGTGTTGCCGGAGGTCCAGGTGGCCGTGTTGCCGCTGAGCGCGGAGTCGGCGACGTCGAGCGTCGCGCCGTTGTAGAACGCGCCACCGCCGAGCTGGGTGGCGACGTTCTGGGAGGCGACCACGCTCGTCACCGACGCGCTGCTCGCGTTGACCAGCGCGCCGCCGGCGACCGCGGAGTTGCCGTTGAGGTGCCCGCCGCGGACCGTGAGCGTGCCGGGCGCGGCATTGGAGAGCGCGCCGCCGGCGAACGCCGCGGTGTTGTTGTCGAGGCTGCTGTCGACCAGGGTCGCCGTCGGGTTGTCGGCGGCGACGGCCGGGCCGTTGTAGAGCGCGCCGCCCTGGTAGGAGGCGTTGTTGCCGGAGATCGAGCTGTTGCGGACCGTCAGGCTGCCCGCGTTGGCGACTGCCGCACCGCTCTGCGCGGTGTTGTTGGAGAGGCTCGCGCCACCGAGGAGCGAGGTGGTCGTGTTGCCGGTCGTGTAGATCGCGCCACCGGAGGTGGGCGCCGAGTTGCCGTTGAAGGTGGTGCCGTCGGCCGAGGCGGTGGTCGGCGCGGTCGGCGTACCGCTGACGTAGAGCGCGCCGCCGTAGTTGGTCGTCGCCTTGTCGTTGCTCAGCTCGCCGCCGGTGACGGCCAGGTTGGCCGTCGAGTAGACACCGCCGCCGAGGGCAGCGGTGTTGCTGCTGACCGTGTCGCCCTGAAGGGTCGCGGGCTTGGCGGTCGCGAACCCACCGCCGATGAAGGCGCTGTTGCCGGTGAAGGTCGAGCCGGTCGCGGTGAAGGACGGTCCGGCGACGTACACGCCGCCGCCGTAGCCGGCATTGGCGACCGGACCGGCGGTGTTGTTGCGGAAGGTCGCGTTGGTGACCGTGGTCGGGCCGAGCGTGAGCAGGCCGCCGCCGAGACCGAGTGCCTTGCCGGCGCCGTCGGACTTGTTGTCGGCGACCAGCGTGCCGTCGATCTTGAGCGTGGCCGCGGCCGCGCCGAGGATGCCGCCGCCCCAGCCCTGGTTGGCGGCCGTCGCGGTCGCGGTGTTGCCGGTGACCGATCCCTGGTTCATGGTCAGCGAGCCGTTGGCGACGTACACGCCACCACCGTTGATCGCGGCGCTGTTGGTGACGTTGACGTTGGTCGTCGTGACGGTGCCGTTGACGATCGGGAGCGCGCCGCCGGCCTGGTAGTGACCACCGGTCAGGGTGAGGTTGGTCAGGTTGACCGCACCGGCCGCGTTGACGCCGAGCGCCCAGCCGGCCGTCGTGCTCGCGCTGCCCGTGAACGTCGCTCCCCCGTCGAGGCCGACGATCGAGATCGCCTTGCCGATGAGCGGGCGGTCGGCGTACGAGCCCGCCGCGACGTTGATGGTGTCTCCCGCCGCCGCCTTCGCCAGCGCGTAGGTCACCGTCGAGCACGGCGTGGCCGCGGGGCCACAGGCCGCGGTGTTGGCGCCGGTCGTGGCGACCGTCCAGGTGGTCGCGGCGTGCGCCGGCCCGGCGGCCGCGAGGGCCGAACCGGTCGTCGCGATCGCGAGCGAAGTGGCGACGAGCAGGCGACGCGCAGCGCGCGGAACAGCCATGGGGACCTCAGGTACGTCGGGCCCGAGAACAGGGGGAGCCGGAACTCTCGCGACGCTAACACCTGGTGTCGGTCGTCACAGCCGATCGGACAAGAAGCCAGAAACGCACGAACCCCGGGCCGGATGGCCAGGGGTTCGTCGACGCTGGTGAGCGCTCAGGCGTTGGGGCGCTTGCCGTGGTTCGCGCCCTTCTTCTTCCGAGCGCGGCGCTTGCGGCCGGTCTTGCCCATGGTTCCTCCTACGTACAGATGACGGTCCAGTCTCGCAGCAAGTGGGTCACCGCCGAAAACGGGACCGCTCCTCGGCCCTACCTCGGCTGCGGGAACTGCGCCTTCATGGCCAGGTCCCAGGCCCGGTCGCTCATCAGCCGGCGGGTGGCGATGGCCGCGGTGGCCGACGGCGTGACGGTGTAGCGGGGCTTGGGGTGCTTCTTGGTCAGGGCCCTCTCGATCACCTTGGCCACTGCCTCCGGCGGACCGCCCAGCTTGGCCATCGGGCCGGCGTACGCCTCCTTGGTGGACTTCAGGACCGCCCGGTTGAAGCGGGCGTAGGGGCCGTCGCCCTCGGTCAGCCCCGCCATGCCGGCCTCCACCTTGGCGTCGAACTCGGTGGTGATGAGGCCGGGCTCGACCAGCACCACCTGGACCCCGAAACCGGCGACCTCGAAGCGCAGGGCGTCGGAGAGGGCCTCCACGGCGTACTTGCTGGCGTGGTAGGCGCCCCCGCCGGGGAAGGTGAGCTTGCCGCCCATCGAGCCGATGTTCACGATCCGTCCGCTCCCCTGCTCGCGCAGGTGCGGCAGGACCAGCTGGGTGAGCCGGATCAGGCCGAAGACGTTGGTCTCGAACTGACGGCGTACGTCGGCCACGTCGACGGACTCCAGCGCGCCGGACTGGGAGTAGCCGGCGTTGTTGACCAGTGCGTCGATGCGACCGGATCCCTCGAGGACGGTGGCGACGGCCGCCTGCATGGACGCCTCGTCGTTGACGTCCAGCGCGACCGTGCGGCAGCCCTGGGCCGCGAGGTCGGTGAGGTTCTCGGGCTTGCGGGCCGACGCCCACACGTCCCATCCGGACTTCTTGAGGCGGGCGGCGGTCGCCGCGCCGATGCCGGAGGAGCAGCCGGTGATGAGCACGGTCTTCATGGCGCGATCATCGCGCAGACGGTGCTCGTTGCGGCAGGGGTCTTAGGACTCGGAGATGTCGAGGCGGATCTGCGAGATCTGGATCCGGACCCGCTCACGCAGCTCGACCGGAGCGGTCTCGGAGCAGGAGCGGTGGACCAGCGCCTTGACCGTCCGCTGCAGGTCGTAGCGCTCCAGGCAGGGGCTGCACCCGTCGATGTGGGCGCGCACGATGCTGCAGTCGCCCTCCTCGAGCTCGTTGTCGATCAGCCGGACGATGCGCTCGAGGAAGTCGGCGCAGTCGGCGTTCGAGACCTCGTCGTGGGAGTGGTCGTGGCTCATCGCTTGCCCTCGATCGGAGCGTCGCCACCGGTGGCGACGTAGTCGGAGAGCATGTCGCGCAGCTGGCGGCGACCGCGGTGCAGGCGGGACATGACCGTCCCGATCGGGGTGTCCATGATCTCCGCGATCTCCTTGTAGGCGAAGCCCTCGACGTCGGCGAGGTAGACGGCCAGGCGGAACTCCTCGGGCAGGCGCTGCAGGGCCTGCTTGACCTGGCTGTCGGGAAGGTGCTCCAGCGCCTCCATCTCGGCCGACTTCAAGCCGCCCGAGGTGTGCGCCTCCGCGCGAGCGAGCTGCCAGTCCTCGATGTCACCGCTGTCGCCGGTCAGCGACTGCTGCGGCTGGCGCTGCTTCTTGCGGTAGCTGTTGATGAAGGTGTTGGTCAGGATCCGGTAGAGCCAGGCCTTGAGGTTGGTGCCCGGCTTGAACTGGTGGAAGGCGGAGAACGCCTTGGCGAACGTCTCCTGGACCAGGTCCTCCGCGTCGGTCGGGTTGCGGGTCATCCGCATCGCGGCGGAGTAGAGCTGGTCGAGGAAGGGCAGCGCGTCACGCTCGAAGCGGGCGGCGCGATCCTCGGGGGACTCGGACGCGACGTCGATCTCCTCCGGGGCGTCGGCGGAGGCTTCGAGGTCGGTCAGGTCAGAGAGCTCGGACATCGCGGTCCAGCCTAGAGGCGCGGTCCGCACCGGCCGCTCCAACGTCGCCATCATGAGAAGCAGAACGCCTCGTCATGACGGTCCATTCCCGGCGATCTCGCGCGTGAGCCACTCGGCAGCGCTCTCCGCCACGAGGTCGAGGGCCTGCTGCTGGGAGATCGGCGACGACCTCGGCACCTTCAGGCCGTGGTCGGCGGTGGGCACGACGGCCATGGCGACCGTGTCGGGCAGCGGGTCGGGGAACTCCTCCGGTCGGCCCATCGGGTCGCGCTCGCCCTGGACGACCAGGGTGCGGGTGCCGGCGTCGAGCAGCTCCTGGAGCCGGGACCGCTCCGGCTTGCCGGGCGGGTGGAGCGGGAACGAGATCGCCAGGACCCCTTGGGCACCGAGCTCGCGGGCGCAGCGCAGCGCCGAACGGGCCCCGGCCGAACGACCACCGACGACGAGCGGCGCCGACGAGGTGAGGCTGGCGGCGGCTGCCCTCAGGCCGACGTCGAGCGTGGCCGGCGGTGAGGCCACCTTGCGCCCCGCCCGCACCCACGGCTGCTCGAACAGGACCACCGTGATGCCGGCGCGCGGAAGCTCGTCGGCGAGCGCGACCAGGTCCGGCGAGTCGATCCCGCGCCCGGCCCCGTGGCTGAGCAAGAGGGTGGCGATCGGGGCGTTCGCGCGCTGGGTGACCAGCCGGCCCTCGCCGTACTGGGTCTCGATGATCCGCTCGCTCACAGCAGCGTCTCCGGGGCCTCGGCGTCGATCGGCTCGACCAGCTCGGGGCCGTTGTTGCGGACGTTGCCGACCGCCTTGTCGACGGGGTACGCCGTCAGCCCGGACTGCTGCGCCGGGACGACGAGCTCCTCGAGGTGGTCCGGGGTGGTCTCGGCCGAGAGCCAGGCGGAGCGGCGCTCGCGCGGGACGACCAGCGGCATCCGGTCGTGGATGCGGCCGATGTCGTCGGTGGCCTCGGTGGTCAGCACGGTGGCGGTCCAGCGGAAGGCCTCGGGGTCGTCCTCGGGCAGGCTCTGGTCGCGCCAGATCTCGTAGAGCCCCGCCATCGCCAGCACTCCCCCGTCGGCGGGACGGATGAAGAACGGCTGCTTGACCGGCTTGCCCTTGAGGGTCAGCTCGGTGTCGTACCACTCGAAGTAGCCGTCGGCCGGCAGCAGGCAGCGGCGGCTCGCCCAGGCCTTGCGGAACGCCGGCTTCTCGGCGGCGGTCTCGAGGCGGGCGTTGATCATCCGCGCGGCCCCCTTGGCATCCTTGGACCACGACGGGACCAGGCCCCAGCGCAGGAGACGGAGCTGGCGCTCGTCGTGGCGCTCGAGCACGGCGTACACCTTGTCGGTGGGGGCCACGTTCCACGACGGCGCGAGCCGCTCGCTGATCCGTGGGTCCAGGACGTCGAACTCCTCGGCCAGGTCCTCTGCACTCCGGCTGGATGCGTAGCGCCCGCACATACCGCCAACCGTAGACTGCTGCGCGAGATGACTGCCGAGAACTACGCCGCGCCCCTCGCCCCGTCCGCGCTGCAGGCGACCGTGCGACTCCCCGGCAGCAAGTCGCTCACCAACCGGGCGCTGATCCTCGCGGCCCTGGCCGACGGTCCTTCCGTCGTACGCCGGGCCCTGCGCTCGCGCGACACGCTGCTGATGGCCTCCGCGCTGACGTCGCTGGGCGCTGCCGTGGACACCTCGGGCGACGACTGGGCGGTGACCCCGCTGACGGGGTCCGTGCCCGGCGACGCCGCCGCGGTCGACTGTGGCCTCGCGGGCACCGTGATGCGGTTCGTGCCACCGGTCGCCGGCTTGGTCGCGGGCTCGGTCGCGTTCGACGGCGACGAGCACATGCGCAACCGGCCCGTCGGCGAGATCCTGTCGGCGCTGCGAGGCCTGGGGATGGACGTGTCGGAGGGCGACTCGCTGCCGTTCACCGTCTCCGGAAACGGCGCGGTCCCCGGCGGCACGGTCGTGATCGACGCGTCGGCGTCCTCGCAGTTCGTCTCGGCGTTGCTGCTGGCGGGCGCCCGGTTCGAGCGCGGGATCGACGTACGACATGACGGGAAGCCGATCCCGTCGCAGCCCCACATCGACATGACCGTCGCGATGCTGCGCGCACGCGGCGTCGAGGTCGACGACTCCGACGCCAACCGCTGGGCGGTCGCGCCCGGGCGGATCAAGGCCCTCGACGAGGCGATCGAGCCCGACCTCTCCAACGCCGCACCGTTCCTCGCGCTCGCAGCCGTCTCCGGCGGCACCGTCACCGTCGCCGACTGGCCCTGGCACACGACGCAGGCCGGTGACGCGCTGCGCCAGATCCTGGCCGACATGGGCTGCACCGTCTCGCTGACCGCTTCGGGGCTCACCGTCACCGGCCCCGAGGTGCTGGAGGGCGTGGAGCTCGACCTGCACGACGTCGGCGAGCTGACGCCAGCCATCGCGGCACTCTGCGCTGTGGCCTCGACGCCGTCGCGGCTCACCGGCGTCGAGCACATCCGGATGCACGAGACCGACCGGCTGGCCGCGCTCGCGCGCGAGCTCACCTCTCTGGGAGCCGATGTCGACGAGCTGCCCGACGGGCTCGTGATCCGCCCCGCTCCCCTGCACGGCGGCCTGTTCCGCACGTACGCCGACCACCGGATGGCCCACGCCGGCGTCATCATCGGCGCCGCGATCCCCGGGGTCGAGGTGGAGGACATCGCCACGACCTCGAAGACGTTCCCCGACTTCGCGACGTTCTGGTCCGGGCTGTTCTGAGATGGCGCGCTACACCGACCACGACGTCGAGCACTACGACCGACCGCGCCGGCGTACGCGCCCACGCACCAAGGACCGTCCTGCCCACGACGACGCCGTCGACGGCCTCGTCATCACCGTCGACCGGGGCCGGTTCACGCTGCTCGTCGCCGGACGCTCGGTCTACGCGATGAAGGCGCGGCCGCTGGGCCGCAAGGGTGTCGTGGTCGGCGACCGGGTCCGGGTCGTCGGCGACGTGTCCGGCGACGACGGCAGCCTGGCGCGGATCGTCGAGGTGCATCCGCGCACCACCACGCTGCGGCGTACGGCCGACGACGACGACCCGGTCGAGCGGATCATCGTCGCCAACGCCGACCAGCTCGTCGTCGTCACCGCGCTCGCCGACCCCGAGCCGCGACCGCGGCTCATCGACCGGGCCCTCGTGGCGGCGTACGCCTCGGGCATGAAGCCAGTGCTCTGCCTGACCAAGTCGGACCTGGCCGACCCCGAGACGCTGCTGTCGACGTACCGCTCCCTGGGCGTGCCGTACGTCGTCACGCAGCGTGGCGGCGAGCTCGAGGCCGTGCGCGAGATCCTCGAGGGCCACACCAGCGTGCTGGTCGGCCACAGCGGCGTCGGCAAGTCGACGCTGGTCAACGCGCTCGTGCCGTCGGCCGACCGGCTGGTCGGGCACGTCAACGCGGTCACCGGGCGGGGCCGGCACACCTCCACGTCGGCGTACCTCATGGAGCTGCCGGCCGCGGCCGGCTCGACCACCGGAGGCGGCTGGATCATCGACACCCCCGGCATCCGGTCGTTCGGGCTCGCCCACGTGCAGCCCGAGCAGCTGATCGAGGCGTTCCCCGACCTCGACGAGATGACCGAGGAGTGCCCACGCGGCTGCACCCACGGCGAGGACGAGCCCGAGTGCGGCCTGGACGACGCGATCGCCGAGGGTCGCGCCGACGTCGAGCGGGTGACCTCGTTCCGGCGGTTGCTCGCTGCTCGGTCGGTCACCGACTACTAGGTGGAGTGCCCCACTCACCTGGTGCGTGGCGGACTCCACCTACGTGCCTGTGGATGATCCAGACCGCCCCTCGACATGCGGAGGGAGCCGACCGAGGGTCGGTCCATGCCGCTCGACACCGATGAGCTCTCCCACCTGCTGACCTGGGTGCAGGACGGCGTGGTGTCCCGGCGACAGATCCTCCGACTCGGCGGGACCGACCACGACATCGCACGGCTCGTACGCCGCCGCGAGCTGGCGCCCATGCACACCGGGGTCTACGTCAACCACACGGGCCGGCCGTCGCGTCGTCAGCTCGAATGGGCGGCGGTCCTCGCGTGCTGGCCGGCAGCCCTCGCCGAGGAGTCGGCGTTGCCCGGCCACCCACTCGACGTGGTGATCGTGGCGGTCGAGCTGCACCGCCGGTTGAAGCCGCCTGACCGGGTCTGGGTGCGACGTACGGCCGGGCTGCCGGCGCGCGTCGTCCCGCGAGCGCGACCACCTCGGGTGCAGCTCGAGCACGCGACGATCGACGTCATGGCGCGCAAGGTCGCTGCCGACGACATCGCGGGGGCATTCATGACCCTGGCCGAGGTCTGCCAGAGCCGGCAGACGAGTCCGTCCAAGATCGCTGCCGCTCTCGCCGGTCGAGGCCGGGTCGCCGGCCGGCGGACGATCGCAGCGATGCTCGACGACCTGACCACCGGCGCCTGCTCGGTGCTCGAGCGCGGCTACCTCCATCACGTCGAACGCGCCCACGGCCTGCCGCGGGGAACGCGCCAGGTGTTGAGCACAGCGACGGGCGAGATGAGTCGGCATGACGTTCGCTACGAGGAGTTCGGCGTCGAGGTGGAGCTCGACGGTCGCGCCTTCCACGACAACGCGCGAGCCCGCGACGCCGACGCGCGCCGCGACCTCGCCGAGCTGGTCGTCTCCGACGTGAGGACGGCGCGGTTGACCTACGGCATGGTCTACGGCGCGGCGTGCTGGACGGCTCGGATGATCGCGGACCTGCTCCGCCGGCACGGCTGGGCCGGCGACCTCCGGCCGTGTCCCCGCTGCCCGGCGAGGCGGCGTACGGCTTAGGTGGAGTCCGTCGCTCACCTGGTGCGTGGCGGACTCCACCTACGCGCTCCGTGCCCGCCGAGCCAGTGGCCTGGGAGCCGACGTGCCCGGGGACCACTATGTTGAGGGCGTGGCTGGACCCGACTACACCGACGACCTGCGCCTGGCGCACCTGCTCGCGGACGACGCGGACTCCATCTCGATGGCGCGCTTCAAGGCCCTCGACCTGCACGTGATGAGCAAGCCCGACCTCTCCCCGGTCACCGATGCCGACCAGGCGGTCGAGCAGTCGATCCGGCGTACGTTGTCCCGGGCGCGCACGCGTGACGCCGTCACCGGTGAGGAGCAGGGCACCGCCGGCCACTCCCAGCGGCGCTGGATCGTCGACCCGATCGACGGCACCAAGAACTTCGTGCGCGGCGTCCCCGTGTGGGCGACCCTCATCGCGCTCGCCGTCGACGACGAGGTGGTGCTCGGTGTCGTCTCCGCGCCGGCCCTGCAGCGGCGCTGGTGGGCGGTCAAGGACGGCGGCGCGTGGACCGGCAAGCTGCTCAAGCCGGTGCGGTGCGAGGTCTCCGACGTACGCCGCCTCGAGGACGCCTCGCTGTCCTACGCCTCCCTCGGGGGGTGGGAGGACGCCGGCCTCGGCGAGGACTTCCTGGCGCTGATGCGCCGTTGCTGGCGCACGCGCGCGTACGGCGACTTCTGGTCCTACATGCTCCTCGCCGAAGGGGCCGTCGACATCGCCGTCGAGCCCGAGCTCGAGGTCTACGACATGGCCGCCCTCGACATCATCGTGCGCGAGGCCGGCGGCCGGTTCACTTCGCTGGCCGGCGAGGACGGCCCGTGGGGTGGCAACGCGCTCGCCACCAACGGCCACCTGCACGACGCGTCGCTGGCGTTCGTTGGCAGCGTCTCGGGCGACGAGGACGACCCGGACTGGCCGGCCCATGGCCCCGGCTCGGTCTCCGACCTGCGCTCGCGACGTCGACCCGAGACAGGCGACGACGCCGAGGAGTAGCCTGCGTCACATGCGCATCGGCGACGTGCTGACCAAGAAGTCCTCCGGTTCCGTGGTGACGATCAGCCCGGACGCGAGCGTGCGTGAGCTGGTCGCGGTGCTGGCCGAGCACAACATCGGTGCGGTGATCGTCAGCGCCTCCGGCGCGATGGACGGCATCGTCTCCGAGCGCGACGTCGTACGCCGCCTCGCCTCCGACGGCACGGTCGTCAACAACACCGTCGGCGCGATCATGACCGCCGTCGTGTCGACCTGCTCCCCCGACGACGCGCTCGACGACGTGCTGCACGTGATGACCGACAAGCGATTCCGCCACATCCCCGTCGTGGACGGCGAGGACCTCGTCGGCATCGTCAGCATCGGCGACCTGGTCAAGCACAAGATCGACCAGCTGCAGTTCGAACGTGACCAGCTCGACAGCTACGTCCACCAGGGCTGACGGTTCGCCCACGCCGTCGCGGAAGGCCACCTAGTATCTCGGCGTGACGAGCCATCCCACCCACGCCCTTCCCCGGCGGCGCCGAGCGAGGTGGGTCCTGGCGATGGTGGTCACGATCCTGCTCGCCTCCGGGACGGCGGCCGCGCTGGTGGTGTGGTCGGGGCACGGCGTACGACCGGCGCCGTCGGCACTGGCCGCGACGCCGACCGATGCGCCCTCGGAGCCCGGCACGGTCGCCACCGGCGTACCGCCCTCGAAGCAGCCGAACATCGTGATGATCGTCGTCGACGACATGCGTGCCGACGAGCTGCAGTACCTGCCCCACGTGCGCCGGCTGCTGGTCGACCGCGGCACGACGTTCACCCACGCGCTCTCGCCCCACCCGCTGTGCTGCCCGGCGCGCGCCGAGATGGTGACCGGGGAGTACGCGCAGAACAACGGCGTGCACCACAACGTCGGCCCGTACGGCGGGTTCCCGGCCCTGATCGATCCCGACAACAACCTCGGCGTGTGGCTGCAGAAGGCGGGCTACTGGACCGGCTTCGTCGGCAAGTTCCTCAACGACTACACCGGCGCCGAGCGGGTGGCGGGCTGGGACATGTGGAAGGCCGCGATCAAGCACGTCTACGAGTACGACCGCGTGCAGTACTTCGGCGGCCCGGTGATCAAGGGGTACGCCGCCGACACGACCACCCGCTTCACCAACCGGGCGATCGACGAGGGACACCGCTCGGGCAAGCCGTTCTACGTCGTCGGCAACTATCTCGCCCCGCACGACACGGTGACCAGCGCCGGGATCTCGCTGCCGGTGCCGGCGCCTCGCTACGCCCACGCCTGCGACGACATCCAGCCCGACTACCTCACGAACCCGGCGTTCGAGACCCCCGAGGTCAACGGGCTGCCGAGCAGCATGCAGAGCGGGCCGCACCCGCCGAGCGACTTCGTCACCGAGTCCCGTGCCCGCATCTGCGCGCTGCGCTCGGTCGACGACGGCATCGCCACGATCATCGAGAACCTCAAGGTGACCGGCGAGCTCGCGGACACCGACATCGTGTTCGTCTCCGACAACGGGTTCAACCTCGGCGAGCACCTGCTGCACGGCAAGAACTGGCTCACCGACGAGTCGCTCGACGTGCCGGTGGTCGCGGCGGGACCGGACTTCCCGGTCGACCGCGAGGAATCGGTGCCGATCAGCCTGGTCGACCTGCCGGCGACGTACCTCCAGCTGGCGGGCGGCGTACCGGGCCGCACCCAGGACGGGCTGAGCATCCTGGACCTGATCGGCGCGCGGACGCCGCCGCGGGACACGATGCTGATCCAGACCGGCGACGCGATCGAGGACAGCACCCCGGGGTTCGCCTATCGGGGCGTGACCACCGCGCGCTACCTCTACGCGATCGACCCGAGTGATCCGTCCGTCGGTCTGCTGCAGGACCGCCGGGCCGACCCGCACGCGCTCGTGAACGTCTTCGACGACGCTCGGTACGCCGACGTGCGGGCCGCCCTGCAGCAGCGGCTGGAGGCGCTCATGGGGTGCTCCGGGTCTGACTGCAACCAGACCTTCGGGACCCTGCCGGCGCCTCGCGGCTGATCAGCTGACGCCGAGCAGGTCCACCACGAAGATCAGGGTCTCGCCGCCCTTGATGACGCCGCCGGCGCCACGGTCGCCGTAGCCCAGGTGCGGCGGGATGACCAGCTTGCGACGGCCACCGACCTTCATGCCCTGCACGCCCTGGTCCCATCCGGAGATGACCTGGCCGATGCCGAGCTGGAACTTCAGCGGGGCGCCACGGTTGTACGACGCGTCGAACTCCTCGCCGGTGCTGTGCGCGACGCCGACGTAGTGGACGCTGACGGTGTTGCCGGACTTGGCCTCGGCGCCCTCACCCTCGGTGATGTCCTCGATGACGAGGTCGGCCGGCGGCGGGAAGTCGGGGAAGTCGATCTCAGGCTTGTCAGTCATGCGGCAAGCCTACGGACCCTCGCGACCGCGTCACCGCTGCGGCATGCGTGACGGCGGAAATCACCCGTCTGTGGGCCACCGGACACGTGCTGCGCTGGTCGCTCAGTGCGTGGTTGACGGACGTTAGTCAACCCTCGAGGCGACTGCCACTCGCGGTGATGACCGGCGAACACAGTCGCCTCGGGGAGGGCGGCCCGCCATGATGCGGCATGGCCGAGCACCTGATGATGACGACGACCGACGGCTGGGCATGCAGGCACGCCTCGCTCGCGAATCCCAAGGGCACCCGGAACGACCTGCCCCACCTGCTGCGTCGGACGGCCGATCTGATCGAGGAGCTCGGCATCAAGCCGAGGGAGCTGATGGACGTCGTGATCCACGAGGAGACCACCGCAGACGGTCCGTCGTGGTCCACCACGGTCTACTGGTCGCCGAAGACGAAGACGAAGAAGAAGGACCCGGCCTGACAGGTCGGTGAGCAACGGGTCCCCACCCAGCCTCACTCACCTGTGAGTGAGGTTCACCAGGGCAGGTTGTCCGGTACGTCGCCCGTGGCGACGCGCGGCTTCTGGCCCATCACCTCCACGACGTCGCCGGCGACTCGTAGGTGGTTGACGGAGTCCCTCGACCACTCGCCGTGCCGGCGGCGCGAGGGAGTCGGCGGTTGACCACAAACGATCGACCAGGTGTCGAGTCCAGCCGCCTAGAAAGCGGTTACAGCTCGCTCACTGCCCCCTCGACGCGCGGCGGCGCGCTCGAGAGATCGTCGACAGGCTGCGGATCATCTTGCGACGACAGCGCCGTCGACGACAGGACAGGCCTCACATCGACTGGCGGCTCGGGCTCCTGTCGGAGCTTCGGTGGAGCGGCAGACCACGCCTTCATGTTCTGGAGGACCAGTTCATAGAAGCTGTCCACAGAATCAATCATCGAGTCGATGAAGGCCCCACGACCACGACCACGCTTCGAGCCAAGCGGCGTGGTCTGGGCGACGGTGAACGCACGGATCTCCTTGCCGGGATCAGCCACCAGGACAGCAGCATCCTCACGGACCTTGGCGAGCAACTCAGCAGCGCCGTGACCGCGCTGATTGAGCACCGCCGCCTCGATGCGCAGCGACCCAGGTGCGTCCTTGAGCTGGCGAGCGAGCCAGTTGACCCTCGTGGCAGGACGCCCCGTCTTGGGCGCGTCCACAACGACTTCACAGGTGATCTTGTTGGCGCGAAGGTCCGCGACCACACGAATGTCGCCAACGGTGTCAGGGATGCGGATCGAGCCGGACAACGTGCCGTTGTCGACCAGCGCTGCCCGAAGTGCCTGCGCGCGGAGGGACGGCTCGGAACGTTCCTTACGGCTGAGCTGGTGGGACACCTCAGTGCCGAGACGACGGCCCAGGTGAAGCGAGGAGTAGCGAAGCAGCGCGTCGAACCGAGCCACAACGTCGGTGATGCTCTTGTCGTTCGCGCGGAGGGTGCCAGCGGCCACAGCCTCGCGCACAGGCACCCAATCGGCGCCCATGTCGTCAAACTCGAGCGCTCCCGACTTCGGGTGCTCCAGATATCGGATCAGCTCACCGAGGATCCACGCCTGATCGGGGTCGGAGACGCCACGGTGTTCCTTCTGCATCACAGCCGTACTGAGAACGTCGGACCAGGACAGGTGCTTGAGCGTGACCCTCTTGAGCTTCCGCCTGTCCACGGTCGTCGGGTGCTGGTCAGCGCTAGCGGGGATCTCGTTCGAGATCGTCACAAGAGCGTCGTAGCCCTGCTCCCGCGCGATATCGAGGTACGCCTCAAGCTGCTCGGTCTGGAGCAGGTTCTTGCCGGTTTTGACCTCCACCAGAGCGACCCACGTCTTTGAGCCGCGAGAGACACGGATCAGCCCGTCTGGGCGCCACGGCTTCTCTCCGAGCTTGAACGGAACCTCGATGAAGGCCTCGACATTGCCAGCAGGTGCACCCAGCGGACCGAGGATCGCTCGGTTGAACTCCTTGACCGACCCGAGGACCGCGAGCAATGCGGATGTCGCTCGTCGCTCCTGCTCTTCGGCCCCCGAGATCCCCGACGTGGGAATCAGGCGAGCTGCGTGCCAGGACTCTTCGCTCATGCGTTGCAGGGTAAAGCTGACCGGCGACGGAATGCAGTGGTTCGGCCTGAAGAAGACTTTTCGACCGCCTTATATGGTCAGGCGCACGACAGGTTAGCGTCGGACTGCCTGAGAACGTTCGTCAACCGTGAGACGCACTCTGCTCGCAGCGACTGCCAGCGAAGCCGGTCGCGCCGGAGCGCCGGGCGCGCGATGATGCCGAGGTGGCTAAGCGCAGGATGATGACGACGGCCGACGGCTATGAGTGCCGACACGTCTCGATCGCCAACCCCAAGGGAAAGCACGAGACCGACCTGCCGAGGCTCTTGCGGACTGTCGCTGAGCTCATCGAGGAGTTGGCGATCAAGCCCATGGAGCTGATGGATGTCGTCATCAGGTCGGAGATCACCGGAGACGGACCGCGGTGGTCCGCGACGATCTACTGGGCCCGCGACGCCTCACCTTCCGGCGAGTGACGGACAAGCGTCACGTCACCGTGGTCGAGATGCACGTTCCGGTCGGGTCCTGACGAAATACCCAGCCACAACCTGCATCTCGGCGGGCTACCAGGGAAGGTTGTCCGGTACGTCGCCCGTGGCGACGCGCGCCTTCTGGCCCATCAGCTCCACGACGTCGCCGGCGACGAGCTGGCGGCCGCGGCGCAGCTCGACCTCGCCGTTGACCGTGACATCGCCCGAGGGGCAGACGATCTTGGCGTCGGAGCCGTTGTCGATCAGGTTGGCGAGCTTGAGGAACTGCCCCAGGCGGATCATGTCGTCGCGGATCGGGACGTCCTGGCCGTCGAAGGTCTCGACGGGCCCGACCACCGAGGGGTCCTTCTTCTTGCGACCGAACATGGCTCGAGCCTAGTCAGTTGATGGCGACGGAGATCGCGTGGATGGCCACGCCGACCAATCCGCCGACGATCGTGCCGTTGATCCGGATGAACTGGAGGTCGCGGCCGACGTGCAGCTCGATGCGGCGGGCGGCCTCCTTGCCGTCCCAGCGCTCGATCGTATGGGTGATGACCTTGGTCAGCTCGCTGCCGTACCGGTCGACGGCGAACACGGCTGCGTCGGCGGACAGCTTGTCCACGCGCGCTCGCAGGCCGGCGTCGGCCAGCAGACGCGCGGAGAGGTTCTCGACCTCGATCATGAGGCGGCGGCGTACGGCTCCGTCCACGTCGGCCAGCGACGAGAGCAGCGCCTTGCGCAGCGCGTTCCAGAGCGTGATGGCGGTCGAGATGACAGCCGGGTGGTCGAGCATCCGGTTCTTGAGGCGCTCGGCCCGCTCCTGGGTCGCCGGGTTGCTCTGCAGGTCGGCCGCGAGCTGGGTGAGCATCGAGTCCAGCGCCTTGCGCGCGCGGTGGGTCGGCGTGTCCCGGATCTCGCCCATCCAGCGCACCATCTCCAGGTGCAGCCGGCCGATGACGTAGGTGTTGACCGACTCCGGGGCCCACCACGGGGCGCGCTCGCCGATGACGTCGTGGACGGTGTCCGGGTTGGCGACCAACCAGCCGTGCAGCTCGTCGAGCATCAGGTCGACCAGGCCGTGGTGCAGGTCGTCGCGCAGCGCCTCGTCGAGCAGCCCACCGAGCAGCGGGGCGATCGGCTCCTCGCGGAACCGCGGCACCAACGCCTCGTTGACCAACGCCTCGATGTGGTCCGGGCGCACCTTGCCCAGACCCACCCGGGCCACCTCGGCGGTCTCGTTGACCACGCGCGTCGCGTTCTCCGGCACGGCGAGCCACTCGCCCACCCGCTGGCCGATCTCGATGCCGAGCACCCGCTCCCGGATGACCTCCTCCTGGAGGAAGTTCTCGTGGACGAACTCCTCCAGGCCCTTGCCCAGGTCGTCCTTGCGCTTCGGGATCAGCGCCGTGTGCGGGATCGGCAGGCCGAGCGGGTGCTTGAACAGGGCGGTGACCGCGAACCAGTCGGCCATCGCACCGACCATCGAGGCCTCGGCCCCGGCGTTCACGTAGCCCCAGAACCCGTGCCGGCGGAGGGTGGCGACGTACACGATCGCCGCGAACGCCAGCAGCGAGACCGCGACCGTGCGCATGGTGCGCAGCTTGCGGCGGCGTACGGCGTCCGCGCTCTCGTCCGTCGGGATCATCGGTCCGCTCACGGCGGCCATCCTGCCCTACGGCGTGTGCTGCGCCGTCGTACGCCGTTCGGCTGGTCTACTCGAAGTGGTCACCTTCCCCGGACCTTGGAGCTGTCGTGCGCGCGAACGCCCTGCGCCTGCTGGTGCTGCCCCTCGTGGCTGCGCTGCTCGCCACCCCGGGTGCGGCGTCGGCGGTCTCGACGGGCTCGACCGACGGCGGAGGCTCGACCGACGGCGGAGGCTCGACCCACGGCGCCGGCTCGACCCACGCGAAGCCGCTGCTGCGTCCGACGACCCAGGACATGACCCTGCAGATGCGCGACCTGTTCGCGTCGCGCTCGCAGTTCGACCTGTTCACGCTGCTGCGCGCCAGCGTGCTGCTCGCGCGGCCGACCGACGGGTCACGCGACCCGGGAGGCGCCGGCTACAAGTCCCCCGCGACCGAGCTGTGCAACCACCGGATCTGCGTGCACTACGTCCGCAAGGGCGCCGACGCGCCGCCCAACCTCGCCTGGGTCCGGCAGACCCTGCGCACCATGACGCTCGCCTGGCACCAGGAGATCGGCGTGCTCGGCTTCCGCCGCCCGCCCAGCGACGGCAGGCGCGGCGGCGACGGCCGCTTCGACGTCTACCTCAGCGACCTCGGAGCACGCGGGCTGTTCGGCTACTGCACGCCGGAGAACGTCGTGAAGGGCCAGCAGCACGCCGCCTCCGGCTACTGCGTGCTCGACAACGACTTCGCCAAGAGGCAGTACGCCGCCCCGCGCGGCGTCTCGCTCCGCGTGACCGCGGTGCACGAGTTCTTCCACGCCATCCAGTTCGGCTACGACTACCGCGCCGACCCGTGGCTGATGGAGAGCACCGCGGTCTGGATGGAGGAGCACGTCGCCGACTCCGCCAACGACAACCGGCGCTACCTGCCCTACGGCGACCTGGCACGGCCCTGGGTCTCGCTGGACGACTACTCCGACACCGGCTACGCGCAGTACGGCAACTGGTCGTTCTGGCAGTACCTCACCGACCGCTTCGGCGCCGGCCTGATCCGCCAGGTGTGGGATCGCGTCGACGCCACCCACGGCGGGCCCTCGCAGGCGTCGATCCCGGCCCTCCGATGGGTCCTCTCGCGGCGCGTGAAGGGCGGCCTGGGCGCGCTGCTGACGTCGTACGCCGTGGCCAACCTCGACCCGTCCAAGGCGTACGCCGAGGGCAGCGCCTGGCCGCGACCCACGTTGTCGAGCAAGGTGCGGATGCGGCTGCCGCGGGGGCACCGCGACATCGCCGTACGGGTGAACCACCTCGCCGCGCGCGACCTGTCGTTCAAGCCGCCGCTGACCGGCGACCGGCGGGCGCTGCGGCTCACCATCCGCGCACCACGCAGCGACGCG
The DNA here is from genome assembly GCF_054782655.1 of Nocardioides montaniterrae. NCBI lineage: Bacteria > Bacillati > Actinomycetota > Actinomycetes > Propionibacteriales > Nocardioidaceae > Nocardioides > Nocardioides montaniterrae. Next base: position 86,868 of record NZ_BAAGSB010000010.1, on the reverse strand, counting down.
TCGGCGGTGCTGACGATCCGGCGCGACGACGGCAGCGTCGTGCGCCGCTGGCTCGCGTTGCGCAACGGCCGCGCCGTGACGCGCGCAGACTTCTCCCCCACGGGCGTCGCCTCGGTGGTCGTGACGCTGGTGAACACCTCGTCGGCGTACGACTGCAACCGGGGCTCGCTGCTGTCCTGCGCCGGCATCCCCCGCGACGACCACGCGCGGTTCAAGGTCTCCGCGCAGGTGATGGCGATCGCGCGGCGGCACCACCCGCACCAGCGGGGGTAAGGCCCCCGAGAGGATCGGGCGGCTCCCCCCAGCCGCCGCCTGATCCGGCCCCTCCTGCCCTTCAACGAGGGACCGGGCGGCGGGTTCCGGCCACGGCTCGGTGAGCTTCGCCTCAGGCGCCGGGGATCGGGCCGGGGATCGATGTCGGTGCACCGCGCTAGGTTGGTTCGCATGCTCGACGCAGTCGCGCTCCGCTCCCGGTTCGACGAGGTCCGTGACCGGACCGAGGTCCTTGCGGCGCCCCTCTCACCTGAGGACCAGACCGTCCAGTCCATGCCGGACGTCTCCCCCACCAAGTGGCACCGCGCGCACGTCACCTGGTTCTTCGAGACGTTCGTGCTGGCCGACCACGAGGCGGGGTTCTCCCCCTTCCAGGACAAGTACTGGTTCCTGTTCAACAGCTACTACGAGGGCGTCGGGCCGCGCTACGACCGGCCCGAGCGCGGGCTGATCTCGCGACCGGGCGCCCACGACGTCGGTCGTTACCGCGGCAACGTCGACGACCGGATGCGCTCGCTCCTGGACACCCTCGACGACGGCGCGCTGTCCAAGATCGCACCGACCATCGAGCTCGGCTTCCACCACGAGCAGCAGCACCAGGAGCTGTTGCTGATGGACATCAAGCACGTCCTGTCGCGCAACCCCCTGCAGCCGTCGTACGCCGGGAGCCCGACCCCCGTGAGCGAGCCCGACCAGCTCGGCTGGGTCGATGTCGAGGGCGGCCTGGTCGAGATCGGGTCGGCCGGCGCGGGGTTCTGCTTCGACAACGAGCTGCCGCGGCACCAGCAGTGGCTGGAGCCCTACCGGCTGGCCGACCGGCTCATCACCAACGGCGAGTGGCTGGAGTTCATGGCCGACGGTGGCTACCGCCGCCACGAGCTGTGGCTCTCCGACGGCTGGTCGCGGATCAAGGCCGAGGGCTGGCGCGCGCCGTTCTACTGGTCCGAGATCGACGGGGTGTGGTTCGAGCACACGCTGCACGGGACCTTCCCGGTCGACCCCGGGCTGCCGGTGACCCACATCAGCCACTACGAGGCCGACGCCTACGCCACTTGGGCCGGCAAGCGGCTTCCCACCGAGGGCGAGTGGGAGCACGCCGCGATCGCGACCGGCGCGACCACCGACGGCGACGACGTGAACCTGGCCAACGACACGAGCTATCACCCGGTCTCGGCGGGCTCGACCACCGGGCTGCGGCAGATGTTCGGCGACTGCTGGGAGTGGACGTCCTCGGCGTACCTGCCCTATCCGGGGTTCCACCCGGCCGCGGGCGCGATCGGTGAGTACAACGGCAAGTTCATGTCCGGCCAGATGGTGTTGCGCGGCGGCTGCGCGCTGACGCCGGCAGGTCACGCCCGCGCCTCCTACCGCAACTTCTTCCCACCCGGCGCACGCTGGGCGATGTCCGGGCTGCGCCTGGCCGACGGCGGGACTCCTCGAGGAGGGATGACAGCGTGAAGGTCCTGCTCCCCACCGACTGGGCGACCGGCGCCCTGGTCGACGACGTACGCCGCGGCCTGGGGGCCGTGCCCCGCTCGCTGCCACCCAAGTGGCTCTACGACGCGGCCGGGTCCGAGCTGTTCGACCAGATCACCCGGCTGCCGGAGTACTACCCGACCGAGGCCGAGCGCGCGATCCTGCGCGACCGGTCGGCCGCCATCGTCGCTGCCAGCGGTGCGACGACCGTGATCGAGCTCGGCAGCGGCACCAGCGACAAGACCCGGCTGCTGCTCGACGCCTTCTCCGATCGCGGCCAGCTCGACCGCTTCGTCCCGGTCGACGTCTCGGAGGCGCCGTTGCGCGACGCCGCGCGCATGCTGTCGGCGCGCTACCCCGCGACCGCGATCGAGCCGATCGTCGGCGACTTCACGCTGCACCTGGGTCACCTCTCGGCGTACGACGCCAAGCTGGTGGTCTTCCTCGGCGGCACCATCGGCAACCTGTACGTCGAGGAGCGCGCGGCGTTCCTCGGCGCCCTGAGCGAGTCGATGGCGCCCGGGGACGGGCTGCTGCTCGGGACCGACCTGGTCAAGGACGCCGACCGCCTGATCGCGGCGTACGACGATCCCGGCGGGGTCACCGAGGCGTTCGTCAAGAACGGTCTGCTCGTGCTCAACCGCGAGCTCGGCGCAGACTTCTCCCCCGATGCGTTCGGCTACGTCCCGTTCTGGGACTCGCGGCTGCACCGGATGGACCTGCGTCTCCGTGCGGAGGTGCCCCAGCGGGTGCGGCTGCCGGGTGCGGACCTCGCGGTGGACCTCGCGGCCGGCGAGGAGATCCGGATGGAGATCTCCACGAAGTTCACCCGCGACGGCATCGCCGCCGAGCTGGCGGCCGCCGGCCTCGGTGTCGCCGAGCAGTGGACGGATCCCGCCGACGACTTCCTGGTGACGCTGGCCCGCAAGCATGCCTCGACCTGAGGAGTGCGCTCGCCGTGTGCTGTCACGGCGCGCCGAACGGTCGTCCGAGGATTCAGGACGCATCTCTGAAGGCCGAACGAACGTCCGTTCGTCGGTCTTGGACAGCCGGTCCTGAACCGCGAACGTCCGTTCGCCGGTCTCGAACAACCAGTCCTGAACCGCCGAACCTCCGTTCGCCGGTCTCGAACAACCAGTCCTGAACCGCCGAACCTCCGTTCGCCGGTCTCGAACAGCCGACCCTCGAGCGCCGAACGGACGTTCGTTCGGCTAAGGAGAGGTGTCACCTGAAATCCTCGGACGACCGTTCAGAGCAGGCGCGACCGGCCGCGGCCACCAGGGACGTGCCGGTCAGCGGCGCTTCTCGAGAGCGTCGGTGAGCAGCGCGACGAGGGCCTCGGTCTGCAGGTCGATGGAGGCCTCGACGGTCTCGCCGGCGCCGTCGAGCGCGCGAGCGGCGAGGCCGGCCTTGCGGTCGATGAGCTCGGCGATGCGGGTGTCGAGGGTCTGGGTCGCGATGACGCGCCAGGCGGTGACGGGCTCGGTCTGACCGATGCGGTGGACCCGGTCGATGGCCTGGGTCTGCTCCGCGTCGGTCCAGGAGAGCTCGGCGAGCACCAGGTTGGAGGCGACCTGGAGGTTCAGGCCGACACCGGCGGCGGTCAGCGAGCAGACCGCCACCTGGACGGCGGGATCGTTGACGAAGGCGTCGATCTGGGCCTGGCGGGTCGTCGAGCTCTGGTCACCACGGATCGAGGCGTACTTGATCCCGCGCGCCGCGAAGGTCTCCTCCGCGAGGTCCATGACGTCGATGTGCTTGGCGAAGAAGACGACCTTGCCGACGTTGCGCGCGAGCTGCGCGGTGTAGTCGGCGGCGAGGCCGGCCTTGGCCTGACCGATCCGGCGCAGCATGCCGAAGACGTTCTCACCGGTCTTGGAAGAGCTGTCCTCGCGCTCCCAACCGGCGACCTGGCGCACCAGGTCGTGGTCGATGCCGACGACGACCGACCCGGCACGGCGGTTGGCCAGCGCGGTGTCGTAGCGCTCGACCATCCGGCGGGCGAGCTCCTGCTCGGCCTTGCGGATGGAACGGCCGGCCTCGCCCTCGAGCTCGACCGGGAGGTCGGCCACCCGGCGGGCGGGGATGTCGGCGGCGACGTCGATCTTGCGACGACGCACGATGCCCTGGTCGACCACGCATCGGCGGGCGGCCGGGTAGAACGCGGCGTCGGCGGGACCGAGACCCGTCTCCTCGAGTGCCTCCATGAGCGACCCGAGCGGCACCTTCTCGTCGATCCAGCCGAGGAACTGCCAGATCGCCCGGAAGTCCTCGATGTCGTTGATCAGCGGCGTTCCGGTGAGTGCCATCATCAGCGGCCGCGGCACGCGGGCGCGGATCCGGTCGGCGATCTCCAGGACGTGCTGGGAGCGCTGCGAGGTCTTGTTCTTGATGTAGTGCGCCTCGTCGACGATCATCCCCCGGAAGCCGTGCTTGCCGAGCCAGCCGATGTGGCGATCCAGGATCTCGTAGTTGACGACGAACACGTCGGCGAAGCCGTCGACGTCGTCACCGTCACCGTGCAGCACGGTCGCAGTGCGGTGCGGCAGCCACAGCGACACCTCACGCGCCCAGTTGGTCTTGACGACGTTCGGGACGGCGACGAGCAGCGGGAAAGCGTCGGCGGCCTGCGCGGCGAGCAGCGCCTGCGCGGTCTTGCCCAGGCCCGGCTCGTCGGCCAGCAGGAACGTGCGGTGACCCGCGGCCGCCGAGGCGACCAGCTGGGCCTGGTGGTGCATGAGCTCGCGGCCGGCCGGCGTCAGCATCGTGGCGGGCTCGGGGAGCTCCATGATCGCGGCCGATCCCTCGGGCGCGCGCTCGAACGAGCGGAACAGCGGCTCGAGCAGCTCCCAGCCGGCCAGGCGACGCGGCTTGACCGGCGGGTGCGCACCCTCGAAGTCGGGGCGCTGGAACGGGTTGGCGAGCTGAGCCGCGGCCACGGAGACAGGCGTCACCCGGCGGTCGATGACCGCGATCTGGGTGTCGCCCGACGCGGCGGCCGGCTCCGGCTCGTCCTCGACGATGCCGCCCTTGGCGAGCAGCTCCCGGCGCAGTGCCTTGGCGTCGTCGGAGATCTCGACATCGGGGTCGAGCAAGGTGAACAGCGTGGAGTCGCGGGCAGCGGTCTGCGCCAGGATCGTCGCCACGCCGTCGAGCCGCTTCAGCTCCTCGGCGCGCCGGTTGTCGGAGAGGTCCGGATCGGCCTTGACCCGCATCCGCTCCTCGCGGACCAGGAGCGCGACCACCTGGAACTTGGTGCGCACCGACAGCACGGTCGACTGCCGCTGGACGGCCTGCTCGACCTCGCGCACGACACGGGCGAGGACCGGGATGAGGCCCTCTTCGTTGCGGTGCTTGGGTCCTGCGTTGTTGCGGTTACGACGCTGTGCGCCACCCCGCTGGCTGCTTCGAGCCACGGATGTCCTTCCCCATGACACCGTCCGTCGTGCTGCTGCAAGAGGGCTCGGCGGGCGTCGGTTTCCGACGTACGCCGACGGTGCCGGCTGGTTGATTCGGGGACCAGTCTACCAGCGGCGGGGGCGCGCGGAACGCGTCTCAGGACGCGGCGGCGGCCACGATCCGGCGTACGTTCTCGATGGCTCCGCACCCCTCGTCGACCAGCTCGTTGCGGCGCGCGGCCCACTTCTCGCCGAGCTCGCGACGTACCTTCTCGCTCACCTCCGTGCGGGCCGGCGAGATGATCGTCAGCTCCTCCTCGGCGATGTGGTGGGCGACCAGGTTGCTCAGCTCCTCGACCGCGTCGGTGAACGCCTGGGTGTCGGTGCCCTTGAGCTCGAGGACGTCGAGCAGGGCCTGGTCGCCCTCGTGGTGCTCGTGCTCACCGTGCTCGACGTCCTCCTGGTCCACGTCCTCGGCGTTGCGGCGGATGACGGGGTAGACCAGCTCCTCCTCGGCCTCGCCGTGAGCGATGAGGACGTCGGCGAAGGCGCGGCGTACGGCGTCGCGATCCGACGTCGCATCGCGGAGCTGGGCGAGGAGCCGCTCGAAGCGGCGGTGGTCCTCGCAGATCAGGTCGAGCACGTCGCCGCTCTCGGGACGGCCCAGGTCGATGGCGGTGGGGGTGTCGGTGAGGGTCATGCCGCCTGCGGTACCCGACGCGGTCGCCGGCATTACTGAAACACGTTCTAGTTTCAGGCTAGGCTGCCCGCGTGGGCACCTACGCAGTCACCGGCTCCGCCTCAGGCATGGGTGCAGCGGTCGTCTCCCGCCTTCGGGACGCGGGGCACACCGTGATCACCGTCGACCTGCACGAGGCCGACATCGTCGCCGACCTCGCGACCGCCGATGGCCGCGTCCGTGCGGCGACCGCGGTCCTGGACCGCTGCGGCGGCGTCCTCGACGGCGCCGTGCTCGCCGCCGGCATCGGGCCGTCATCCGGCCGCGACCGCTGCCGGCTGATCGCTCAGGTCAACTACTGCGGCACCGTCGAGCTGCTCGAGGCCTGGCGCCCGGCGCTGGCCTCCGCCGACCGCGCCAAGGTGGTCGCCTTCGCCAGCAACTCCACGACCACGGTCCCGCTGGTCCCCCGACGAGCGATCCGTGCGCTCCTGGCCGGCACGCCCGACCGCGCGGTGAGCGCGGTGCGGCCGTTCGGCAGGCTGGCTCCGGCCCTGATGTACGCCGCGTCGAAGATCGCCGTGTCGCGCTGGGTCCGCCGCGCAGCCGTCACTCCTGAGTGGGCGGGTGAGGGCATCCGTCTCAACGCGATCGCACCCGGGGCGATCCTCACGCCGCTGCTCGAGAAGCAGCTGGCGGCGCCGGCCGAGGCCAGGCAGATCAGGAGCTTCCCGGTGCCGATCAGGGGGTACGGCGACGCCGGCCACCTCGCCGACTGGGTGGTCTTCATGCTCTCGGACTCGGCCGACTTCCTGTGCGGCAGCATCGTGTACGTCGACGGCGGCTCGGATGCCTGGTTCCGCGCGGACGACTGGCCGGCGCGGGTGCCGGGCCACCGCGTTCCGGCGTACGTGAGGCGGATGCGGGAGTTCTCCCGGCGTACGTCCTGAGTGGCTTGGTCCTTTCGGACCAGAGCATCGCGGGCGCTCGGCCGATCCCCCGATCGGACGACGCCGACAAGGTTGAGCCATCCACCGAACGTCTCGGAGCCACCGGGAGGGAACCCATGTCCGCACGCGCAGCCATCACGCCGGAGCTCGACGCCACCACCCTCGAGATCGAGCGCGCCGAGCGCGAGCTCGCCAGCCTGCTCGAGCGCTCTCAGCGCCTGCACTACGCGCACATGGAGCACAACCCGAAGACCTGCCTGGTCTGCTTCAGCGCCTAGGGTCAGCCGCGCTTGCCGGACAGCGAGCCGTAGCGCTCCATGCGCTGCCACTTGAACGGGATGCCGGCGAGCGCGGTGAACATCGACTGGATGACCACGAGGTACATCAGCTGTCGGTAGACGAACTGCTGCAACGGCATGGCCCAGAGCGGACCGAGCCGCTCGCGGTCGAGGCGGAACGCGTAGACCGCCATCACCAGCTGGAGCACCAGGAACCCGAACCAGACGCCGAGCACCCGCACCGGGTCGAGGAAGAGCAGCCCGTAGACCGCGAAGACGTCGACCGTCGGCGCGAGCAGCGGCAGCAGGATCTGGAAGACGAAGAGATAGGACAGCCCGCGCCGCCCGAGCTTGCCCGCCTGGCCGCGCTGGAAGAGGGCGTCCCGGTGCTTCCACATCGCCTGGAAGGTGCCGTAGGACCAGCGGTAGCGCTGCTTCCACAGCGAACCGAGGGTGGCCGGCGCCTCGGTCCACGCGATCGCGTGCTCCTCGTAGACGACCCGCCAGCCGTCGCGGCACAGCGCCATGGTCAGGTCGGTGTCCTCGGCGAGGGTGTCGGTGCTGACGCCGCCGACGTCGAGCAGGGCCTGCCGGCGGAACGCGCCGATCGCCCCCGGAACGGTCGGCATGCACTGGCCGACGTCGAAGAGGCGACGGTCGAGGTTGAAGCCGAGGACGTACTCGATGTGCTGCCAGCGACCGAGCAGCCCACCGCGGTTGAGCACCTTGGCGTTGCCGGAGATCGCACCGACGCCCGGGTCGGCGAACGGCTGGACCAGCGTGGCGACGGTCTCCGGGTCGAAGACGGTGTCGCCGTCGACCATCACGACCAGGTCGTGGGAGGCGGCGGCGACCCCGGTGTTGAGGGCGGTCGGCTTGCCACCGTTCTCCTGGACGATCAGCCGCACGTTCTCCAGGCCGAGCCCCTCGACGATCGCCGCGGTCTCGTCGGTCGAGCCGTCGTCGACGACGATCACCTCGACCGGGTGGGTCGAGGCCACGACCGAGCGGACCGCCGCCTCGATCCCGGCAGCCTCGTTGTACGCCGGCATGATCACCGTGACGGGCTCGGTGACCGTGCCCTCGGGGCGCTGCAGCCGGACGTGCTTGCGGGCGGCGATCATCACCATGAGCGCGCGGAGCAGGCTGAGCGCGCCCGCGGCGATGAGGATCGCGTCCATCAGCCTCACGAGGGTGTTGCCGAACCGCACCTCGGCGACGAGCGCCCTGCCGGCGATCTTCTGGCCCGTGCTCGCGGGTCGCTGCAGACCGGGCACCCCGATCGCCTCGCTCAGCGTCTCGAACCGGAATCCCGCGGCACGCAGTCGAGGGATCAGCTCGCGCAGGGCCGCCACGGTCTGGCTGCGGTCCCCACCGGCGTCGTGCATCAGCAGCACCTGGCCGGCTGCGCCACGGGGCGTGGCGTTCTTGACGATCGCGGCGACACCGGGCCGGGTCCAGTCCCGGCTGTCGAGGGTGGTCAGCGCCGTGAGGTAGCCGTCGGAGGCGGCGCGCCGGATGACGGCGTACGTGCCGTTGTCGACCGCGTCGTTCTCCGAGCTGTACGGCGGGCGCAGCAGCGACGTCTGCTGACCGGTGATGCCGGCGATGGCGAGCTGGGCATCGCTGAGCTCGGCGTTCTGCCACCACGAGGGAAGCGTGCTGAGGTCCGCATGGGTCAGCGTGTGGACGCCGAGCTCGTGGCCGTCCGCGACGATCCGCTTGACCAGGCCGGTGTTCTCGATGGCCTGGGTACCGACGACGAAGAAGGTCGCCGGGACGTGCTGCTGACGGAGCACGTCCAGGATCTGGGGCGTCCAGCGCTTGTCGGGACCGTCGTCGAAGGTCAGGGCGATGACGTGCTTCCCGGGACCGACCGTGCGCGGCGTGCCGCCACGGTCGTCGATGACGGGTCCGCCGTGCATGATCGACTTCGGGACGTCACCGGCGGGGCCGGGCGGACGCGCGTCGAGGGCGACGCCGAACATGTGGTGGGTGTAGCCCTGGACCAGCAGAGCGAGCAGCAGAGCCACCATCGTGACCGCGAGCACCACCCAGTGGATGCGCGGCTTGACCTCGCGCGCTGAGTGACCCGGCATCAGTGGGTGGGACGGCTGGTGGGCCGCGTCGTGCTGCGCCCGCCGCTCTGGGTCGGCTTGGCGGTGGGCCGGTTGGTCGCGCCCGGGGCCGACGTGCTGTTCCCACCCTGCGTGGTCGGCGTCGCGCGCGTCGTCGCACCGGGTGCGGTCGCGCTGCTGCCGTGCCCCGTGGCCGTCGCGGCGGCGCTCGCCGAGGAGGTCGCGATCGCGGTCGGGGTCGCGCCGGCCTGCGCGCCGCGCGTCGATCCGGAGGGCGTGGGGCTGGCCGCGCTCGTGGGGATCGCGCTGGGCGCCACGCTCGGCAGGGTCGGCGTACCGTCCGTGCCGTGGGGGTCGGGGCTGGTGGCGTCGCCGCCACCGAAGACGGTCGGCACCTTGTCGAGGGACGGCAGGCCCGGGGCGGTGACCCGTACGCCGAACAGCGCGAGCACGACCAGGGTCACGGCATACGCGATCGCCAGCAGGCACACACCCACACCGACCCGGACGACCAGCCTGCGCCGTCGACCCGTCTGGTCGACGAAGACCGGCCCACCCGGTGCTGCTCCACCGCTCGTCACGCTGTCGTTCCTCCCGATCGGACCCGCTCCAGGGTACGCCGCGCAGGCCCCCACCCGCGCGTCCGGATGTTCAACGGCCCGCCTCGCGAGAGGACACGGAGAGGGACGTCACGTGCGCCGCGTCAGCGGGATCAGGCCATCGTGGCGATGATCGCGGCGAGGTCGTCAGCGGTCGTCAGCGGATTGACGATCGCGAATCGCGTGCAGGGCCGGCCGTGGTGCTTGGTGGGCGTCACGAAGGCCACCTGGTCGGCCAGCAGCCGCGCGCTCCACGCCTCGTAGTCCGCCTGTGCCCAGCCGACCCGTTCGAAGATCAGCACCGAGAGGTCCGGCTCGACCAGCAGCTCCAGGTGCGGAGCCGCCGCGATCAGGTCGCGACCGGCACGCGCGACGGCCAGCGTCTGCTCGACGGCGGCCGTGTAGGCGTCGGTGCCGTTGACGGCCAGCGAGAACCAGAGCGGCAGACCGCGGCCGCGCCGGGTCAGCTGGATCGCGAAGTCGCTCGGGTTCCACTCCCCCTCGACGGTGACGACGTCGAGGTAGCCGGCACGCTGCGTGTGGGCGGCCCGCGCGAGCACGGGGTCGCGATAGAGCAGCGCGCAGCAGTCGTACGGCGCGAACAGCCACTTGTGCGGGTCGACGATGAAGGAGTCGGCCCGCTCGATCCCCTCGAAGAGGTGCCGCACGGACGGCGCGACCAGCCCCGCTCCGCCGTACGCCGCATCCACGTGGAACCACCAGCCCTGCTCCTCGGCCACGTCGGCCAGCCCGGCCAGGTCGTCGACCACGCCGAGGTTCGTCGTACCGGCGGTGCCGACGACGGCGAAGACCGAGCCGATCTCCTCGGGCGAGGCCGACGCGAGCCAGGCGCGCACGGCGGATCCGGTGAGCCGACCGCGGTCGTCACCCCGCAGGAGCACGACGTCGACGTCCATCACCGACTCGAGCGCGTGCCGGACCGAGGAGTGCGTCTCGTCGGTGAGGATCACCGACCAGCGGGCGGGCCGGTAGCGGCGGTGGTGCAGCGCCGAGGAGCGCGCGGCCACGAGCGCCGAGAGGTTGCCGATCGTGCCGCCCTGGACGAAGACACCCCCGGCGCCGTCGGGCAGCCCGGCGGCCGATGCCAGCCACGCCAGTGCCTGGTTCTCGGCGAAGACCGTTCCCGAGCCCTCCAGCCACGAGCCGGCGTAGACCGACGAGGCGCCGACCAGCATGTCGAACGCGGCCGCCGCCTTGGACGGTGCGCCGGGGATGAACGAGAGGTAGCGCGGGTGGTCGACCGAGAGGCACGCCGGCCCCAGCACCTCCTCCCACAGCCGAGCGACCGAGCCACCGAGGCCACCGGTCGTGATGGTCTGTCCGCACGCGTCGAGCAGCTCCTCCGGCGTACGCGAGAAGTCCAGCGGCGCGGCCATCTCGAGGCGCTCCTGCGACATCCGCATCAGCTCGCGGACCAATCGGTCGACACCGTCGTCGTAGGCGTGCACGCCTCGACTGTAGGCGGTTTGGAAAGCGGCGGCGCGGGGCACGAACACCAGCCATGAAGAAGGTTCTGGGGGCCCTCGCCGTCCTGCTCGTCGTCACGCTCGGGCTCAGCGACGCGAGCCCGGCGCACGCCTCGGTCGCTGCGCACACCTGGTACGACGCCGCCGGCACCACCACGAGCGACTGCTCACCGCCACTGGCGACCCGACGCGCGGTCGACCTGCGCAAGGTCAACGAGAAGCCCGTCGTCGGCGGAGTGCTGTTCACCGCTCACGTCACCGACCTCACCCTTCCGCGCAGCACGGTGTGCGGCGCGAGCGCGACCTCCTACCAGTTCCTCGTCGAGTACTGGGTCAACGGCCACGTCCGCTATGCGATCGGGACCGTCGGCCACACCGGCACGACCTGGGCCGACTGGCGCCAGGACGACAAGAACATCGACTCGACCGTCGGCATGCACATGGCCTACTCCACCGCCAACGACTGGGTCCAGCTCAAGGTCTCGTCCAAGGGCATGCCCGACGGCGCGCACATCACCAGCATCCACCTGGACCAGTCCTACGGCCGCTGGGCGCGCACGGCCGCCTCCGACGACTTCCGCACCAACTCCTACCTCTGAGCGCGACCGCGACCGAACCTCGCCTCGGGAGCCCGGTTTCATCGCTCCTTCACGCCAGATCCCCTACCGTCACGCCATGAGCACGAGCACCGGCCACGTCGTCGCGCGCCATCTCGACGAGAGCTGGTTCAACGCGGTCAACCACTTCGCTCGGGTGACGACCTGGCTGCACGCCCCGGCGCGGCTGTACGCCGAGCGCGGTGTCGTCGTCTTCGCGCTGCTCCTGGTCGGCGCCTGGTGGCTGGCCCGGCGCAGCGGTGATCAGCGCCGGATGACCGCCGCCCTGTGGGCTCCCTTCGGCGCGCTGCTCGCGCTCGGCCTCAACCAGCCGATCTCGAACGCGGTCGCCGAGCCCCGGCCCTACACCGTGCTCCCCCACGCACTGGTCCTCGTGCACCGCTCGACGGACTTCTCCTTCCCCAGCGACCACTCGGTGATGGCGGGCGCGGTGGCCGCCGCCGTGCTCCTGGTCAGTCGCCGCCTCGGCCTCGTCGCCGTCGTGCTCGCGGTCCTGATGGCCGCGACGCGCGTTTACGTCGGCGCCCACTTCCCGATCGACGTGATCGCCGGGCTCGCGGTCGGCGCGATCATCAGCACCGCCGGCTACCTCCTGCTGCGTCCCCTCGGTCTGTGGCTCGTACGCCGGCTCGACGCGACGCCGCTGCACCCGCTGCTCAGCGCCGCGCCCCGCTGACGGGCTGACGCCGTCCCCGGTCAGGGGAACACCGTTTCGACACTGCGCGCCCGGGTACCTCCGACGCGTGCATCGTCCGGCCTCCCTCCTGCTCCTCGCGGTCGCGCTCACCCTCGCCTCGGCGACGGCGTGCGAGCCAGCCCAGCCCGACCACGAGGACTGGCGCGACGACGCCTACTACGCGGTCAGCGACACCAGCAGCGACATGGCGGCGGCGTACGCCGTCCTGCGCCAGCTGGAGCGCGACCGCGTGATGGGCAACTTCGCGCAGGTCTCGCTGGTGACGGCTGAGGAGCACGCCGGAAAGGTGGCCGACCGGTTCGGCGCCGAGCAGCAGCCGGAGGCGGACGATGCACGCCAGCACCGGGTGGAGGAGGCCCTCTCCAGCGCCGGGGACCTCCTCACCGCCACGCGGGAGGCCGTCGTTCGACGGAACCGGTCCGCCTATCCGGGGCTCGCCTCGCGGCTTACGCAGACGCGGCGAGCCCTGGACAGGCTGGCCACGGACCTGGGCGGGGTGCGCGGCTGATGAAGAAGTACATCCAGGTCGCGCTCGGCATCCTCACCGCGATCGGCGGGTTCGTCGACATCGGGGACCTCGTCACCAACGCCCAGGTCGGCGCCCGCTTCGGCACCTCGCTGGTGTGGTCGACCCTGGTCGGCCTGGTCGGCATCTGCCTGTTCGCGGAGATGTCCGGCCGGGTGGCGGCCGTGAGCGGGCGCGCCACCTTCGACCTGGTGCGCGAAAGGCTCGGCCCGCGCTTCGGCATGCTGAACCTGGTCGGCTCGATGCTGGTCACCCTGCTCACCTACATCGCCGAGATCGGCGGTGTGGCCCTCTCCCTCGAGCTGGTCTCCTCGGTCCAGCACGTGCTGATCGTCCCGTTCGTCGCACTCGTCGTCTGGCTGGTCCTGTGGCGGGCCAAGTTCAACCTGATCGAGAACGCGTTCGGCATCCTCGGCCTCGCGCTCATCGTCTTCGCCGTCGCGGTCTGGCAGCTCGCGCCCGACTGGGGAAGCCTGGCCCACCAGGCGGCGACCGCCGCGAAGCCGCACGACGAGCTGTGGTCGACGTACTGGTACTACGCCGTGGCGCTGTTCGGTGCCGCGATGACGCCGTACGAGGTGTTCTTCTTCTCCAGCGGGGGCGTCGAGGAGAAGTGGAGCACCGAGGACATCGGCGTGATGCGGGCCAACGTCTTCATCGGCTTCCCGCTCGGTGGGCTGCTCTCGATCGCGATCGTCGCGGCCGCGTGGCTCACCCTCGGCCCGCTCGGCGTGAGCGTCGGGTCGCTCGACCAGGTGGGGCTGCCGGTCGCCGTCGCGATGGGCAAGATCGGCCTCGCGATCGTGATCGTCGGCTTCTTCGCGGCCACGTTCGGTGCGGCCTGCGAGACCGGCCTGAGCGTGGGCTACAGCATCAGCCAGTACCTCGGCACCCAGTGGGGCAAGTTCGTGCGGCCCGACAAGGCCACCTTCTTCCACCTGGTCGTGGGGCTCTCCACGGTGATCGCGGCGGGCGTGCTGCTGACCGGCGTCGACCCGATCAAGGTCACCGAGGTCTCCGTGGTGTTCTCCGCGGTCGCGCTGCCGCTGACCTACTTCCCGATCCTGGTCGTGGCCAACGATCCCGACTACATGGGCGAGCACGTCAACGGGCCCGTCGCCAACGCGCTCGGCACCGTGATGCTCGTGCTGGTCCTGGTCGCCTCGATCGCCGCGATCCCGCTGATGATCTGGACGGGGATGGGCCGATGAGCCAGACCACCAACCGCCTCGCCGACCCGTTCGACGCGGTCCTCCACCTCCTCGACCGGCAGCTGATCGACGTCGACGGCCTGCTCGCCGGGAAGGTCGACGACCTCGAGCTGACCGAGGGACCCGACGGCTGGCGCATCACCGCCGTCCTCACCGGGACCACGGCGCTCCTGCACCGTCTTGGCGGCCGCATCGGCAACCGGCTGGTCGAGCTGCACGCGCAGCTGCGGGTCACCGAGCCCGACCGCGACGTCCCGTGGCGGATCCCCATCACGCAGGTGTCGTACGTCGACAGCGCCGTCCACCTCGATCGCGCCCGCAAGGGCGTGCTGCACCACAACCACGTGGGCCGGCGCCTGGGCCGGCTGACCGGGATGCGCGTCCTCGAGTCGGGCCGCTGCGTCGGCCGGGTGATCGACGTCCACGTCGTGCCCGCCAGCGGGCGCCTGGTCCTCGAGTCGCTGGTCGTGGGCCGCGGCGGGCCGGGCTCCTACCTGGGCTACGACCGCAACGAGGAGAAGGGCCCGTGGCTCGTGCGCGCCATCGTGCGGGCCTGGCACCGCGGCACCCGGACCGTCCCCCTCTCGCGGGCCGCGATCGACTGGGACGCCCGCGAGGTGAACCTGTGACGCGGCTGCCGACTCCGCGCGGCCCGTTGACCGAGCAGCTCGTGGGTCTGCTCGAGGCCGGATCGCCGCCCGTCACCGCGCTCGTCCCGCCCGCGTCGGCCACCGCCGACGGCGACGACCTCCAGCTCGGGCTGTGGATCCTCTACGAGCAGCACTACTCCGGCTTCGACGGCGTCGACCCCGTCCTCGAGTGGGACCCCGACCTGCTGCGGCTGCGCCGGACGCTGGAGAACCGGTTCGAGCCGTGGCTGCGTTCCATGGTCGCCCGCGACGTGGCGGACGCGGCCGAGATCGCCGACGCCGACGGCCTCGTCGCCGCGCTCACGCACCTGACCCGGGACCAGCCGGGCAAGCTCGCCCAGCACCTCCACCGCGATGCCACCCGCGAGCAGGTCGGCGAGTTCCTGGTCCAGCGCAGCGTCTACCACCTCAAGGAGTCCGACCCGCACACCTTCGCGCTGCCCCGGCTGGCCGGCGCCGCCAAGGTCGCGCTCGCCGAGCTCGTCTACGACGAGTACGGCGCCGGCGTGCCCGAACAGCTGCACAGCCGACTGTTCGCCGACGCCATGGAGGCGATGGACCTCGACGCGACGTACGGCGCCCACCTAGACGCGGCCACCTGGCAGACGCTCGCGTTCAACAACGCGATGTCGCTCTTCGGGCTGCACCGCCGCCTGCGCGGCGCCGCGATGGGGCACCTCGCCGCCTTCGAGATGTCCAGCTCGCTGCCGTGCCGCCGCTACGTGCAGGGCATCGAGCGGCTCGGGCTGGGTGAGCGGGTCGCCCGCTACTTCGACGAGCACGTCGAGGCCGACGCGGTGCACGAGCAGCTGGCGTCGCGCACCATCTGCGCGCAGCTGGTGCAGGAGCACCCCGCGCTCCGCCACGACGTGCTGATGGGCGCGGCCGCCTGCGTGTGGCTCGACGACCTCGCGGGGTCCGCCCTGATGGAGTCGTGGGCATGAGGCGGGCGAGCGCGACCTGCGTTCCCGGCGGTCCGCTGCTGCTGCGCGGCGCCGACGTCGTCCTGGACGAGGAGGGTCACGCCCACGACGTACGCCGACCCGTGGTCGCCGTCTGCACCTGCGGCCTGACCCAGCGCGCGCCGTGGTGCGACGGCACGCACAAGGTCGCACCGGAGCGCCCCGACGGTCAGGACAAGTAGTCCGCCACCACCGCGGGGTCGACCTCGTCGAGCGTCGCGGGCTGCCACTGCGGGTTGCGGTCCTTGTCGATGACCTGCGCCCGGATGCCCTCGCGGAAGTCGTGGGACCCGTGCAGCAGGCGTACGCCGACGCGGTGCTCGAGGTCGAGCGCCTCCTCCAGCGAGGTCAGCGTGCGCGCCCGGCGGAGCGCTGCCAGGGTCACCATGACGGCGGTCGGGCTCTTGGCCCTGATGGTCGCCGCAGCCTCGGCGGCGTCCGGTTCGGCGCGCTCGTCGAGTCGGGCCACGATCTCGCGGGCGTCGTCGGAGGCGAAGCAGGCGTCGATCCAGTCCCGCTGGCCGGAGAGCCAGGCCGTGCCGGCCGGGACCGCTACGGCAGCCAGCGCCTCGTCGACGTCGGTGGTCTCGAGATCCTCGATCAGGCCGGCGAGGGCGGAGGACGGCACGACCAGGTCGGCCAGCCCCAGCTCGATCGCGTCGGCGGCGCCGAAGTGCCGGCCGGTGAGGGCGGCGTACGTCCGAGCTCGCCGGGGGCGTGCGAGAGGAGCCAGGTGCCGCCGACGTCGGGCACGAAGCCGATTCCGGTCTCGGGCATCCCGATCCGGGTGCGCTCGGTGACGACGCGGTGCCCGGCGTGCGCCGAGACGCCGACCCCTCCACCGAGGACGATGCCGTCCATCAGGGCGACGTACGGCTTGGGGTAGCGGTCGATGAAGGCGTTGAGGTCGTACTCGTCGCGCCAGAACGTCTCGGTCCCCCGCCCGCCGGTCACGGCGTCGCGGTGGAAGCTGACGATGTCGCCGCCCGCGCACAGGCCGCGCTCACCGGCGCCGGTCAGCACCACCGTCTCGACGGCTGCGTCGGACTCCCACGACTCGAGCTGCCGCATGAGCAGCCCGACCATCTCGTGGGAGAGGGCGTTGATCGCTCGGGGGCGGTTCAGCGTGAGCACGCCGACGCGCCCGCGGCGCTCGGCGAGGACCGTCGGTTCGTTCGTCATCGGCACGACCCTAGGGGCCGCGCCGGCGGGTCAGTCGGTCCGGTACTCCGACCCGACCTCCGAGGGGTTGCCCTCCTCGGGCTCGGTCTCGCGCTCGGGGTCCAGCTCATCGGGCGGGTCGCCCATGCCCGGCGTACCCAGGGGGCCGCCGTGGCCGCTGTTCTCCGACGGCTCGCCCGCGGGCCCGTCTCGTCCCTGCTCGTTCTCGTCCATGGCGTCGCGGTACCCGAACGGCGGCCCGGCAAGCCTCGTACGGCGCTAGCCTCGGGCCATGCCCACCTGTGAGCCCGTCGACCTGACCTTCTTCGAGACCGCGCCGCAGCGCTGGGAGCAGAGCTGGGAGGTGCCGCGCTCGGCCGAGGAGTTCTGGGCGGACCTGGTCGCGAACCCGCTGCACTGGTGCCGCGGGCTCAAGATCCGCTGGACCTCCCCTGCGCCGTACGGCGTCGGCACCACCCGCCACGTGACGAGCCTCGGGCTGATCCGGGCGAACGAGCACTTCTTCCTCTGGGAGGAGGGCCACCGGCACGCGTTCTACTTCACCGACGCGAACCTGCCGCTGTTCAAGAGCTTCGCGGAGTACTACGAGGTCGAGCCGACGGGCGAGGGTTCCTGCCGCTTCACCTGGAAGCTCGCCGCCGCCCCGACCACCGCCGGCAAGCCCGGCAAGCCGGTCAACAACCTGATCATGGGCAACCTGCTCAAGGACACGACGAAGTACGTCGCCTCGCTGTCGGGCTGAGCCGCGGTCAGCCGCGCAGGAGCCGGCGACTGTCCAGGGCGAGGGCGAGCACGAGCCTGACCCAGCTCGGCGAGCCGGCACGGATCGCCTCCTGGCGCGTCACCATCCAGCCATCTGCGGTCATGGCACCCATTGTCCGCGGATCGCGCCTGCGGCCGTAGTGCGTGGACGACAAGGCGACGGCCGTTCTTCGGTGCGGCGGACCAGTTACCTCAGCGTCCGGTGAACTCCGGCGGCCGGCGCTCGACGAAGGCGGTCATCGCCTCCTGCAGGTCCTCGCTGAGCAGGAACGCCGCGTTCCAGGCGGCGGTGTAGCGCAACCCCGCCTCGACCCGCGGCCCGCGCTCGGCGTCCAGGACGTCCTTGATGCCGGCCAGGACGAGCGGCGAGTTGGCCGCGATCCGCTCGGCCATCGCGGTCGCCTCGGCCATCAGGGTCGCCGCGTCGGCGTACGTGCTGTTGACCAGGCCGATCTCGCGCGCCCGGGTCGCGTCGATGTCGTCGCCGGTCAGTGCGAGCTCGCGCAGGTGGCCGTCGCCGATGATGCCGACGAGCCGCTGCAGGCTGCCGAGGTCGGCCACGATCGCGATCCTCACCTCGCGCACGCTGAACTTCGCGGCGGCGGTGGACAGGCGTACGTCGCACGCCGCGGCCAGGTCGACGCCCCCACCCACGCACCAGCCGTCGATCGCAGCGACGGTCGGCGTCCGGCAGGCGGCCACGGCGGTGAGCGCGTCCTGCCAGTCGCGGATCAGCGCCAGCAGCTGGGTGCGGGCCCCGGCGCCGCCGTCGGCCAGCCAGCGCCCGAAGTTCACGCCCGCCTCCGCCAGGTCGAGCCCGAAGCCGAAGTTGCCGCCCACGCCGGCGACCACGATCGCGCGCACGTCCGGGTCGGCGTCGAGCTCGCGGAACGTCGTACGCAGCTCGGCGAAGTACGCCGCATCCATCACCGGCTTGCCGCCGGGCCCCGCCGGCTCCACCGTCGCGATGTGGCCTGACCGACTGATCGTGAAGCGCCGCTCGTCCATGCTCGGACCCTAGCGCCGGTTCGACGGACCGCGCCCGGCACCGGCCTCAGGCGTCCCGCTCGGGCAGGACCGTCTCGAAGTAGTCGCGCGCGGCGACGGAGTTGGACACGTCGCGCCCGCTCTCGACCGACATCTCCCAGCGGTGCTCGAGCACCTCGTGGAAGACCTCGGCCTCGTCGCGCCGGCCGCGCAGGTGGTGCGGGATCGCGGAGACGACGGGGGCATACGCCTCGATGAGCCAGCGGCTGGCTGCGGTCGCCTCGGAGACGGGCGCACCGGTGTCCTGCTCGAGCCAGGCGCGGAAGGCCGCGATGTCGCCGAGGAGCCGGCGGGCCTGCTGGTCCTGCACGTCCAACCCGGTGCGTCGCATCAGGAGCCGACGCCAGCGGCCGGGGTCGGCGACGCGGGTGCGCAGCCGCACCTGCGAGCCGTCCTCCGCCGGGACGAGCTCGATCTCGTCGACGTCGAAGCCCAGCTGCTCGATCGCGCGGATGCGCTCGCCGATCAGGTAGCGCTGCTCGTCCTTGGCGACGACCGTCTCGCGGGTCACCTCGCACCACAGCGACTGGTAGCGCACGACCACGCTGTCGGCGGTGTCGACCGGGTCGATCCCGTCGGCGAGCAGCCCGCCGGCCTCGAGGTCGAGGAGCTCACCGCAGATGCGTTCGTGCGCGAGGTCGAGGTCGAGGTGCCGCTGCCCGTCGGAGAGCTCGGGGTGCTGCTCCATGGTCTCGGCGTCGACGAGGTAGGCCTCGTAGTCGCCGGCATCGAGCTTGAAGAGCGTGTTGGACAGCGAGCAGTCGCCCCACTGGTAGCCGGCGAGGTGCAGCCGGACCAGCAGCTCCACCATCGCGCCGATCAGGTTATCGAGCTTGGGCCCGGCGTCGATGGTGCTGAGCAGGCGGCGGTACGTCGCGGCGTACGCCAGGTGCCGCGTGACCAGGATGCCGTCCTGGTCGTCGCGGTCCAGGCAGGCGCCGAGCACCTCGACCGCGGGGATGCTCGCCTCGGCCAGGCTGCGCAGGAAGCGGTACTCGCGCCGCGCCAGCTCGTCGGGCAGCTCCTTGAGCACGAAGCTCCCCTCGTCGCTCTCCACGAAGCGCACCACGTGGCGGTGGATGCCGGCGTTCGGCACCTCGACCAGGCAGTCGTCCTCCCAGTCCGCCAGCGGCGTCTCCCACGGCAGTCCCAGCAGCGCGGCCGCGCCGCTCGCCGCGCCGTCGAAGACGAACCTCACGGCGACGCCAGGTCCGCGCGCCGGGGCGGGTCGGCCCCATGCCGCTGGACGGTCACCGCGGCGCACGAGGCGGCGAACGCGACGGCCCGGGTCAGCGCCGGTACATCGATCGAGTGCAGCTGGATCGCGCGGTCCCGGCCGAGCAGCCCGGCATCGCCCAGCGCCGCCAGCAGGCCCGCCATGAAGGAGTCGCCGGCGCCGATCGTGTCCGCCACGGTGACCGGCGGGGTCGGGACGCGTACGTCGCCGGAGGGCCCGACGGCGTACGCACCGAGAGCACCGCGGGTGACCACCACGAGTGCCGGCCCGAGCTCGTGCCACCAGCGCGCAACGGCCTCCTGGTCGACATCCGGGTAGAGCCAGGCCAGGTCCTCGTCGCTGGCCTTGACTACGTCCGCCAGCGACACCAGCTCCTCGATCCGCTTGCGGGCCACCTGGGCCTCCCCCATCAGCAGCGGCCGCACGTTGGGGTCGTAGGAGATCGTCGCCGTGCTCCGGAGTGCGCGCACTGCCTCCAGCACCACCGACGCGCCCGGCTCGACCACGGCGGCGATCGACCCGGTGTGCAGGAGCCGCGGCGCGCTGGGGACGAACGCCTCTAGGGACCAGTCGACGTCGAAGTCGTACGCCGCCGCACCATCGGCACCGATCCGCGCGACGGCCGTCGACGTGCGGCCGCGCGCGGGCCCGCCCAGCAGCGCGACGTCGTTGGCGTCGGCGTACCGCCGGATCAGGGCACCGTGGGCGTCGTCACCGAGGGAGGTCTGGAGCGCCGTCGGTACGCCGAGCCGGCGCAGCCCGACCGCGACGTTCAGGGGGCTGCCGCCGACCCTCGTCTCCCGGTGCCGGCCCGGACGATCGATCAGGTCGACGATTGCCTCCCCGATGACGACGGCCTCAGGCACGTCATGCCGAGAGGCGCTCACCGGTCTCCTTGTCGAAGACGTGCACGTTCGCGGGGTCGGTGGTCACGTGCAGCAGCTCGCCCTTGCGGGCCGAGTCGCGGCCACGCGCTCGCACGATGAGGTCGTGCGGGGTGCCCTCGACGTCGCAGGAGCCGTAGACGTACGCGTCCGCGCCGAGGTCCTCGATGACCGACACGGTCAGCGGGATGCCCTCGCCAGGACCGACCAGCCGCCAGTTCTCGGGGCGTACGCCGACCACGACGCTGCCCTGCATCCGCTTCGCCGCCGTGGCGTCCACGGGCACGAGGTAGTCGCCGATCCGCACCTCGCCACCGGCCGCCGTGCCCGCGAGCAGGTTCATCTGCGGGGAGCCGATGAAGCCTGCGACGAACAGGTTGGCCGGCCGGTCGTACAGCGCCAGCGGCGTGTCGACCTGCTGGATGACGCCGTCCTTCATCACCGCGACGCGGTCGCCCATCGTCATCGCCTCGACCTGGTCGTGGGTGACGTAGACCGTCGTGACGCCGAGCTCGCGCTGGAGCTTGGCGATGTCGGTGCGGGTCTGCACCCGCATCTTCGCGTCCAGGTTGGACAGCGGCTCGTCCATGCAGAAGACCTGCGGCTTGCGCACGATCGCGCGACCCATCGCGACGCGCTGCCGCTGCCCGCCCGAGAGCGCCTTGGGCTTGCGCTGGAGGTACTCGGTCAACCCGAGCATCTCCGCGGCCTCGGCCACGCGCTGCTGCAGCTCGGGCTTCGGGACCTTGGCGAGCTTGAGGGCGAAGCCCATGTTCTCGGCCACGGTCATGTGGGGGTAGAGCGCGTAGGACTGGAAGACCATCGCGATGTCACGGTCCTTGGGGGCCAGGGTGGTGACGTCGCGCTCGCCGATCCGGATCGAGCCGCCGGTCACCTCCTCCAGGCCGGCGAGCATCCGGAGCGTCGTGGACTTGCCGCAGCCGGACGGGCCGACGAGCACCATGAACTCGCCGTCCTTGATGTCCAGGTCGATGCCGGGGACGGCGGGTGTGTCCGCGCCGGGGTACCAGCGCTGGGTTCCCTGAAAGCTGATCGTTGCCATTGTTCGTGCCTTTCTCGGTGACGTTCAGCCCTTGACGCCACCGGCCGTGAGGCCGTCGACGATGCGCCGCTGGAAGGCGAGGACCATGAGGATGAGGGGGATCGTGACGACCGTGCCCGCCGCCATGACCGCGGTGTACGGCTCGACGTGCGGCTGGCTGCCGGTGAAGTTGGCGATCGCCACGGTCACGGGGGCCGTCTTGTCGCTGCTCAGCTGGCTGGCGATGAGGAACTCGTTCCAGGCCGCGATGAAGGCGAGGATCGCCGTCGTCACGACGCCCGGCGCGGCCAGCGGCAGCATGATCTTGGTGAAGGCCTGCCGCTTCGTCGCACCGTCGATGCGCGCGGCCTCCTCGAGCTCCCAGGGCATCTCGCGGAAGAACGCCGTCAACGTGTAGATGGTCAGCGGCAGGACGAAGGAGATGTCCGGGAGGATCATCGCCTGGTAGCTGCCGTACCACCCGATGTTGCGGAAGAGCTGGAACAGCGGGGTCACCAGGGCGACCCCGGGGAACATCGAGGCGGCGAGGATCACCGCCAGGATGGCGTTCTTGCCGGGGAAGCGGAGCCGAGCCAGGGCGTACGCCGTGAAGATGCCGATCGTGAGGCCGATGACCGTCGTCACGCCGCCGATGAGGACGCTGTTGAGCAGCGCACGGCCGAAGTGGTTGCCGAGGTTGGTGGCGAAGACCGTGCGGAAGTTGTCGAGCGTGACGTGGGTCGGCCATGGCGTGGAGTCGAAGGTGAACTGCAGGTTGCGGAACGCCGTGACGACCATCCAGTAGAAGGGCAGCAGGCCCCACAGGACGATCACGACGACCCCGACGTACGTGCGGGCGCTGCGCCAGCGGGAGGTGGAGGTCATCACTTCGCCTTCGGCTCGGCCCCGGTGGCGCTGGCACCGAGGAACTTGATGAAGAGGAAGGCCACGGCGAAGACGATCAGGAAGGTGATCGTCGAGAGCGCGGCGGCGCTGTTGAAGCCGGTCCGCGACTGGTTGATCACCAGGATCGAGAGCGTCGTGGTGTCGTTGCCGTCGCCGGCGCCACCGCCGGTCATGATCTGCGGCAGGTCGTACATCCGCAGGACGTCGAGCGTGCGGAAGAGGAGCGCGACGACGACGGCCGGCTTCACCAGCGGCACGGTGATCGACCAGAACCGCTGCACGGCGGACGCCCCGTCGACCTTCGCGGCCTCGTAGACGTCGTCGGAGATCAGCTGCAGGCCGGCCAGGATCAGCAGGGCCATGAACGGCGTGGTCTTCCAGACGTCCGAGACGATGATCGCGCTCCGGGCGGCCCACTTGTCGCCGAACCAGACCACGTGGGCGTTGAACAGGTGGTTGATGACGCCGTCGTAGCTGAAGATGAAGTACCAGAGCTTGGCGGTCACCGCGGTGGGGATCGCCCACGGGATGAGCACCGCTGCGCGGACCAGCCCGCGGCCGCGGAACTTGCCGTTCATGATCATGGCGAACCAGAAGCCGAGGACCAGCTCGATCGACACGGAGACGACCGTGAAGAAGAGCGTGATGCCGACGACCTCCCAGAAGGACGCACCCGTCGAGCCGGGCGGGCAGGCCACGTCGCCGCAGCGCTGCAGCAGCCAGTGCTTGTAGTTGTCGAGGCCGGCGAAGCCGCCGTTGACGAAGAAGCCGTTCTCGATGTGCGGATCGGCCTGGAAGGACATCCAGATCGCGCGGACGACCGGGTAGCCGATCACCACGGCCAGGGCGAGCATCGCGGGCGCGATCAGCAGCAGCGCCCGCCTCTTCTCGTGCGGGTCCAGGGCGGTTCCCCCGGCCCGGCGGCGCAGGAGGCGCCGCCGGGCGGGGGCCGTTGCCACGGACCCGGGTTCGTTGTCGGTCATCGCAGGGCTCCGGATCCGGTCCGGGTCACTGACCCGACGACGCGGCCGTGATGGCGGCCGCCATGTCCTTGACGGCCTGCGTGGACGACTTGTCGCCCTTGAGCGCGGCGTAGGCGTTGTCCTGGATCGCCTTGGTCACGGCCGGGTAGAACGGGGTCTGCGGGCGCGGCACCGCGTTCTCGATGGAGGTCAGCAGCGTCGGGAGGTAGGGGTACTTCTTGACCAGAGCCGGGTCCTTGTAGACGTCGGCGCGGATCGGCGCCAGCGAGCCCTTCTCCATGTACTCCTTCTGGATCTCCTCCGACTCGAGGTACTTGATGAAGTCGATCGCGGTCGCCTTGTGGTCGGAGTAGGCGCTGATCGCCGCGTTGTGGCCACCGAGCGTCGATGCGCCGATGCCGGTGAGACCCGGGAGCGGCGCGACGTCGAACTTGCCCTTCACCTTCGAGCTCGCCTCGCTGGCAGCGAGGCCGTAGACGTAGGGCCAGTTGCGCAGGAAGAGCAGCTTGCCCGACTCGAAGGCCGAGCGGCCCTCCTCCTCGGTGTAGGTGATCGCGGACCTCGGGATGTCGCCGCTCTTGAAGCCGTCGACCAGGACCTGCAGGCCCTTGGCGGCCTCGGGGCTGTCGACGGTCGGGGTCTTGCCGTCCGCGGCCATGATCGAGCCGCCGGCGCCGTTGATCGCCTCGGAGGCGTTGACGGTGAGGCCCTCGTACTTGTTGAACTGGCCGGCGTAGCAGTCGATGTGCGCCTTCTTCGCGATGGCGCAGTCGTCGTACAGCTCCTTCCAGGTCGTCGGCGGGGTCTTCACCAGGTCGGTGCGGTAGTACAGCAGGCCGCCGTCGCTGGTCTGCGGGGCGGCGTACTGGACCTTGTTGTACTGCGCGCCCTGCACGGCGGAGTCGAGGAGTCCGTTGGTGTCGATCGCCATCGAGCCGGTGAGCGGCTGCAGGTAGCCCTTCGCCGCGAACTCCGAGGTCCAGACCAGGTCGACCGAGACGACGTCGTACCCGGGGTTCTTGGCGTCGAAGTTGCGCACCAGGTCGTCGTGCTGCTGGTCCGCCTCGTCGGTCTGCTCCTTGAGGGTGACCTTCTCATCGGGGTGGAGCTTGTTCCACTGCTCGATGATCGCGTGGGTGGCGTTGTCGTTGACCTTGCCCTGGACATAGGTGATCGGGCCACGATCGGTGAGGTGTGCCTTGAAGGCGTCGCTCGAGGAGGAGCCGCCACTGCCGCAGCCCGCGAGGGCGGCGGAGGCGAGCGCGAGGGCGGCGACGGAGCTGGCGGTGCGGAGGTGACGCATGAGTGCTTCCTTCGGTGGGGGTGAGGTGGACGCGGATCAGGGACGGCGGAGCCAGACGGCGCTGCCGGGGGCGAGGTCGCCGGTGGCAGGGCCCGGGACGGACGACAGCAGGACCTCGCCGTCGGGGACCGGCACGGGCGCGCTGCCGGTGTTGAGCCAGACCTCGACGTCGCCGTGCCGGAACGCGACGACGTCGTCGGTCGTGTGCACCCACGCGAAGCCCGTGGCGCCGCGGAGGTGCGCCCGGCGCAGGCGGAGGGCCTGCCGGTAGAGGTTGAGCACGGACGACGGGTCGTCCGCCTGGTCGCTGGCGCTGTAGCGCGCCCAGCCCTCGGGTTGGGGCAGCCACGGCTCTGCCTCGGCGTCGCTGGGGCTGAAGCCGGCGGCGGCGCCGTCGCCACCCCACGGCAGCGGGATCCGGCAGCCGTCGCGGCCGACGTCGCCGGCGGGTCGGATCCGGAAGACCGGGTCCTGGCGGGCCTCGTCGGGCACGTCCTCGACCTCGGGGAGCCCGAGCTCCTCGCCCTGGTAGAGGTAGACGGTGCCGGGCAGGCCGAGGATGAACAGGGCCGCGGCGCGGGCCCGGCGTACGCCGAGCTCCAGGTCCGCGGGCTCGCTGGCCCAGCGGACCCGGTCCCACACCGACTCGACCATGTGGTCGGGCTGGCTGCGGGCGTAGCGGGTGACGTGGCGGACGACGTCGTGGTTGGAGAGCACCCAGGTCGTCGTACCGCCCGTCGCCGCCACCGCTGCTCGCGCGTCGTCGACGACCGAGCGCATGTACGCCGCGTCGAACGGCGCGCGCAGGAAGTCGAACTGGAAGGCCGTGTGCAGCTCATCGGGCCGGAGGTAGCGAGCGAGCCGGTCGTTGCTGGGCACCCAGGCCTCCGCGACGAAGACGCGGTCCGGGGCGTACTGGTCGGCGATGCGCCTCCAGCCACGGTAGATCTCGTGGACGCCCTCGTTGTCCCAGGCGGGGTGCGGGATGTCGTGCTGGGTCAGGCCGGTGATCTCGCCGGCGTCGGGCAGGTCGCTGGGCTTGGCCAGGCCGTGGGCGACGTCGACGCGGAAGCCGTCGACACCACGGTCGAACCAGAAGCGCAGGATGTCCTCGAACTCCTCGACGACCTCGGGGTTGCTCCAGTCGAGATCGGGCTGCTCGGGCGCGAAGAGGTGGAGGTACCACTCCCCCGGCTCGCCGTCGGCGTCGGTCGTGCGGGTCCACGCAGGCCCACCGAAGATGCTGCGCCAGTCGTTGGGCGGGAGCTCGCCGGTGGCACCACGGCCGGGGCGGAAGAGGTAGCGCGCACGGGCGGTGGCGTCGCCGGCGAGCGCTGCCTGGAACCACGCGTGGGCGTCGGAGGTGTGGTTGGGGACGATGTCGAGGATGACCTTCAGGCCGGCGGCGTGGGCCTCGGCGAGCAGCCGGTCGGCCTCGGCCAGGGTGCCGTAGTCGGGCTCGATGGCGCGGTAGTCGGCGACGTCGTACCCGGCGTCGGCCTGGGGCGAGGGGTACCAGGGGTTGATCCAGATGGCGTCGACGCCGAGGTCGGCGAGGTACGGCAGGCGGGCGCGCAGGCCGGCGAGGTCGCCGATCCCGTCACCCGAGCCGTCGGCGAACGAGCGGATGTAGACCTGGTAGACGACCGCGTCGGTCCACCAGGGAGCGGCGGTGGTGCCGTCGGCCGCGGCGCGGGTCGGCGCCTCGGCGACGGCGGACTGGGAGTGCGACAAGGGGATCGCCCTTCTTCGTCGGGGCCGCCACCTCGGTGTCGATCTGGGTGATGGCCATCACGTAAACGTTTGCGTTACGATCGTGGCCGCAACGCTCGCCGCTTGTCAACCATCGTTTTCGAAACCGCCAGGAGCCGCCCGTGGAAGGCCCTAACCTCAGCCGCATGGGGCAGCGCGCGGAGATCAACATGGCCGACGTCGCCCACCGTGCCGGCGTCTCGGTCGCCACGGTGTCGCGTGCCATGCGCGGTCTCCCCGGGGTCGGCGCGGAGACCCGGACCCGCATCCTGGAGATCGCCGAGGACCTCGCCTACGTGATCTCACCCGAGGCCTCGCGGCTCTCCGGCGGGCAGACCGGGCGCGTCGGCGTCGTCGTACCCGCCACCGACGTGTGGTTCTACGGCGAGATGCTGGCAGCCATCGAACGGCGGCTGCGCGCGGCCGATCTCGACGTCCTGCTCTACCAGGTGAGCGACCCCGCCGTCCGCGAGCGCTTCTTCCGCGACCTGCCCGTGCGACGCAAGGTCGACGCGGTCGTGCTGATCGCACTTCCCCTCCCCCAGCACGAGGTCGACCGCCTCGACCACCTCGGCGTCGAGGTCGTCGTCGCCGGCGGCCGCGTGCGCGACTTCCCGTACGTCGACATCGACGACCGAGACGTCGCGCGCACCGCCGTCGCACACCTCGTGGAGCTCGGGCACGAGCGGATCGCGCTCATCCGTGCCACGAACTACGGCGAGATCCACTGGGCACCCGACGTCCAGCGGCTCGAGGGCTACCAGCAGGGGCTCGCCGCGGCTGGCATCCCCGAGCGCCCCGAGCTCGTCGTCTCGGTCACATTCAGCCCCGAGGACGGCGCCAACGGCGTGGCCCAGCTGCTCGACCTCCCCGAGCCGCCGACGGCGATCGTGTGCTTCTCCGACGAGGTCGCCTTCGGCGCCCTGGAGGGCGTACGCCGCCGGGGGCTCCGCGTGCCCGAGGACATCTCCGTCATCGGCATCGACGACCATCCGCTCGCGGCCGTGTTGGGCCTGACCACCGTGCGCCAGGACGTCGCCGGCCAGGGCGTGATGGCCGCCGACATGGCCCTGCGGCGCCTGGGGCACAGCCCCGTCGTCAGCGTCACCCTCCCCCACGAGCTGGTGGTGCGCTCCTCGACCGGGCCTCCGCGCACCTCCGCCACGCCATGAGCCGCGGGACCATCTACGGCTGCATGGGCCTGGGCCGCTGGGACGGCGCACCGCTCGACCCGGGTGACCACGCGCGCGCAGAGGCGGCCGTGGCGGCAGCCCTGGAGATCGGCATCGACACCTTCGACCACGCCGACATCTACGGGCACGGCAGCGCCGAGGCCGTCTTCGGAGCCCTCCTCGACCGCGCCCCGGGGCTGCGCGACCGCATCCGCATCCAGTCCAAGTGCGGCATCCGGCTGGCCGCCGGCGACCGGCCGGGTCTCTACGACCTGCGGCCCGCGACGATCCGTGCCCAGGTGCACGCCAGCCTCGAACGACTGCGCACCGACCACCTCGACCTGGTGCTGCTGCACCGCCCCGATCCGCTGGCCGACCCTGCCGAGATCGGGACTGCCCTCGAGGCGCTGCACGCCGAGGGGGTCGTGCGCGCGATCGGGGTCTCGAACATGAGTGCCGCCCAGGTCGCCGCCCTCCAGGCCCACACCGCACTGCCGATCGCGGCCAACCAGCTGGAGATGAGCCTGCACGCGCGAGGGTGGGTCGAGGCCGGCGTACTCGTCAACACGCCGGCGTACGCCGACGTCGGCTTCCCCCACGGCACGCTCGAGCACTGCACCCACCACGGCATCGAGCTCCAGGCCTGGGGATCCCTGGCCGGCGGCCGCTTCACGGGCCGGGCGCTGACCGCACGGGACCACGAGGTCGCCGCCCTGGTCGCGGACCTCGCCGCGCTGCACCAGACAACCGCGGAGGCGATCGTCCTCACGTGGCTGCAGCAGCACCCCGCCGCCGTCGTACCGGTCATCGGGACCACCGATCCCGACCGCATCCGCGCGTGCGCCCCGGCGGTCGACCGGTCACGGCTCCTCACCCACGAGAAGTGGTACGAGCTGTGGATCACCGCCCGGGGCGCGCCGCTGCCCTGACGAAAAGCAGATCGAGGCCAGACGATGTCTGACCTCGATCTCTTTGTAGCGGGGGCAGGATTTGAACCTGCGACCTCTGGGTTATGAGCCCAGCGAGCTACCGAGCTGCTCCACCCCGCGTCGGTGAACCCAACGTTACGGGATCGCCCCAACCACGGCCAAATCGGGGTCAGTGACCGTCGCGTTGGTCGGCCAGCCGGACCGCTTCCGCGACGGCCTTCTGAGCCTTCTCGATCTGCTTGGACCACTCCACGGTGTCGCCGGCACGCTGGGCCGTGTCGGCGGCGTCGAAGGCGGCCTGGGCCCGCTGAAGGGCGGCGGCGATCCGGGCATCGATGGGCGTGGTCGGGCCGTGGTGCGGGGTCTTCCCCGGCTTCCCGTTGCCGCCGTTGGACCCCGAGCCGTTGTCGTCGGGCAGCGTGACGTCCAGGGCGTCGGCCAGCGCAGAGGGGAGGTCGTCGCCGACACCTGGCTTGCCGTTGAGGAGCACGCCGACGAACTGAAGGATCCGGAAGGAGGCACTGGTGCCGCCGCGGACGGCGTACACGGGCTGGACGTAGAGGAACCCGCCGCTGACCGGGACCGTGAGCAGGTTGCCGTTCTGCACGTTCGCATCCGACTGCTCGAGCGGCTTCTTGCGGGCACGGAACTCCGCGTTCTGCTCCAGCACGTTCGCGGCGAGCGCCGGGCCGCGCACGGAGTTGTCGGTCATCTCCAGCAGGCGCATCTTGCCGAAGTCGGGCGAGGTCGCGTCCGAGTCGACCGACATGTACGCCGCGAGGTTGTTGTTGCCCCGCGGGACGAAGTCGGTCGTCAGCGACCACTGCTGCTTGCCGTCGACGGTCGTGAACATCCGGTAGGGCGGCTGCATGCTCGAGGTGTAGTTCGGGTCCTGCGGCACCTCCCACTGGTTGCTCGCCTGCAGGAAGTCGGCGGCGTTCTCGACGTGGTACTTCGCCAGCTGGTAGCGCTGGACCTTGAACAGGTCCTCGGGGTAGCGCAGGTGCGCCATCAGGGCCGGCGAGATGTCCTGCTTCGGCTCGACCGTGCCGGGGAACGCCTTCATCCAGGTCTTCAGGATCGGGTCCTGCTCGTCCCACTGGTAGAGCGTGACCGTGCCGTCGTACGCGTCGACCGTGGCCTTCACGGCGGACCGCATGTAGTTGATCTTGTCGGTCGGCACCGTCTGCACCGTGCCGTCCTGGGCGAGCGAGTCGTCGGTCATCTCCTGGAACGACTCGGTCTGGGAGTCCGGGTAGCGGTCGGTCGTCGTGTAGCCGTCGACGATCCACTGCACCTTGCCGTCGACCACGGCGGGATACGGGTCGGAGTCGACGGTCAGCCACGGCGCGACCTTCTCGACCCGGCGTGCGGGGTCACGGTTGTAGAGCACCTTCGAGTGGTCGTTGACCCGACCGGAGAGCAGGAAGTTCGGCTCGCCGAACTTCACGGCGTACAGGAACCGGTTGAAGCCGCTGGAGAGCAAAACCCCGCCCTTGCCGGCGTACGTCGTCCGCGCCTGCTCGGTCTCGCCGTCGGGGAGGCCGAGCTCGACGTCCTTGCTGTCCTTGGAGGCCTTGCCGACGATCGAGTAGCGCGGGCTGTTCTCGCCGAAGTAGATCTGCTGCTTGAAGCTGCCGAGGTCGTGGCCGGAGTGCCCGCCCGTCGAGGTGGAGCTGAGGCCCTCGGCCCACTTCAGCCGCCCGTTGGAGGTCACGTCGGTGTCGTCGAGCGGGCTCACGGTGTTGGCGTACGCCGCCACGACACCGTCGCCGTGCGTGTAGACCGTGTGCAGGTTCGCCCAGGACTGGTCGCTGGCCGGGATGTGGGACTGGTCGAGCTCACGGACGCCGAGGACCATCGGCTCCTGCGTGCCGTTGATGTCGTAGTGGTCGACGTCGAGGACCTTCGGGAGCGTGTAGTAGCTGGCCGGCTCTTGCAGCTGCTCGAAGGTGTCACGGATCTGCTTGGGGTCCAGCACGGGCACGTCGGCGACCTGAC
This sequence comes from Nocardioides montaniterrae, assembly GCF_054782655.1. Taxonomy (NCBI): domain Bacteria; kingdom Bacillati; phylum Actinomycetota; class Actinomycetes; order Propionibacteriales; family Nocardioidaceae; genus Nocardioides; species Nocardioides montaniterrae. Next base: position 55,787 of record NZ_BAAGSB010000010.1, on the reverse strand, counting down.
CCAGCAGCGCCCGACCGCCCGGGGACCCGTTGGTCGGCGTGTAGGGGTCGCTGGCGATGTCGTTCAGGCCGTACGCGTCGCGGGTGGCCTTGATGTTGGCCTGCATGAAGGACTTCTCCTTGGAGTCCTCCGACGGCTTGACCTGGAAGCCCTGCACGATGGCGGGCCAGATCATGCCGATGAGGATCGCGGAGAGGACGAGCAGCGCGAGGCCGACCACCGGCAGCTGCCAGGTGCGCCGCCAGATGTTGAGGAAGAACAGCAGGGCGCAGATCAGCGCGACGCCGAGCAGGATGTTGCGCGCGGGCAGCACGGCGTTCTGGCCGGTGTAGTTCATGCCCGAGAAGCGCGGGTGCTCGGAGGTGACCAGGTCGTAGCGGTCGAGGAAGTAGTCGGCAGCCTTGGCGAGCACGAAGACCCCGAGCAGCACGGAGACCTGCGCCTGCGCCGCGCCCGAGAGGCGGTCGGTGGGCAGGTGGAGCCGGATGCCGCCGTACAGGTAGTGCACGAGCGCCGTCGCGAGCAGCGCGACGATCGCCACGGCCATCACGTGGTTGACCACGAAGTGCCACCACGGCAGGTCGAAGACGTAGAACCCGATGTCCTTGTGGAAGTAGTGGTCCTTCTCGTGGAAGGAGACCGCGTTGCGCCACTGGAGGTAGGAACGCCACTGGCCCGCGGCCGACGTACCGGCGAAGCCACCGACGACCACGCACACCGCGAGCAGCAGCCAGCCGCGGATCGGGGTGACGGCGTCGCGATAGCGCTCGACGCTGGCGTCGCCGCCCATCCGGAACAGCGGGCGGAAGCGGTAGGCGAGGAAGCAGTTGACGCCGACGACCGCGGCCATCAGGCCGCCGAAGACCAGGAACAGACCGACCCTGGTCCACAGAAGGGTGGAGAAGACCGAGCCGTAGTGGAGCTGGTGGTACCAGAGGCCGTCGGTGTAGATCGAGGCGAACGCGCTGATCGCGAAGAGCAGGAGGACCAGCCCGATCGCCGCTGCGACCAGCCACCGGCCGCGACGGCGCGGCGGCTGCGGGAGCATGTCCTCGGGCTCGTCGTCGAAGAGCTCACTCATCGGCGTTGGCCTCGTCGGCGAGGGTGTCACGCAGCGCCGCGACGAGGTTGGGCACGACGTCGACGCCACCCATCACGGCCATGTCGTCGTCCTCGCTGCGCAAGCGCACGGCGCAGTACGCCGACCCGCCCCGTGTCACGCCGGCGACGATCCGGACCTCCTGGCGCTCAGGGTGCTCCCGCGCGAACTCCTCGGCCGCGGCCGGGTCCTCGGGCACCTGACCGTCGGCCGCCGGCGGGAGGACGAGGCGCTCGACCACGACGGCACAGCCGGTGACGGAGTCGGGCCAGGCGATGGTGCCGAGGACCTCCTCGAGGTTCTCGCCGGGCAGCTCCTCCTGCTCGATCGGCGTGAACGAGCCCTGCTCGCGGCTGTCGTCGAGCCCGAGCTGGGACGCGAGAGCCGGCTCGGCCGCCACGAACTGGGCGGTGTCGACGAGCGCGTAGAGGCGGGCGGGCTGGTCCCAGCCCGCCTGGGCGTGGTGCTTCTCCAGCTCCAGCACGACCGAGGCGAGGGCGGGGTCGGTGTCCAGCTCGAGGTCCACGGTTGTTGCCTTTCAGGAGGACTTTCAGGAGTTGCAGGTGGGGAGGTCGGCGTCGTGGTCGGCGACCCACGCCTTCAGCGCCGTCAGCGCCTCGTGGGTGCTGGTCGCCTTGACGAGTCGCATGCCGTCGGGGTGCAGGTCCTCGACGTCGGGGCAGTTGCCCTCGGGGACGAAGAACAGCTGGGCGTGCGCCGCGTGGGCCGCCGCGATCTTCTGGGCGATGCCGCCGATCGGCCCGACCTGGCCGTCGATGCCGAGCTCGCCGGTGCCGGCGACGACCGCTCCCCCGGTCAGCGAGCCGGGCGTGAGGGTGTCGTAGATCGCCAGCGAGAACATCAGGCCGGCCGACGGTCCGCCGACCTCGGGGTCGACGTGCAGCTCGATGTCGAAGGGGAACGAGAAGCCGACGCCCTGGGTGATGCCGATGCGGGGGCGGCCATCCATCATCTTCGGCGTCAGCGTGACACGGACCGGCTTGCGGTCGCGCAGGACGACGAGCCGGACCGGGTCCGTGCCGCCCTTGGTGATCGTGGTGACGACCTGGTCGGCGCTCTTGATCGGCTTGCCGTCGATGTCGCGCAGCACGTCGCCGGGCAGCAGCTCGCCCTGGGCCGGCGTACCGGGCTCGACGCCCTCGACCTTGAGCACCATCGCCGGCTTGTAGCCGAGCTCGCGGAGCGCCGCGGCCTTGGCGAGGTCCTGCGACGTGACCATCTCGATCGCGCCCTGCTGCTTCTCGTCGGTCGGGGTCGTCTGATCGGGGTGGACGTAGTCGTAGGGCAGCACCGCGTTGTCGTGGTCGAGCCAGCGACCCAACGCGTCGGCGAGGGTGAGCTTCTGGTCCTCGCCGCTGGAGTAGACGGTGGTGAAGCGCAGCTGGCCGCCGGTGTCGTAATAGGTCTGGTGACCGTCGACCTGCACGACCTCGGCGTCGTTGGAGTCCTTGCCGAGGATGTCGTACGTCGGGCCGGGGCTGTAGCTCGCGAACGGCATCGGCACCGTCAGGGCGAGTGCGCCGAAGACCAGCACCAGGGGCGTGGCGATGCACGCTGCGATCAGGCGCCGATTCATGGCGCACACCCTCTCACGACGTGGGCTTGCGTACGGCGACGCCCGTGCTCGGCTCCTCGACCCGACGTGGCGCGGCGTAGCCGGGATTGCCCGGCACGTCCTTGGAGAGCGCCTCGCCGAGCAGCCGGGCCGCGGTCTCGCGGTCCACACGCCCTCGGCCGTCTCGGCCCAGCCAGCTCACGACGACCATCGCGACGGCGGTCGCGATCGCGGCCGGGACGAGCCAGAGGAGGATCTGCACGAGGCCAACGGTAGGCGGGCGGTGGTAGGGCTGCGCTCAGGGCGCGCCGACATTGCGGGCGCCGTCGCGAGCGCCGTCCCGTGCGCGCGTTGGCAAGGCGGAGGAGGGAGGCGGGACGGAGTCCCGACGACTGACGACAACGCAGCCAACGTGCGTGCGGGGCGGTGCGCAGCAGGCGGGCGCAATGTCGGCGCGCCCTAAGGCGCGCCGACCCATTCCTCGGTGCCGTCCTCGAAGAGCTGGTGCTTCCAGATCGGGACCTCCGCCTTGAGGGTGTCGATCAGCAGCCGGCTGGCGGCGAAGGACTCCCCCCGGTGGGCCGAGGTGGTCGCCACGACGACGGCGAGGTCACCGATCGCCAGGTCGCCGACCCGGTGCACGGCGGCGACCAGCGTGCCGGCGTACGTCTCGGCGACGGAGGCGCAGACCTCCTGCAGCCGCTGGAGGGCCGTGGGGTGCGCGGAGTAGGCGAGCCCGGTCACGCCGGAGCCGTGGTCGTGGTCGCGCACGCGGCCGACGAAGAGGACCAGTCCCCCGGCCGACGGGTCGTCGAGGGACGCGAGGACCTCGTCGACCGACAACGGCTGGTCGCTGATCGCGCAGAGGCGTACGGCGGGGTGGGACACGTGCTGATCGTAGTTGCTGGAGCCGCGTAGATTCGGGGGCATGAGCAGTGATGGGACCAACGGCCCCGAGGACCCGAACAACCCCTTCAAGGGCACGCCGTTCGAGCAGATCTTCGGCGCCCTGGGCGGGGCGTTCGGCGGCGCGGGCGGGCCCGGCGGCCCCGCGATGGGTGGCGACTTCCTCGCGCAGATCACGCCGTTCATCGAGGCGATGATGCGCCCCGCCCCCGGCGGTGGCCCGCTCAACTGGGACGTCGCCGGCGATCTGGCGCGCAAGGTCGTCGCCGCGCAGCCCGACCCGTCGACGAGCAGCCGCGACGCGAGCCGGGTGGCCGACGCCGTGCAGCTGGCCGACCACTGGCTCGACACGGCCACCGGCTTCCCCTCCGGCGTGAGCACGACCGCCGCGTGGAGCCGGGCCGAGTGGATCGTGGAGACCCAGCCGGTGTGGAAGGTCCTCGTGGAGCCGGTCGCGGAGAAGTCCGTCGGTGGGCTCGGTGGCGCCTTGCCCGAGGAGATGAAGGCGGCCGCCGGCCCGATCATGGGCATGCTCGGCCAGGCCGTCGGCGCGATGCTCGCCAACCAGGTCGGCCAGGCCCTGGGCGGCCTCGCCGGTGAGGTGCTGACCGCCTCCGACATCGGACTCCCGCTGGGAGCCCCGGGGAAGGCCGCGTTGGTGATCACCAACGTCAAGGCGTTCGCCGAGGGCCTCGGCGTCAGCGAGGACGACGTCGTCCTCTACCTCGCGCTGCGCGAGGCGGCCCACCAGCGCCTCTTCGCCCACGTGCCGTGGCTGCGCGAGCACCTGATCGGCGCGGTCACCGACTACGCCCGCGGCCTGGAGCTCAACGCCCAGGAGCTGCAGGAGCGCGTCCAGGAGCAGATGCGCACCATCGACCCGAGCGACCTCGGCTCGATGCAGGAGCTGCTCGAGGGTGGCCTGTTCGAGGCGCCGACGTCGCCGGCCCAGGCCGCTGCGCTCGAACGCCTCGAGATCGCGCTCGCGCTGGTCGAGGGCTGGGTCGACGAGGTCGTCGGTCAGGCCACCGCCGAGCGGATGCCGGCGGCCAGCAAGCTCCGCGAGGCCGTACGTCGCCGCCGCGCGGCCGGTGGGCCCGCCGAGCAGACCTTCGCGGCGCTGGTCGGGCTCGAGCTGCGACCGCGACGCCTGCGCGACGCCTCGACCCTGTGGGGCGGCCTGCGCACCCGCTCGGGGGCCGAGGCGCGCGACGGCGTGTGGATGCATCCCGACCTGCTGCCGACCGCGACCGACCTCGACGACCCGCTGACGTTCCGCTCCGACGCCGTCTCGCCCGACACGCTGTCCGAGGACGACTTCGACGCCGAGCTGCGCAAGCTGCTCCAGGGTGAGCCCGGAGACTCCGGCTCCGACGCCGACCCCTCCGAGTGACGCTGCACGCCGACGCGCGGTCCGTGCTGGCCGACTGGGCCGCACCCGATGCCGCCCAGGCGCAGCTGCGCGAGCGCTACCTGGCGCACCTCGACGCCCACCCGGACGGGATGCTGCGCTCGGCGTACCCCGGACATGTCACGGCCGGCGGCCTGGTCATCGACCATGCGGGCGACCGGGTCCTGCTCAACCTCCACCGCAAGGCACGGCGCTGGTTCCACTTCGGCGGCCACTGCGAGCCCTCCGACGCCACACTGTTCGGCGCGGCCGCTCGCGAGGTGCGCGAGGAGTCCGGCCTGACCGAGCTCCGCTTCCACCCCGAGCCGGTCCAGCTCGACGTGCACACCGTTGCTTTCTGCGCCGCTCCCGATGGGAGCCGTCGCGGCGAGGTCGATCACCTCGACGTGCGGTACGTCGCCGCCGCTCCCCCCGGTGCCCAGGAGGTCGTCAGCGAGGAGTCGCTCGACGTGCGCTGGTGGCCGGTCGGCGACCTGCCCGAGCTCGAGCCGGCCATGCACGGACTGATCGGTCGGGCCCGCTCGCTCCTGGCCTGACCCGCGCTTGCTTGCATGCATGCAAGGAGGCGCACCCACGTGCTTGCTTGCATGCATGCAAGGAGCCGCACCGCCGTCCTTGCATGCATGCAAGCAAGGACGGCGGACCAGCCAATCAGCAGGAGGAGCCGAGGTTGCTCGTCTGGTTGGCGGCGTAACCGGTGGAGTACGACCCCAGCGCACCCTCGCCCATCTTGGCGGGCTCGTGCTTCTTGTGGTGCGAGGCGCCCGACTTGCTGGATCCAGGGCCCTGCTCCGACTTGTCGATCGCGGCGGCGATCATCGAGTGGACCTTGGCGATGTCGGGGTCGGCGGTGTTGACGGCGGGCGGAACGATCGACACGGTGGCGACCGGGTGCTGGCGGGCCTTGAGGGCCAGCTCCATGAACCGGCCCAGCTCCGAGGCGGGCAGGTCGGTGGAGATGGTGCCGGTGGTGGCCTTGGCGAGGGCAGCGAAGTGGGTGACCACGGTCTTCGGGCTGACCTGCTGCAGCATCGCGCTCATCACGCACTTCTGGCGAGCCATCCGGGAGTAGTCGTCGGAGGTCGCGCGGGAGCGGGCGTACCAGAGCAGCTTGTCGCCCTCGAGCTTCTGCCGGCCGGCGGGGATCCATCCCTGGATGTCGCCGGTCGGGCCGATCGCGATGGGCTGGCGGACGTTGAGCGTCACGCCGCCGACGGCCTTGGACAGGTCCCGGAAGCCCTGGAGGTCGACCATCGCCCAGTAGTTGAGCTTCAGGCCGGTCACGCCCTCGATCGCGGAGAGCGTGGCCTCCATGCCGGCCTTCTTCGGGTCGCCGCCGAACAGGTCGGCGTGGTCCTGGGCCCAGGTGCTGACGCCGTTGAGCTCGCAGCCGTCGGCGATGCCGCAGTCGAAGCCGTGCGGCCACTGCTTGGCCATCACCGAGCCGGGCGCGAAGTCGAAGTTTTGCAGGTTGCGCGGCAGGCCGATCAGGACGGTCTTGCCCGTGCTGGCATCGATCGAGGCGACCGTCATCGAGTCGGTCCGCATGCCCCAGCGGCTCTTCCCGGAGTCACCGCCGAGCAGCAGGATGTTGTAGCGGCCGTCGTGCGCGCCGGTGACGACACCGTCGCCGAAGATCGAGTTGAGCATCGTGTTGCCGGTCGCGGCGAGGTGCGCGCCGAACAGCAGGGCGCCGGCGGTCGCGAAGCAGAGGACGCCGTTGACACCGGTCATGGCCAGCCGCTGCTGACGCACCAGCGTCAGGGGCTGGCCGAGGCGCCAGGCATCGACGAAGAGGTAGGCCCAGCCGAGGGCCAGGGCGATGAGCGCGACCCGGGTCATGTTCAGCAGGCCGAACTTCACCACCAGGTCGATCATCACGAACGGCTTGACGTAGGTCATCGCCATCGCCAGCAGGCCGACCACCCACAGGCCCATCCAGATGCGCAGCGCGGCGATGCCGACCCGGCGGTTGCCGGCGATCATCTGGGCCGAGCCGGGGGCGACCAGCGTGAACCCCATGAGCGTCACCGCGCGGCGGAAGCGCACCCGGGCCGCGCGGTCAGCGAGGGACTGATGGGCGTGCCCGGCGGGCGCCAGGGTGTAAGTGGCCATGCAGCGACATCTCCTGCTGGGGAAGGAAGCAGTTGAGCCAGTATCACCAGTCACATGCGCCACAGGTGTCCCGACGCGCCGGAACGACCCGGCCAGTCCGAGCAGCCAGTCCGAGCAGCAAGTCCGAGCGGCCGGCCCGAGCGGCCCGACCGGCCGCAGCGATCCGAGAGGATCAGTCCAGGGAGCCGGTCTGCGGACGCGGGAGGCTCCGGTCGACGCAGATCCACCGCGTGCGATCGCCGTGCTTGTCGCGGCCGTGCACGCACGGCTTGCCGCCGATCTCCTTGACCTCGACCGTCACGCCGGGCTGGACGCGGTAGCTCACGCCGTTGAAGGTGCGCGCGGGGTCCTTGCCCGTCATCCGCAGCGGGGTGATCGGCTTGCCCTGCGCGACCGTGTCCCACTGGATCTGCATCATCTCGACCACGCTGCTGAACATCGGCCGCTTGCGATCGGTGCGGGCGTCGTCGTACACCGAGGCGACCACCAGACCGCCCATCACCAGCACGATGAGGGCGATCAAGCCCAGGGCCTTCGGGGCCAGCAGTCCTCGCAGCATGAGCGAAGTCTAGGAGAGGGCGGTGGTGTCGTTGGCCAGGCGGTCCGCGTCGATCTCCCGGCGCTTGGCCAGACGGTGCGACCTGCGGATCTCCGCCTCGCGCATCCGGCGCTCGTCGCCGGCGTCCTCGGGACGCAACGCCGGGACCCGACGGGCGTGGCCGGCGCCGTCGATGGCGACGAAGACGAAGTACGCCGAACCGACGTGGCGCCACTCCGTCACGTCGTCCCACGGCTGGGTCTCGATCCGCACCCCGATCTCCATCGAGGACGACCCCACCCAGTTGACCTGGGCCGACGTACGGATGACGTCGCCCACCCGAACCGGCTCGAGGAACGCCATCTCGTCCAGGGCCGCGGTGACCGCGGGACCGCCGCTGTGGCGCTGCGCCACGACGCCCGCGGTGGAGTCGGCCAGCTTGAGGACCTCGCCACCGTGGATGTTGCCCAGCAGGTTGGCCTGGTCGCGCGAGGTGAGCACGGCAAGCTCGGTCCGGGAGTAGGACGGCGTGCGTGCCATGAGGGCGTCGGTCACGGCCTGACGGTAGCGTCTCGGCCATGGCAGGTGGTACCGGTGACAAGGACTCGGACGGCTTCGAGTGGATGTACGGCGATCGGGCGCCCGCGAGCAAGGACGAGCCGACCCGGCAGACGCAGCGTCCCCGGACCCAGCGGCCCGCGGCGGACCAGCCCGAGCCGACGATGATGCTGCCCACCCAGCCGCGCGCCGGCCAGGGTGGCGGCACGGGCGGCGGCACGGGTGCCGGCAAGGGCACGCCCCCACCGAGCCGCGGCCTTCCGCCGGCCGCTCCGGTGCAGGACCGGCTGTCCTCGCCGGTGGCCCCGCCGCGCTCGCCCTCGCGGAGCCGGTTCAGCGGCGGCTGGAGCTCGCGCCGTCGCTGGGTCCGGATCGTGGTCGCGGTCCTCGCCGTGTGGCTCGCCTACACGATCGCGGTCCCGTTCCTCACCTGGTCGAAGGTCGACAAGCTCCCGTTCGAGCCCACCGGCAAGCGCCCGGCCGACCAGCCGGGGACGACGTACCTCATGGTCGGAAGCGACTCCCGCGCCGGCCTGACCACGGCACAGAAGAAAGAGTTCCACACCGGGCTCCACCACAACGAGAACCTCTCGGACACCATCATGCTGCTGCACGTGGGCTCCGGGCCCGACGTGCTGATCTCCTTCCCGCGTGACTGGTACGTCGACGGCAGCAAGATCAACGGCTACTACCGGCCGAACGACGGACGCAAGCTCGCCAAGGCGTTGGAGCAGCAGACCGGGATCCGCATCGACGAGTACGTCCAGGTCGGGCTCGGCGGAGTCGCCGGCGTCGTGGATGCGGTCGGTGGCATCCAGATCTGTCCCAAGAAGCGGATGGACGACCACTACTCCGGGCTGCACGTGAAGAAGGGCTGCCAGGAGGCCGATGGCAAGACCGCCCTCGCCTACGCCCGTGCCCGCCACGGCCAGGCGCTCGGCGACCTCGACCGTGTCGCGCACCAGCGGGAGGTCGTCGCCGCCGTCGGCAAGAAGGTGTTCTCGCCGTGGTCGGTGCTCAACCCGTTCCGCTGGTGGAAGCTCAACTCGGCCGTCCCGGACTTCTTCGCCTTCGGCGAGGGCACCAACCAGTACGACGTCATGCGCTGGGCGATGGCGATGCGCCACGCCGGCGGCAACGGCGGCCTGACCTGCACGATGCCCGTCACCGACGGCTCGGCGCACTACATGGACACCCAACGCGCTCGTCCGCTGTTCAAGGCCATCATCGAGGACCACACCGAGCGGATCACCAAGAACGAGTGCACGGCGAACGGACTCCCCCGATGACCAGCTACGAGACCCTCCACTGGGCCGTCGACACCGACGGCATCGCCACGCTGACGTTGCGCCGCCCCGACGCGCTCAACGCCTTCGACCTGACCATGGCGCGCGAGCTGCTGTCGGTCTTCGTCAACGAGGCGCGCGCGGACGACGTACGCGCCGTGGTCGTCACCGGCGACGGCCGCGCGTTCTGCGCCGGCATGGACCTCTCCGCCGATGGCAACGTGTTCGGGCTCGACGAGTCGCTCGCGCCCACGCCAGAGGAGTTCCGCGCGGCGTACGACCAGGCGCCGTACGAGGCGGGCATCCGCGACACGGGCGGCAAGATCACCCTCGCGATCCACGCGCTCCCCAAGCCCGTCATCGCCGCGATCAACGGGCCCGCCGTCGGCATCGGAGCCACGATGACGCTGGCGATGGACATCCGGCTCGCGTCCACCAAGGCGCGGATCGGCTTCGTCTTCGGCCGCCTCGGCATCGTCCCGGAGGCATGCTCGACGTGGTTCCTCCCCCGCATCGTCGGCATCCAGCAGGCGCTCGAGTGGGTCTACTCCGCCGAGATCCTCACCGCCGAGCAGGCGTACGCCGGCCGCCTCGTCCGCTCGCTCCACGAGCCCGACGAGCTGCTGCCGGCGGCGTACGAGCTGGCGCGGTCCTTCACCAAGGACCGCTCGCCGGTCGCGCTCGGCCTGGCCAAGCAGATGCTCTACCGCAACAGCGCGGCCGCCGACCCGCTCGAGGCGCACCTGTCGGACTCGCTGGCGATGTTCTACACCTCCATCGCCGACGGCAAGGAGGGCGTCGCGGCCTTCCGGGAGAAGCGCACGCCGCAGTTCACCGGGCGCTCCGCGGACCTGCCGCGGATCTACCCCGCCTGAACCTCCGCGGGGCGCCGCGCCTCACATGGCCAGCATCAGGATCTCGTCGCGGGTGTACTCACGACCGGGGTGCTCGGCGGCGAGGTGCGCCTGCACCTTCTCGACGAGCTCGTCGTCGTCATCGCCACGGATGATCTCGGCACAGGGACAACGCAAGGACGGCATGGAACGAGGCTAGCCCGTTCCATGCCGTCCTGAGGCGAAGCCGTGGGTCACGGCGTCCAGGCGTGGACCTTCTTGCGCTTGCTGCCGGCGACCGTGGTCGCGCCGATCAGCACCAAGCCACCACCGAGGACGACGAGCCAGATCGAGGGACCACCGGTGTTCGGCAGGCCGCCGGTCGAACCCGGGCCGTTGTTGTTGCCGCCCGGCGGGGGGTTCTCCTCGCTGAGGACGCCCTTGGAGTCGAGGCGGTTCGTGCAGTGCGCGCCGGTGTAGGTCGACGAGCTGGACGAGAACGAGCCGAGGACCTTGAACAGGCCCTTGGGGACGACCGGACCACGCATCGTCGCGGCGCGGTTGTCGTACTTCTTGCTGCCGCTCCAGAAGGTCGTGCCGTTGGGCGCGATCAGCTTGACGGTGACAGTTCCGCTGACCGGGTCCGTCGCGTTGCCCTGGACGGCGATCAGCGCACGGAGCGCCTTGCCGGAGTCAGCGACGACCTGGACATTGCAGGTGGCGGTGACCTTCGGGTGATATCCCGTGGTCGCGCCCTCGGCTGCGATCGGTGCTGCGACGAATCCCGCCAACATCACGACCACCAGCCGGGTGATGAGCCTCCCGAACATGCTCTTCCCCCCTCTTCGAGGTCCCTTGGTCCCTCGTCCAACGAAGCGACGAACCGCGAGTGACGCAGTTCATGCGCTTTTTCTACAGTCTTCTAGACCATTTCCGCCACCGAATCTCACAAATAGCGATAAGCGAATTCAAGAACGCCCGGAATTGGTTGAAATTCGAACGCATATACCGGCATTCGCGGCCGCGGGACTCGGCATCACGAAGGCCGCGACGAGGTGCTCGGCGCGAGCATCAGCTGGGACCCGCGCACGACCTCACCCTTGGCGTGCGCCGCGGCCTTGAGGTCCGCCTGGAAGGCGGTCATCTTGGCCTGGAGCTCCTTGTCGCCCGCGGCGAGGATGCGTACGGCGAGCAGGCCGGCGTTGCGCGCGCCACCGATCGCCACGGTGGCGACCGGGACGCCTGCGGGCATCTGCACGATCGAGAGCAGGGAGTCCATGCCGTCGAGGTACTTCAGCGGGACCGGCACGCCGATCACGGGCAGCGGGGTCACCGAGGCGAGCATGCCGGGCAGGTGGGCGGCGCCGCCGGCACCGGCGATGATCACCTCGAGGCCCCGGCCGGCGGCCTCCTTGCCGTAGGCCAGCATCTCCTCGGGCATCCGGTGCGCGGAGACGACGTCGGCCTCGGTCTCGATGCCGAACTCGGCCAGCGCCTCCGCGGCGGCCTGCATCACCGGCCAGTCGGAGTCGGAGCCCATCACGATGCCTACGCGCGCAGTCATGCCGGGGAGGTTACCGGTCGCGGCGCCCGCCGCCGACGGGCGGAGGTGGTCCTCCGGTACCGCGGGACGGCACCACAGGAGGACGCGGACGAGGCCCGCCGGTCCCTAGCGTGACCAGCATGAAGCCGGTCCTCCTCGCCGATCCCCGCGTCGGCGCGATCCCGTTGGCCGAGTGCGGCGACGCGCTCGTCGAGCTCGACCCGTCCATCGCGCCGGTCGGCGTCCGGGTGCGGGAGGGCCTCGCCGAGCGGTTGTACGCCGCCGCGGCGGACCTGCCCCGCGCGGTCCGGCTGCACGTGGTCGAGGGGCACCGCAGCCCGGAGGACCAGCAGCAGATCATCGACCGCTACACCGCCGAGGTCCGAGCGGCCCACCCCGGCTGCCGGCCCGACCAGCTGGCCCGGCTCGTGAGCCGCTTCGTCGCGCCGCTGGCGGTGGCGCCCCACGTGGCCGGTGCCGCCGTCGACCTGACGCTCACCGACAGCACCGGCGGCGAGCTCGACCTGGGAACCCCGATCGATGCGACGCCCGAGCAGAGCGGCGGCCGGTGCTACCTCGACGCCCGCGACATCTCCCCGGCCGCTCGCGCCCGCCGCGACCTGCTGGCGGGGACGCTCGCGCGGGCGGGCCTGGTGAACTACCCGACCGAGTGGTGGCACTGGAGCTTCGGCGACCGCTACTGGGCGCTGACCACCGGAGCGGCGGCCGCGATCTACGGCCCGGTCCCCTGCCCGACGGCGCTCCCGGCCGCCGGCCTCGCCGGAGCCCACCGATGAGCGCCCTGGTCGCGCAGCCGGCGTACGACCTGCGACAGCGGGGTGCCGCCCTGACGGTCGACCTGACCGCGATCGCCGACAACACCCGCGTCCTGGCGGCGCGGGCCGGCGGCTCCCTGATGGCGGTCGTCAAGGCCGACGGCTTCGGCCACGGCGCGGGCGCGGTCGCGCGGACCGCCCTGCACAACGGCGCGTCCTGGCTCGGCGTGACGAGCATCGACGAGGCGCTCGCACTGCGCAACGAGGGCATCACCGCGCCCACGCTGAGCTGGCTGAACCCGGTCGACGCCGACCACGCGGCCGCGCTGCGCCACGACGTCGACCTCGCCGTCCCCGGACGCGAGCACCTGGACGCGATCGTCGCGTCGGCCCGCCGTACCGGACGTACGGCGCGCCTGCACCTGCACCTCGACGTCGGCATGGCACGCGACGGCTCGGCCTCCGCGAGCTGGGCCGGCCTGTGCGCGACCGCGGCACGCGCGGAGCGCGCCGGAACGGTGCGCGTGGTCGGTCTGATGGGCCATCTCGCCTTCGCCGACCGGCCCGGACACCCGACCAACAGCTGGGCGCGCGAGCGGTTCCTCTGGGGCCTCACGGTCGCGCACCGCCACGGCCTGCGCCCGCCGCTGCGCCACCTCGCCGCGACCGCCGCGACGCTCACCGACCCGCTCAGCCACCACACGCTGTGCCGCGTCGGGGCCGGCCTGGTCGGCATCGACCCTTCCGGCAGGACCCGCCTGCGACCGGCGATGACGCTGACCGCGCCGGTCGTGTCGGTCCGCGACGTCGCTCCCGGCACCGGCGTCGGCTACGGCCACACCTGGATCGCACCCCGCGCGACGCGGCTCGCCCTCCTGCCGCTGGGGTACGCCGACGGCCTCCCCCGGGCCGCCTCCGGACGGGCCGAGGTCCAGCTGCACGGGCAGCGCTGCCCCGTCGTCGGCGCGGTGTCGATGGACCAGGTGGTCGTCGACGTCGGCACGCTGCCCGTCGCACCCGGTCACCTCGCCACCGTCTTCGGTTCGGGCAGCCAGGGCGAGCCGACCGCCGCCGAGTGGGCGGGCTGGTCGGGGACGATCGAGCACGAGATCGTGACGGGCATCGGAAGGCGGGTACGGCGATGATGCGGGTGGCGGTCGTCGGCGGCGGCGACAACGCCGAGCACGAGGTGTCGCTGGCGTCCGCCGCGGCCGTGCGCGAGCACCTGGCGCCCGAGACCTACGAGGTCGTCGGCCTCACCCTGGCCAGGGGCGGCGGCTGGGCCGACGCGTCCGGGCTGCCGATCGACGCCGACACCGCGATCAAGACCCTGACCTCCTGCGACGTCCTCTTCCCGGCGGTCCACGGCGAGGGCGGTGAGGACGGCACCCTCGCCGCGCTGGCGGGCCTCCTCGGCCTGCCCTGCGTCGGCTCCCCCGCATCGGCCGGCGCGACCGCGATGGACAAGCACCTGACCAAGCTCGTGGCCCGCGACGCGGGGATCGCCGTCGCCGGCGGAACGCTGCTGACGCGCGGGGCGGCGTACGACTGGGCCGGGCCGGTCGTCGTGAAGCCCGCGACCGCCGGCTCGAGCCGCGGGGTGTCCCTGGTCCGGCACCCCGACGGCCTGGAGGACGCCCTCGCCGAGGCGTTCGCGTACGACGACCGCGTGCTCGTCGAGGAGGTCGTCGACGGCCGGGAGATCGACGTCGCCGTCCTCGGGCTCCGCGACGAGCGCCGGGTCGCGCCTCCGCTGGAGATCGTCGGGCCGGGAGTCTTCGACTACGACACCAAGTACGGCGGTGGCGCCGACCTGCGCGTCCCTGCCGAGATCACCACCGACGAGTGCGCGGCGCTGCAGAACGCCGCGCTGCGGATGTACGACGCCCTCTGCTGCCGCGGCCTGGCCCGGATCGACTTCTTCCTGACCACGGACGGACCGGTGCTGCTGGAGGTCAACACGATGCCGGGACTGACCCAGCACTCGCAGGCGCCGCGGATGTTCGCGGCCGCCGGCGTGGACTACCCGCAGCTCCTGGACCTGATGGTCCGGGACGCGCTGCGGTGACGGGCTGGCACGATCAGCCCGTGACCACCCGCCCGCACCTGTCGCCCTGGGTCACGGCCGCCGTCGCCGGCTTCGCCGTGCTGTTGGTCGGGTCGTGGGAGATCGTGCGCACCGACACCTGGCTGCCCGTCCACCGGCCCAGCGAGGTGCTGTTCGTGCTCGGCTTCGCGGCCGCGGTGTCGGCGTACCGCCTGCGGCCGAGCGTGGCGCTCGGTCTCCTGTGGGTGCTGGGTCTGGCCCAGCTGTGGTGGGGCGAGCCGATCCTGCTCGCCGAGGCCGCCATCGCGCTCATCGCCTACGGCTGCGCCCGCTACGGCTCGGTGGCGACCCTGGTCGCCAGCGCTGCCTCGGTCCCGGCGATCGCGTTCCTCGGGCTCGCGCTGGAGACGCTCGGTCGCAGGGTGTACTTCGCCCACCAGGGCTACTACGGCCTCATCGGCTACGGCTCCTCGCTGCACGCGATCGCCGGCCGCTTCCTGGTGATCGGCCTCGCGCTGCTCCTCGTGCCGTGGCTGGTCGGCCTGCTGTTCCGCGTGCTGCGCCGCGAGGCCCGGACGCGCGCCGAGCAGGTCGAGACCGCCAAGGAGCGCGACCAGGCCGCCGAGCTGGCGGATCTCCGCGAGGGACAGGCCCGACTCGCGCGCGACGTGCACGACGTCGTCGGGCACTCGCTCGCGGTCATCCTGGCGCAGGCCGAGTCGGCGCAGTACCTCAGCGACGACGACCCCGCCCGCCTCAAGGCGACGCTCGCGACGATCGCGACCTCGGCCCGCAGCTCGCTCCAGGACGTGCGCCACGTGCTGGGCGCCACCGGCGACCGGCCGCCGAACGGTGGGCTCGACACGCTCATCGACGGCGTGCGCGCCAGTGGCCACGAGGTCATCTCGGCCGAGATCGGCGAGCCGCGGCCATTGCCGCCCGAGCTGGCGACGGTCGCCTACCGCGTCCTCCAGGAGATGCTGACCAACGCCATCCGCCACGGCCGTCGCGACGAGCCGGTCCACGTCGAGCGGCACTGGCAGGACGAGCTCAGGATCGAGGTCAGCAACGTGATCGACAGCGCGACGCAGGAGACCATGCCGCTGCACGCGATAGGCGACGTACCGCCCGCGCCCGGCAACGGCCTCCAGGGGATGGCACGCCGGCTCGAGTCGGTCGGGGGGCGGCTCGACGTACGCCCGCGCGATGTGGGCGGTACGGCGACCTTCACCGTCACCGCGTGGCTGCCGGCGGGTGCCCGATGAGCGACGTCCGGGTCGTCCTGGTCGACGACCAGGACCTGTTCCGCGAGGGGGTCCGGGTCATCGTCGACGCCCAGGACGGCATGACGGTCGTCGGTACGGCCGCCGATGGCGTCGAGGCGATCAAGGTCTGCGACGAGACCTCACCCGACGTCGTGCTGATGGACCTCCGCATGCCCGAGATGGACGGCGTCGAGGCCACCCGTCAGCTGCTCGCCCCCGAGCGCGTCGCCCGGCGCGACCGCCCGCTGCGCGTGGTCGTGCTGACCACCTTCGACCTGGACGACCGGGCCGCGACGGCGATCCGGTACGGCGCCAGCGGGTTCCTGCTCAAGGACACGACCCCCGCGGCGCTGGCCGAGGCGATCCGCACGGTCGCCGCCGGCAACGCGGTGCTCGCGCCCCGCGACCTGGCGGCCCTACTCGACCGCAGCTTCCGCACACCGGCGACCCCGCCCCCGGCGTACCTCGCCCTCACCGAGAAGGAGCGCGAGATCTTCACCGCCATCGCGCGCGGGCTGTCCAACAGCGAGATCGCCGAGACCGTCTTCCTCAGCGAGTCGACGGTGAAGACCCACGTCGGCGCCGTCCTGCGCAAGCTCGGCCTGCGCGACCGGGTCCAGGTCGTGGTGTTCGCCCATGACCACCGGCTGCTCGGCTGACGCGTCGTCAGTCGCTCTCGTTGCCGAGGTCGCCGCGGAACCAGGACGCGGCATGGCGGGCGCGCTCGAGGACGTCGTCCAGCGAGTCGCCGTAGGCGTTGACGTGGCCGACCTTGCGGCCGGGGCGCAGGTCCTTGCCGTAGAGGTGGACCCGCAGCTTCGGGTCGCGGGCCAGGGCGTGGGGGTAGCCGTCGTACAGGTGCCCGACGTCGGGGTCGGACGAGCCGAGGATGTTGACCATCACCGTCCACGGAGCACGAGGCTCGGGCGAGCCGAGCGGGAGGTCGAGGACCGCGCGGAGGTGGTTCTCGAACTGCGAGGTGACGGCGCCGTCCTGGCTCCAGTGGCCGGTGTTGTGCGGGCGCATCGCGAGCTCGTTGACGAGCAGCCGGCCGTCGACGGTCTCGAACAGCTCGACGGCCATCACACCGGTCACGCCGAGCTCGCCCGCGATCCGAAGGGCCAGCGCCTGGGCCTCGCCCGCCAGGACCGGCGAGAGGTCGGGCGCCGGGGCGATGACCTCGTGGCAGACGCCGTCGAGCTGGGTGGTCTGGACGACGGGGTACGCCGCGGCCTGGCCGCTGGGCGAGCGCGCCACGATGGCGGACAGCTCGCGGCGGAAGTCGACGAGCTCCTCGGCGAGGATCCGCACGCCCGCCCGCTCGGCGGTGGCGAAGGCCTCCTCGGCGTCGGCGAGGTCGCGGACGACCCACACGCCCTTGCCGTCGTAGCCGCCGCGCGTGGTCTTCAGGACGCACGGCAGACCGAACGCCTCCACCTCCTCCGTGGTGGCGACGATGGCGTTGCGCGGGCAGGGTGCGCCGAGCTCGCCGAGGCGCTCGCGCATCAGCCCCTTGTCCTGGGCGTAGACCAGCGCGTCGGGACCCGGACGGCAGGCGACGCCGGCCGCCTCGAGCGCGTGCAGGTGCTCGGTCGGGACGTGCTCGTGGTCGAACGTGACCACCGCACAGCCCTCGGTGACCGCGCGCAGCGTCTCGAGGTCGCGGTAGTCGCCGACCAGCTGGTCGGGGATGACCTGCGCCGCGCTGACGCCGGGCGCCTCGGCCAGGAGCCGGAGAGGTACGCCGATGGCGACCGCCGGCTGGGCCATCATCCGAGCGAGCTGACCACCGCCGATGACGGCGACACGAGGAGCGAACGACACGACCTGAAGCCTAGAGCCCCCGACGGGACGCGCTCAGGCCGCCTCGAAGCGAAGACCCTTGCCGCGGACGGTCGTGATCAGCCGGTGGGGGAAGTGGTCGTCGCCCAGCTTTCGGCGCACCCAGCCCACGTGGACGTCGATGGTCTTCGACGACGTCCAGAACGTCGCCTGCCAGACATCTCGCATCAGCACGTCCCGCGGCACGATCTCGCCGGCGTGCGACATCAGACAGCTGAGGAGCTCGAACTCCTTGCGGGTCAGTCGGATCTCCCGGTCACCACGCCATGCGCGCCGCTCGACGGGATCCAGCCGCACGTCCTGCACCTCGATCACGAGTCCAAGGTAGAAGCCGAACGCCCAGCGCGTGGGCGCTTTCGGCCTTTGTCGACCTTCCGTGGAGAAAGCCACCGACGTGCCACCGGCCGCCGGCTCAGGGACGGCGTACGGCGACCGGCTCGACGACCCCGAAGCCGCGCACCGGCCGCGGGGGCAGCGGGCGTGACTCGACGAGGTCCTCGGGCAGCAGGTCGGCGGTCCCGCGGTCCACGATGATCCGGTTGCGGCGGGCCACCTGGGTGAGCCGGCTGGCCATGTTGACCGGCGGCCCGAAGACGTCGCCCATCCGCATCACGACCGATCCCGTGGCCAGGCCGACGCGTACGTCGGGCATCCGCTGGTCGCGGCCGATGATGTTGATGATCCCCTCGGCGGTCTCGAACGCCGCCATCGCGTCGTCGTTGACGAACAGCACCGCGTCGCCGATCGACTTGATCATCCGGCCGCGCAAGCTGCCGATGACGTCGCCGCACCGCGACTCGAAGGTCTCCACGATGTCCCCGATCCGCTCGCGGGTGACCTCGTTCGAGAGCGAGGTGAAGCCGACGATGTCGGCGAACCCCACGGTCAGGGTGGTGGTCCCGGGCTCGTCCTCGATCGCCTTGGCCGCCTCGGCACGGTCCAGGGCGGCGGACAGGTGGCGCCGCCAGGCGTAGCGGAGCAGCCCCTCGAACCGTTCGGCCGACTCGGGGGTGAGCTCGGTGTTCTGCAGCAGGGCACCGACCTCCCACTCGGCCAGCCGGCCCAGCGTGATGCCGATGCCGCGGGCCACGTTGAGGGCGACGTCGAAGCCCTCCCCTGCGCCATCGACCAGCTCGCGGACCGTGGTCAGCGCGAGGACGTCCGCGTCGGCGTACGCCCTCTCGTCGCCTCGATCGGGGAAGCCGAAGCTGCGCCAGATCCGGCGGGCCTGCTCGACCGGGACCTCGGCGGCGGCGGCCGCCTCTGCCGCGGTGAGCTCTCCTGCCAAGACTCAGACCCCGTCCTCGCCCCGCGGGTCGGGCACGTTGCCGGTGTGCAGCGAGTGGAGCAGCTCGTTGAGCTCGCGCTGGACCTTCTCGACCTTGGGGATGTCGTTGAGGCGGGTCGTGCCGTTGGTGGAGGCGTCGGAGACCAGCAGGCTGCCGCAGCCGAACGGCCGATCCATCAGGTTGATCTCGAGCTCGATGTCGCTGACGCGGGCCAGCGGGATGTCGTGGCCGCGGCGGGTGATGACGCCGTGGCGGGTGATGATCCTGCGGTCGGTGAAGGCGTACTGCGTGACCGCCCACTGCAGCAGCGGCAGCCCGAACCACCAGAGCGCACCGATGGCGACCAGCGCCCAGACGATCAGCCGGCCGACCTCCCAGTCGACCGCGACCTGGACGGCCACACCGATCGCGAGCACCACGACGAGCAGGAACAGCGGGCCGAACAGCGCCTTGGGGTGCTGGCGGGTGCTGAGGATCAGTCGTTCGCCGTCGTTGAGGAGCCGCTTGGAGATCGCCACGGAGCGATCATGCCGGACGGACGTGGACGACGTCTCCTGCTCCGACCTCGGCGGGGCCGTCGGCGGTGTCGATCACCAGCCGGCCGTAGGGGTCGACGTCGGAGGCGGTGCCCTCCAGCACGCCGCCACCCGGCAGCTCCGCGCGGACTGATCGGCCGACCGTGGCGCAGTAGGAGAGGTACGACGTACGCAGGCGGTCGTGGGCGGGGTCGCCGCCGGTCTGCCACAGGTCGAGGCTCTCGCGGATGGCGGCCACAGCCCCGAGGAGTACGTCGTCGCGGGCCGGCGCGTCGGGACCGTCGGCCAGCTGCAGGCTCGTGGCGGTGGGCACGGGCAGCTCGTCGGCCGTGGTGGAGACGTTGATCCCGACCCCGACGACGGCCGCGGGGCCGGTCGGGGTGTCGATCCGCTCGACCAGGATCCCGCCGACCTTCTTCTCCTCGCCGGCGCCCGCACCCGGCTCGGCGAGGAGCAGGTCGTTGGGCCACTTCACCCTCGCCTCGTAGCCCAGCGCGGTCAGCGACTTGGCGACCGCGTGGCCCACCAGCAGCGGGATCCACGGCCAACGGGCGTCGGGAACGGTCGGCCGGACCAGCAGGGAGAACGTGACGCCGGCGCCCGGCGCGGCCTCCCAGGTGCGGTCGAGGCGGCCGCGACCGGCGGTCTGGTGGTCGACGACCACGACCAGACCGTCCGGCGCGCCCTCGCGGGCACGGGCCCCTGCGATCGCGTTGCTGGAGCCCGCCTCGGGCACCAGCTCGAGGCTGAGATCGGGGTGGGTGGCGAGCGCCGCGTCGAGTGTTGCGGCGTCGAAGGGTGGGCGGGAGGTGGGGGCCGGGCTCACGGGCACTAATCTTGCTCACCGGACCCAAGGAGGCAACGTGACCGCCCAGCCCGATCAGCAGCCCGAGATCGATCTGCACACCACCGCCGGCAAGCTCGCCGACTTCGACCGTCGTACCGAGGACGCCGTGCACGCTCCCGCCGCCCAGGCGCAGGAGAAGCAGCACGCGAAGGGTCGCAAGACCGCCCGTGAGCGCATCGAGATGCTCTTCGACGAGGGATCCTTCGTCGAGCTCGACGAGTTCGCCCGCCACCGCTCGACGGCCTTCGGCCTGGAGAAGACCCGCCCTTACGGCGACGGCGTCATCACCGGCTACGGCACCGTCGACGGCCGCCAGGTGTGCGTCTTCTCCCAGGACTTCACCGTCTTCGGTGGCTCCCTGGGCGAGGTGTACGGCGAGAAGATCGTCAAGGTCATGGACCTCGCGATGAAGACCGGCTCGCCCATCGTCGGCATCAACGAGGGCGCCGGTGCTCGCATCCAGGAGGGCGTCGTCTCGCTCGGCCTGTACGGCGAGATCTTCCGCCGCAACGTCCGTGCGTCCGGCGTGATCCCGCAGATCTCGCTGATCATGGGCAACTGCGCGGGTGGCCACGTGTACTCCCCCGCCGTCACCGACTTCACGATCATGGTCGACAAGACCTCGGGCATGTTCATCACCGGACCGGACGTCATCAAGACGGTCACCGGTGAGGAGATCTCGATGGAGGACCTGGGCGGCGCCCGGGCCCACAACACCAAGTCGGGCTGCTCGCACTACATGGCCTCCGACGAGGAGGACGCCATCGAGTACACCAAGGCGCTGCTGTCCTACCTGCCGTCGAACAACCTCGACGAGGCTCCGGCGTACGACGACGTCGCCTCCCTGGAGGCCTCCGACGAGGACCTCGCACTCGACACGCTCATCCCGGACTCCCCGAACCAGCCCTACGACATGCACGACGTGTTCACCACGGTGCTGGACGACGGCGAGTTCACCGAGGTGCACCCGCTGTTCGCGCCGAACATCATCGTCGGCTTCGGCCGCGTCGAGGGTCGCTCCGTCGGCGTCGTCGCCAACCAGCCGATGCAGTTCGCCGGCTGCCTGGACATCGACGCCTCCGAGAAGGCCGCGCGCTTCGTGCGCACCTGCGACGCGTTCAACATCCCGGTGCTGACCTTCGTCGACGTCCCGGGCTTCCTCCCGGGCACCGACCAGGAGCACACCGGCATCATCCGTCGCGGCGCCAAGCTGATCTACGCCTACGCGGAGGCGACGGTCCCGATGGTCACGATCATCACCCGCAAGGCGTACGGCGGTGCGTACGACGTGATGGGCTCCAAGCACCTGGGCGCCGACATCAACCTGTCGTGGCCGACCGGCCAGATCGCGGTGATGGGCTCCCAGGGCGCGGCGAACATCATCCACCGCCGTGAGCTGAAGAACCTGGCCGACAGCGGCGCCTCCGCCGAGCAGGTCGAGGCCCGTCGGGCCGAGCTGATCGACGAGTACGAGACCACGCTGGCCAACCCGTACATCGCGGCCGAGCGCGGCTACATCGACGGCGTCATCAAGCCGCACGAGACGCGCGCCGAGGTCGTCAAGGCGCTGCGCCTGCTCAAGACCAAGCGCGACAGCCTGCCGCCGAAGAAGCACGGGAACATCCCGCTGTGAGCGACGACGTCGAGGTCGGGACGGAGGAGCCTGTGGTCGAGCCTGCCGAGACCCAGCCGCTGCTCCGCATCATCACGCCGAGCACCACGCCGGAGGAGGTCGCGGCCATCGTCGCGGTCTTCGCCGCGATGGGTGGCGGCGAGGCGGCTCCCGAGCCGGCCAGGTCGCTCTGGGCCGCACCGCACCGCCAGCACCGGGCCGCCCCCGGTCGTGCGCTGGCCGCCGGCCGCGGCGCGTGGCGTGCCTCCGGCTTGCCTCGCTGACACCAGCTGTTCCAGAAGGTCCCCTGCACCTCGGTGCCGGGGACCTTCTGCCTTTCGGGACGCTCTCGGTCTAGCGCATGCAGAGCGGCGCGAGGTTGCCCTGGGTGGACCAGAGACGGACCGGAGGCTCGGCGTACAGCGGGAGGCAGTCGGCCCGGGTCAGGGCGAAGCGGCCGGTGGAGGTGAAGATGCCGTTGCCGACGCACCAGTCGGAGTAGACGTAGGCCTGCGGATCGCTGGGGAGCGAGCCGCCCGAGACGCGGAAGTGCAGGACCAGCGCCTGGTCACCGTGCATCGAGGTCATGCAGTCGGACGGGCGGTCCTGGCCACCGCCGGAAGGCGCGGAGCGGATGGCCCGGACGAGCGCCGAGGCCGGCTTCCCCGTGACCAGCCGCGAGGCGGCGAGGAGAGGACGCCCCGGCACGGTGCGGTCGTACGAGCACACCGCCACCGTGACCTGCCTCGGAGGCGGCACGGGATCGCCCGACGGACGGTGGGAGCGGGTGAGCCGACCCGGGGCGCGCGTCGTGCAGCCGTTCTGGTCACGCCTGACCTTCCGCGCGCTCGCGAGGACCTGCTCGCCCAGCGACGGCGACGCCGGCGGCGCGAGCACCGAGATCGAGGCGCGCCCGACGGTCGCGCGGGTCAGCGTCCAGCCGCGGTAGCTCCACGAGCCGTCAGCGCCGAGCGCGAGGTCGCGGCGGTCGAGCTCGACGTACGGCTGCCAGAGGTCGAACGGCAGCGCGCCGAACACCTTCGGCAGGTCCTTGGGGAGCTTCGGCATGCAGGCGATGTCGAGCACCACCCGGTCGATCAACCCGATCTGGACGTACGGCGCCCTCGGCACCCCGACCGCCCAGCTGTCGTGCGCGTAGTCACCGTCGCGGGTGATGCAGTCCGGCCGGCTCACGGCGTAGTCGTAACCCCAGCCGGCGGGCACGGTGACCTGCACGCCGTACGACGTGACGGCCTTGATGGGTCCGGCCGGCGGCATCGGCGCCCGGGCGTGGTGCTCACCGGGCTTGCCACACCCCGCCAGCACGAGGGCCATCACGACGGCCAGCCCCAGCACAGCGACACCAGCGCGCAGTCGACTCTTCACAGTCATAGGACGAGTGAAGCGACAAATCCGGTTCCACGGTGTCGGAAGCGGGTTCTAGGTTGGTGCTCATGAGCCGACCCGTCGATGCCCGGACCGACCGCTACGTCGAGGAGTACGCCGCCCTCGACCCGATCACGGCGACGTTCACCGGCATCCCGGGTCACGACGGGGAGCTGCCCGACCTCTCCCCCGCCGGGTTCGACGCGATGGAGGAGCTGCAGCGCAAGGCCCTCGCCGACGTGACGGCGCTCGAGGCCACCGACGAGCGCGAGCAGGTCGCCAAGGACGCGTTCCTGGAGCGGGTCGGCCTGGCCGTGGCGCGGGCGGAGGCGGGCATCGAGCGCGCCGAGATCTCCGTGATCAGCAGCGCCGCCCACGCGATGCGGGAGGTCTTCGACGTGATGCCGACCGAGACCGACGACGACTGGGCGAACATCGGCAGGCGCTTGAGTGCGATCCCCCCAGCCCTCGACGACTATCGCACCACGCTGCTCGAGGAGGCCGGCAAGGGCAACGTCTGCGCCAAGCGGCAGTACGCCGAGGTGGCGGCCCAGATCCGCGGCTGGACCGGCCAGGAGGGCAAGGCCGGGGACTACTTCGCCGGCGTCGTCGCCGCCGCTCCGGCCCACCTGCGCGACGAGCTGGCGAAGGCGGCACGGCTGGCCTCCTCGTCGTACGCCGACCTCGGCCGGTTCATCGAGGGCGAGCTCCACCCGCAGGGCCGCGAGCACGACGGCGTGGGGCGCGAGCACTACGCGCTGGCCAGCCGCTACTTCCTCGGTGCTGAGGTCGACCTCGAGGAGACCTACGCCTGGGGCTGGCAGGAGCTCAAGCGGATCGAGGACGACATGGCAGCGACGGCCGACCGCATCGTCCCCGGGGGCAGCGTCGACGACGCCGTGGCGGCGCTCGACAAGGACCCCGCCCGCGACCTCGGCTCGCGCGATGCGTTCCGGGCCTGGATGCAGCAGCGGGCCGACGAGATCATCGCCAGCTTCGACGGCGTCCATTTCGACATCGCCGACCCGATCAAGAAGATCGCCTGCAAGGTGGCGCCGACCAACGACGGCGGCGCCTGGTACCACCCGCCCACCGAGGACTTCTCGCGCCCGGGAACCATGTGGTTCTCGTTCACCGACGACCACGAGATCTACTCGACCTGGCGCGAGACCACGACGGTCTTCCACGAGGGCGTCCCCGGCCACCACCTGCAATGCGCACAGGCCGTCCACCGTGCCGACCTCCTCAACCGCTGGCAGCGCCTGCTGTGCTGGGTCAGCGGCCACGGCGAGGGCTGGGCGCTCTACTCCGAGCGGCTGATGGACGAGCTCGGCTACTTCGCCGACCCGGGCGACCGGCTGGGCTTCCTGGACATGCAGGGCTTCCGGGCGGCGCGGGTGATCGTCGACATCGGTGTCCACCTCGGCCTGGAGGTCCCGGACAACCCGTGGGGCTGGCGCGTGGGCGAGACCTGGGACGCCGACCGGGTCCTGGAGTTCATGCGCGCCCACTCGCGGATGGACGACGGCAGCCTCAGGTTCGAGGTCAACCGCTACCTCGGCTGGCCGGGCCAGGCGCCGTCGTACAAGGTCGGCGAGCGGATCTGGCTCGACGCGCGCGCCGATGCCCAGGACCGACACGGCGACGCCTTCGACCTCAAGGCCTTCCACACGGCGGCCCTGGACCTCGGCTCGCTCGGCCTGGACCCGCTGCGCGCCGCCCTCGGCCGCCTGTAGCGCTGAGGATCGGCTCTAGTGCCGGTGGTCCTGGTGACCGTGGTGGCCTCGCCCGCGGTGCTTGCCGTGGTAGTGCTTCTTGCTGCTCTCGACCGAGGCCTCGTGCAGGCGGATCACCAGCAGACCGAAGGCCGCCAGCCCCGCGACGACCAGCATCACCCACCCCCACGGGAAGTCGTTCTCGGCCACGAGCGGGGCGTTCTGGTCAGTGCCGGGACCTTGCGCGAGGCCGACGTTCAGGGCCGGGAGCGTGCCGTCGACCAGGCGCGAGCGGGCGACGGGCGGCTCGACGCCCGCCACTCGGCCGTAGAGCGGCGAGTCGGCGTCACCCTGGTCCACATGCACCGTGAGGCCTACGTCGAGCGGCGCGCTGCCGCCGGCCGGGTCGTACCTGATCGCCACGTAGTGCATGCCCGCCAGCGACGCGCCCCGCACGCGCACGTCGACCAGGTTCCGGTTGGCGTAGGAGATCTTGGAGACCATCGCGCCGGTGCTCCACGCACCGCTCGACGTCCCGCCCGACGTGTGCCCGATGTCGGTGTCGGCACCGAGCCCCCCGGTGTCGGCGACGTCGAGGAGCGGTCCGAGCACGTGCAGCTCGAGCCCGGGGTCCACGTGGGAGGCGGCCGGCGGCAGGTCGGTGTCGAGCTGCACACGCAGCGTGTTGCCCCAGTCGAGCGGCACGGCGAGGAAGTCCGACACCCCGGCGGGAATCGTGAACGACCACGTCCCCGGTCGTACGACGGGCGCCGTGTCGACCACGTGCGCCGGCTCGACCGCGCGAGGCTTGGTCGGGGTCAGCGGCGCCCAGGTGGGCGGGCTCGGGGTGGTCAGGACCGAGAGACCGGTCGTGTCCAGCGGCGGCTCCTCGTAGATCCGCAGCTGCAGCGGCCGGCCCGCGTCGGCCGGGTCGTCGGGCACGGCGATCCGCAGGTACATCGTCGACGAGGTCGTGCACGGATGCGTCGTGTCGAGGGTCCAGGTCGCGGTGGCGGCGTACAGCACCGGCGCGGTCTCACCCTGCGTCGGCCGGAAGGTGATCGCCTGCCCGCAGTCCGACGAGCCCGGTCGCACCCCGAGCCCGAGCCCGAAGCCCTCCCCCGTCGAGCCACCCCGGCCGACGAGCTGACCGCCGATGTGGAGCGTGGTGCCGGGCGCGGTCCGCGCGAGACGGAGGTACGTCGCCCGCTTGGCGGGCAGGTCGACGAGGTAGGTGCCGCTGGTGACCTTCGGTGCCTTGGCCGGGTCGGCGAGCGCATGGACGTGGCGGCCCTTCAGGGCGCTGGGCGAGGGAGCCGAGAACGCGGCGGCAGGGAGGACGAGGAGCGCCATGGCGCACAGCCATGACGCGACGGTCCCGAGACGGCGGCGCGTCAGCGAGGTGCCGCCCACAGGGCCGTCCACTCGTGGCCGGTACGCCGCACGAGGTCGCGCAGCAACGGCAGGCTGACACCGACCACGTTGTGGTGGTCGCCCTCGATCCGGGTGACGAAGGCGCCGCCGAGCCCGTCGACGGTGAACGCGCCCGCGACGTGCAGGGGCTCCTCGGTCGCGACGTACGCCGCGATCTCGGCGTCGGTGACCTCGGCGAAGTGGACCGTGGTGGCGGCGGACGCGGAGCGCGTCGTACCGCTCGCCGTGTCGGTCAGGCAGTGGCCGGTGTGCAGCACGCCGGAGCGTCCGCGCATCGCCTGCCAGCGGGCCGTGGCATCGGCAGCGTCCGAGGGCTTGCCGAGGATCTGGCCGTCGAGCTCGAGGACCGAGTCGCAGCCGAGCACCAGCGCGTCCGTGGGGACCTCGGGCCGAGCGGCGACGGCCCCGCACTTGAGCTCGGCCAGCCGCAGCGCCAGCTCACCGGCCGGCAGGCCGTCGACCTGCGACTCGTCGACCCCGGAGACGATCACGGTGGGGTCGAGACCTGCGCCGCGCAGGGTCTTGAGTCGAGCAGGGGACGCCGAGGCGAGGACGAACGGGAGCACGCCCGAACGGTACTCGACGGCTCAGGAGCGGCGGAGGAGCTGGAAGTCCGAGGCTTTCACGTCGGTGTGGGGTGAGGGGCGGAACCCGCGGGCTCTGGCCACGAGGTACTGGATCTGCGATCCATCGCTGCCGACGTAGAGGTCGTAGTGCCCGTTGGCGTCGGTCGTCGCCGAGGTGACGGCGACCGTGTGGCAGCCGCCGGCCGCACACTTCTGGTAACCGGCCAGGACACGCGCGCCGACGACAGGTCGTCCGTCGTGCCCGACGACCGTGCCGGAGGCGACCCAGAAGCGGCCGTCGACCGGGGGCGCCTCACGCTTGCGCCGGAGCGTGAAGTCGCCCGCGCCGAGGTCATGGTGTCCCGACGTCGCAAAGCCGCCCGCCGTGGCCACGACGTAGGCCAGCCGGCTGTCGTCGACATCGACCTTGAGCTTGTAGCGACCCGACCTGTCGGTCAGTGCGCAGCCGAGCGACACCGTCTCGCACCCGTCGACGCACGAGGTGTAGCCCGCCGAGACCTTGGCGCCCGCGACCGGCCGCCCCCGGCGGTCCCGCACGACGCCCACGGCGACGTAGTCGCTGCCGGACCCCGGAGACACGGTGGTGGGCGCGGCAGCTGTGCGCGCGGTGGGCGCGATCGGGTCCGGAGACGTCGACGTACGCCGATGCGCTCCGCCCGAGTGCAGCAGCAACACGCTGAGCACTCCCCCAGCGATCAGAAGGGCCGCAAGAACGGCTTGCCCGGTGCGCTTCATCTTCTCAACCCCCCAGCGGCCACATGGCCAGATCAGGTAACCCTAACAAAGCAGGTGCGTGACGTCGCATCATCAACCGACCTCTCCCCACGCGGGGGCCGGCGCGCGACGGCGCAGGACGCGCTTGAGCTCGGTGATCAACGCCGGCTCGAGCACGGCGCCAAGAGCGCCCCAGGTGAGCAGGTAGCCGACGCCGGCGGCCACCAGCGCCGGCAGGACCGGGCCGATCAGCACGGCGATGCAACCCGCCACCGCCGAGGCGAGGACGACAGGAGCCAAGCTCCGGACCGACCCGAACGAGCCGACCGTGCGATGCAGCGCGAGCACCAGGATCACCCCCTGGACGATGAACGCGGCGGTCGTCGCGATGCCGGCGCCGATGATCCCGATCGCCGGGAGGAGCACCAGGTCGAGACCGATGTTGACCACCAGCGCGGCGATGCTCGCGACCACGACCCGTGGGTCGGGGCGTCGGGCGACCAGCACCGAGCCGGCGAGATAGGCGATGCCGAAGAGCAGCGGCGCCGCGGCCAGCGACGGCATCAGCCCAGGTTCGACGTACGCCGATCCGAACAGGAACCCGACCAGATCGTCACCGCGGACCGCCAGCACCGTGGCGTAGGGCAGGTAGATGCCCACGACGACGACGAGGAAGCGTCGGCTCCACAGCTGCAGGTGCTCGACGTCGTCCGGCCGACTCGCGATCACCGGGACGAACGCGCGCGACAGGCTCCAGCTGACGAAGAGCATCGTCTCGAAGATCCGGTAGCTGACGCTGTAGATGCCGACCTCGACCGTGCCCAGCAGCAGTGCGACGAGCGCTGCGTCGATCCGGAACAGGCCCATCGTCGACACGGCCTCCAGGCCGAGAACCGGAGCCGCTCTGAGGATCTCGCGCACCTCGCTGCGCGACCCGCGCATGCGGGCGCGCGACCCCGCCCGCCGGGCAGCGGCGAACATGCCCGCGACCCCGAGGATCGAGCCGAGCGTGTAGCCGAGGGCGGCGGCCCAGGCAGTGCCGCTCACCGCGGCGAACCCGATGCAGAGGCCGAAGGTCGCGAACCGCTGGACCACCATGACCATGGCGGGACCCTGTTGCTTCTGCAGGACCCCGCAGGCCGAACGGCACGCATCATTGAACGGGTCGAGCAGCGAGCCGGCGACCAGCAGGATGACAGTCGCCGTCGTCGCGGAGAGCCCCTCCACGGCCATGGTGACCACGGACACCACCACCATCACCGCGACCGAGAGCACGGTGCGGATCGCCACCAGTGCGCCGTAGAGGCGGTCGAGGCGCTCCGGCTGCAGGCTGCCCAGCTGGAGGACCCGTGCATCAAGGCCCAGCGACGGCACGACGGACAGGAGCAGGCCGATGCTCAACCCGAAGGTCAGCACCCCGAACTCGCGCAGGCCGAGGATCCGGGCCGCCAGCAGCAGCAGGAGGAAGGTGGCGATCTTGCCGAGCACCTCGGACAGCA
Organism: Nocardioides montaniterrae; assembly: GCF_054782655.1. NCBI lineage: Bacteria > Bacillati > Actinomycetota > Actinomycetes > Propionibacteriales > Nocardioidaceae > Nocardioides > Nocardioides montaniterrae. The sequence goes on along the minus strand of NZ_BAAGSB010000010.1, from coordinate 26,373 downwards.
CGAGCGCCACCACCGCGCCGGAGGTACGTCGCCCGACGCCCACCTCGCCCGTCATGCTGCACCTCCCACGTCGTCGGCCCACGAGCGGGCCAGGATCCACCGCCGACGCCGCCGCGCGAGCCTGGACCGGTCGACCTCGGCCCTGGGCTCGAGGAGCGCACTGGCATAGGTGCGGACCGCTATCCACCGCAGCTGGGTCGCCAGTGCCGCACGCGCCTCGGGCGCCGCGACCGAGAGGAGGAGCTCCCAGGCATGCAGCGCGAGGTCGTGCTCGTCGAGATCGACGATCAGCTGGACCATGTCGAGATGGCGCGGCCCGGTCGTCATCAGGTCCCAGTCGATCACCGCGACCGGACCGCCATCGGTGGACAGGTTGAAGACATTCCCGCGGTGGAAGTCGTTGTGGACAGCGCCGTCGTGCGGGAGGGCCGAGAAGGCCGCGCGCTCGGCAGCGAAGTGGCGTGGGTCGATGCCTGCGCCGATGATCCGGGCGACGCGCCAGGGCAGGCCCCGTCGGCTCGCCCGCCACCCGTCGGCCGGGTCGGAGAACCCGGGGTCGGGCGCACCCTGGATCCGTAGCGCGGTCTCCAGCGCGGCCTCGACGAACCCCTCCGACTCGATCGGCACATCGACCAGGCGGCGGCTGACCAGCCACCCGCCGTCGGGATCGCTGGCCACGACGTCGGCGGTGCGGATCCCGTGCCGGCGCGCCCAGGCGCGCCCATCGACCTCACGCAGGATCCGCGCGACATCGCGCGCCGTCCGCGCCTCGTCGACCACCAGGTCCGGGTCGAGGCGCGCGGTCGCCAACAGCGTCGGCGCGCGATCCACCTTCCTCGATGCCACTCGTTCCCCCAAGTCAGCCGGTTCGCCCGATATTGCCGACCGACCCTGATCCACTAGTGCTCTCGCAGGCCCGGTTTGATCCGGCGCAACCGCTGAATCTCATGACAGCACCCTTCGCGCCTGCTGGAGAAGCTCTCGAGGCACGATCGCCTTGAGCCTGCTTCGGGTGTCGGCGCGCACCTCATCGATCGTGCGCACGAGAGGGTGCGAGACGGCGCCGAGCGAGGTACGCCGTACCTCGGCGTTGGCGAACTTCACCGCCGACTCGCCCCGGAGCCAGTCGTAGGTGCGTGCGCCGGATGCCACCGCGTCCTGGACGGACCGGACACTCGTCGTGATCCCGCCCTTGTACCGCTGCAGGTGCTCGGCCACGCGCCCGTCGAAGATCCGGTGGATGTCGCCGTCGATCATGATCGTGGAGAACCCGCCGATCTCGCCGTCCACTACCTGGAGATGGATCCGGCAGCGCGCCGCAGCGACGGCCTCCCTCACCACCCGCTCGTAGAAGGCGAGCACCGCCGGGTCGTCGAGCTGGCTGCGTCGGCCCTGACCGTGGTCGCGCTCCCGGCGTACGGCGACGATGCGCGGCAGCCAGCGGTCGAGCTCGGCTGGCGTCGCCACGACCAGGTCCTCGCCGACCCGCCCGTCGGCACGCAACCGGTTCGCGGCGCTGCTGACGTGCTTGCGCCACGTCCGTCCGATGGCGTACGCCGGCAGGTCCTCGATCCGCGGCATCGGAGGTCCCTCGGTGAGCTCGGCGGACAATCGGCCGGCGAGCCGCGCCAGCGTTGCGTCGGCGGGGTCGAGCTGAGCGAGATCGAGGGCCCACACCCGCAAGGTTCCCAACCAGTCGGCGAGGGCGTCGCCGAGTACTCGGGCAGCAGCGTCGTCGACCGCGAAGAAGCGGCAGTAGTCGACGTGCTCTCCACCGAGGAACCCGACCCTGGTCACCGGCCAGCGCCGCACGATCGCGAGGGGGGCCACTGCGACGACCTCGCCCCGACGCTCGACGACCAGGACTGTCGGCGTCGTGGGCAACAGCTCGGCGGCCGCGACCAGGAACGCCGACGAGGTGCAGAACTCGGCGCTGCGGGCATCGATCAACACGGCCGCGCCACGGAGTGCGGCCACCGCCTCGGCGCCGAGGAGGACACGCGCACGCAACGTCTCGACGCTCATCGGCGCCAACCCGTTGTGTCTCGCTCGAAATGACCAGGCGACACTGCGACACGTCCCATCTGTCTCAGCAGACCTCGCCTGTCACACTGATCTACCCCTAGTCTTCCGCCATGAGTGGCCGCGACTTCACCTCCGAGGAGGCCCTTCGCCCCACCCGGCGACGGATGCTCGCGGGCACGGCTGCGGCGGTCGCGGCGCTGGCGGGCGATGTCGCCGCCGGCTCGCCCGTCCGTGCCGCGACCACCTCCCGTGGCCCGATCATCGACGTCACGCGGTCGCCCTACCTCGCCAAGGGCGATGGGTCCACCGACGACACCGCGGCCATCCAGAAGGCGCTCGACGCCGCCGCCGCGCAGGCTCCCGCTCACGGGGGCCGGATCCTCCTGCCCCCAGGTGTCTACAAGGTGCGGACGCTGCGGCTGCACACCAACGTCACCCTCGCGGGCGCCGGCATCCAGGCGACGATCCTGCGATCCGCCTCGACCGGGTCCCTGCTGACGGGTGGCGCCGCGACGAACGAGATCGGCACCTTCGCGGTCCGGTCGCTGACCCTGGACGGCGCTCGGTCCGGCTTCAACGGCCTCGACGTGCACGGCTACGCATGGACCGCGTTCGAGGTCGAGATCCGCAGCTTCCGCGGCCACGGCATCGTCAGCCGGCACAGCGAGGCGATCGACGAGCAGATCGGTGGGATGGAGGCGCGGCTCACCTCGGTCGTCGTCCGCGACTGCCTCGGGGGCGGCATCCAGTGGAACGGGCCCCACGACTCGATCTTCACCGGCGCGACGGTCTTTCGGAACGGTCCGTCCACAGGGTCGACGACCAGCGGCATTGCGACGACCAGCCCCGGCGCCGACGGCACGACCTTCATCGGCTGCCACGTCTGGAGCACCTTCCACCGCTACGCCTGGCACCTGGAGGGCAACGGCATCCAGCTCACCGGCTGCGAGGCCGAGGGCGCGAGCCAGGCGCAGGTGGTCTTGGCGGGCCACGACGCCGTCATCGCCGGCGGCACCATCTTCTCCGGCACGGCAGCGCCCGTTCCGGGCATCCAGCTCGGCACCCCGACCATCGCCACCGCCGGCACCCAGCTCGCGACCCGGATCGTCTCCTGCTCCCCCGGCCTGAACTTCGTCAACGACGACGGTCTCGGCGACTTCAACCTCGTGGCGTGGCAGCCGGCGGGCACTCGGCTGTTGGCCGGGAAGCCCCATCCCACCAACGGGTGGCAGGTGCGGTCCTACGGCCCCGGCGAGGGCGACACCTACACCAACCGTCAGGTGCGCGCGGCCGACTTCACCAACGGCTGGGCCCGGGCCACGACCGACGACGTCCCCGTCCGCTACTACCGCGACGGCAGCCACGTGGTGCACCTCGAGGGCAGCATCGGCGGCGGCACCCCGACTGCCACGGCGCTGACCCTGCCCGAGGGCTTCCGGCCGCCGTCGCGCCTGAGCTTCCCCGTGGTCTCCTTCAACGCCTCCGGCGAGCTGGTGATGGGTCGGATCGACGTGTTCTCCACCGGGGAGGTCGTGCCGATGACGCCGTGCACGACGGCCTGCCTCGACGGCATCCACTTCCGCTCCGACCACTAGCGCGTCCGGTCGTCGTCGCCTCGCTGCGCCCGTCCCAGCAGGTCGTGCACCCGACGGCGTACGCCGGGCACCCGACCGCTGATCCGCCGCGCGAGCGGGTAGCTCCGGCGCAGCTTGAGCCGGAACGTCAGGGCGGTGTCGGTGGCGTTCACGTCCACCCGCGGAACGGCGTACGGCCCCCGCGCGTCGTGGACCGCGAAAGCCGCCGCGTAGCCGGCGTCCTTGACGGCCCGCCGGACCCGGCTGTCGTGAGCGCCGAACGGGTGGGCGAACGAGCGCGGCTCACGTCCGACCAGTCGGCCGATCTCGGCCAGCGAATCGGCGGTGTGGCGGCGAAGGTCGTCGTCCCCCAGCGAGGTCAGGTCGGCATGGTCGTAGCCGTGCACACCGATGCTCATGCCGACCGACGCGAGGTCCGCCAGCTCGTCGGCGCCGAGGATCGGGTGGCGTTGCGCCTCGGGGAGCCAGGCCGACTCGCCACCGACGAGACCCGATGGCACATAGAGGACGCTTGGCGCATCGAGAGCGTCGAGGATCGGCGCGGCCCGCTCCGCGACGCTGCGATATCCGTCGTCGAAGGTGATCAGCACCGAGCCCCGCGGCACCGACGCCCCGTCGAGCGCCGCGATGTACTCGTCCTCGCTGATCGGGGTGTAGCCGGCCTCGAGGAGGGTCCCGATCTGGCGCTCGAAGTCGTCGGGGCACACGAACATCCCGTGCGGGTCGCGCTCGTTGTCCATGCGCTCGACGCCGTGGTACATCAGCACGCGTACGTCGGGCAGCGCGCTCATGTGCGTTCCCGGATCCGATAGAGGCCGCCTGCCAGCAGCGCGGCCACGAGCGCCAGGAAGGCCCCGAGGTACAGCTTGCGATGTGGCTTCGTGGTCACACCGGCCTTGCCGGCGTACCCGAGCACGACCATCTTGGCGACCGAGTCACCGGAGTTCATCGCCACCCCGCGCTTGGTGACCTCGTTGGCCACCTGGATCGCGAAGTCCTCGTCCTCCGACGTCGCGGCGATGCGGATGGTGGCGGTGCCCGTGTCCGCCGCGGCCACGACCGACACGTCGGGGCGCCGGTCGGACGGGTCGAGCGCCTCCGCGACCGAGGCCGCGAACTCCTTGGTCCCCATCGCCACCTCGTACCCGTGGGCGCTCAGCTCGACGTTGTCAGCCGTCTGGTCGGCGCTGACCGGCCGCAGGGTCACGCTCGCCGTCGCGGTGTAGGTCGTCGGCATCAGCAGGATGAACTGCAAGCCGAACGTCGTCAGGAGTCCAAGGCCGAGTGCGAGCAGCCCGATCGCGCGCAACCGATCGCGTCGCTGCTGTTCCTGTCCGGTGGTCCGTGCCATCAGAAGACTCCTGCTCTCGTGGTGTACGACGGGGCGGTGATCGTGTAGCGGCGCCAGCGCGCCTCCTGGACCGATGGCGCGGTCTCCGCCGCCACGGAGAAGCCGAGCAGGGTCCAGACCAACCCGGCGACGATCGGATTGCGCAGCGGCATGTCGAGCAGCCCGTGCACACCGACGGCCGTCAGCGCGGCCAGGACCGCGACGGAGGTGCTCCGCAGTCGCCCGGCGGACAGCCCGAACTGCGGCGCGAGGACCATGTGGTGGTAGGCCACCAGGCCCAGGCCGACGAGCACCACCGTGCCGAACAGCACACCGACGACGCCCCGCTCGGCGAGCAGGGTCAGGTAGATGTCGTGAGCGTGTGCCGGCGGGTCTGCCGAGACCGCGCTCGCGGAGGAGGACGCCGCCTGCGTGTAGCCGCCGGGACCGGCGCCGAGCCAGGGCCTCTCCGCGGCCTGTCGCCACGCCTCGGTCCAGATCGCCGGGCGGGCGTCGTACGGATTCTGGCTCGGGTCGCCGAGCGACTTGATCCGGTCCCCGATGATGCCGAGGACCGGGACAGTGGACGGCAGGACGACCGCTGCGACGCACAGCGAGGCGACGACCGCGGCGACGCCGCCGAGCGTACGCCGGGTCGTGGGCTCGAAGATCGCCAGGCACACGAGGGCGAACACGCCGCCGATCCAGCCGCCGCGCGACATCGACATGCCCCAGGCCGCGGCGATCGTGATGGCGCACAGACTCATCAGGACCACCAGCCGGGTGGACCTCGCCAGGGTCAGCGAGACGATCGCGACGGGCAGCATCGCCGCGCAGAACATGCCGAGCTCGTTGGGCTGGGCGAACGGTCCGAGCAGCCGTCCGTTGACGACCGATCCGCCGTCGGCGGCCTTGAGAGACCCGGCCGCGCTCAGCGCGTAGCCGGCGATGACGGCCGCCACGACGACCAGCAGCGGCACGGCGTACCGCTCGAGATCGGGTAGGTCCGCGAAGCAGATCCCGATGGCGAGGGCGTAGCCCACCTCGACGACCGTGGAGATGACCAGGTGCACCGCGAGCGTCGGGTCGTCGGCATTCGCCATGGACAACACGCTGCTGACGATGCCGAGGGCCAGCCCGAGAAGGACGAACGAGGGCGGCACGGGGTTCACGCCGTTGACGATGCGGCTCACGGCGAGGAACCCCGGGACCATCATGACGACGAAGATGAGGGACATCCCGGCACCCGGCACCTGGTAGTTGCCGAAGGGCAGGACGACGATCACCGCCCCGACGGCGAGCGGAAGCCGGTCGGCGGGAAGGTCCGAGAGCGCCGTGCGGAGCCGGGAGGTCATCGACGGGCACCCGCCTGCCTGGCGGCCGCGCTGACGGCTCCGTAGGCCTTCGCGACGTCCCGAGCGACGGTGACGGGCGGCACCCACGCCGCAGACCTCAGCGGCTGCGGGCCGCGGAGCGCGCGCACCATCGGGAGCGAGAGGTACGCCGCGGTGCCGGCGAGCGTCGCGAGCCGGGCCGTCCGTGACCCACGGACGGCGACCATGGCGGCGGTCGAGTAGGCGCCGACCCGGGCGAGGTCGCGACCCAGCAGTCGCGGGTCGAGGGAGTTGCCGCTCCCCTCGCCGTAGCGGCGGTACATCGTCAGGTTGGACCGCAGCGTCGGCCGCTGCGCCCACGAGACCTCGGCGTCGCGCACCAGGACCGCGCGTCCGCCTGCGGCGGCGATGGCGCGACCGAACGTGACGTCCTCGCCGGTCTGCAGATGCTCGGGGAACCCGCCGGCGAGCTGCCACGCCTCGCGGGTGAAGGCAACGGAGCGCCCGGTGGGCATCGTCGCGTCGAACGAACGCCCGAGCAGGCGGCCGTAGACCCGGACGAGCGGCGTCGGCCGCGCCAGCTCCTCGACGAGCGGGTAGCCGGCCGCCGCGAGCGCGCGCTCCCACGGCGCGTCTGCCACGACCCGATAGGTGCCGGTGAACAGCGAGGCGTCCGAGCACTGGGAGACCGCTGCCCGGAACGCGTCGAGCCAGCCGGCCACCGGCACACAGCCCGCGTCGGTACAGGCGATGTGCTCGTTGGCCGCGGCGGCGATGCCGATGTTGCGACCGCGGGAGATGCCGGCTCCGGGCTCGACGATCAACCGGATCCTCGGGTCGCGCTCGCCGGCCGATCCGATGAGGTCGTGGGTGCCGTCGGTCGACCCGCCGTCGACGACGACGAGCTCGTCGGCCGGACCCATCTGCGGCACGAGACGGTCCAGCAGCTCGCGCAGCCCGTCCGCGTCGTCGAGGACCGTCGTGACGATGCTCAGCGGCGTGGTCCCCGGGACGCCGGCGCCCGGGCGGTGGGCCACGGACGCCAGCAGGTCGACGAGGCGGTCTGCCGCGGTCGGCGCATCGGCGAACTCGAGCGACCGGCGACGGGCCTGCTCCGACACGGCGCTGCGCCGGGCGGGATCGGCGAGCTGCGCCAGGGCCGCGGCGACGTCGGCCGGCTGTCCCGCACCGACGGCGATGCCGCCGGCACCGACCAGCTCGTCCACCGGAGGCGCCGCGACGACCGGCACGCCGGCGGTCAGTGCCTCCAGCGCGGCCATCCCGAACGCCTCGCGGAACCACGGCATCTGCTCGGTCGGCCGGGTCAGCACGCCGACCGCGTCGAACGCACTCATGACAGCGGCGACGTCAGGGACCTGTCCGAGGAAGTGCACCCTCGAGGTGACCCCGAGGTCGGCGGCGAGCTTGGCCAGTCGCTCGCCCTCTCCCGGCTCGCTCGGGTCGACGATGCCGGCGATCGCCAGGTCCCACGACACCGCAGCCGGCAGCGCCACGGCCCTGATCGCGTCGTCGATTCCCTTGGCCGAGCTCAGTCGCGCGGCCATGCCCAGGATCGGCCGGTCGGACCGGACCGGCAGGCCGAGCTGCGCGCGCGCGAGGTCACGGACCATCGGCGGTGCCATCCGTGGCGGGTTGATCACCACCGGACGGGTGGGCGTGGCACCTTCGAGGAGCCAGGCGCTGGTCGAGATCTGGGCGTCGCTCAACCGGTCGATCGCCCCGGCGATGCGGCCCTGGAAGGAAGAGTCGTGCCGCATCCACACGAACGGGATGCCCAGCGCTCGGGCGGCGGGGCCGGCGACGAGCGCGGCCTTCACCCCGTGCGCGAGGACGACGTCGGCGTCGCAGCGGCGCAGTGCCCGGCGTACGGCGAGGGCGAGTCCGGGCATGGAGGTGGGCCGCGCCGGGTTGCCGACGACCTCGACCTGCCAGCCGCGGTCGCGCCAGGCGTCGGCGGTGGCGCCGTCGCCGAGCGCGACACCGGAGACCTCGAGCCGATCCGTGGCGTCAGCCAGGTTCAGCTGCCACCGCTCGGCGCCGCCGAGCATGCCGCCCGCCTGGACGACGGCGACCCGCAATCGTCCCGTCACTCGCTGGTCCCCCGCCCGGACACCTTCGGGATGTCCTCGAGGACCGACGGGGTGAGCCGGATCGGGCGACGGCGCTGGTGCACCGACCGGGTGCCGATCAGGACCGTGCCGAGCAGTCGGAGCTTGATCATCCGCAGGTGGTCGGCGGCGCGACGCAGGTGGCGAGGATTCGCCCGGCCGGCAACCACGGTGAGGAGCATCGCGCCGTGGATGGCCATGATCCGCGCGTCCTCGGACGCCGACACCGCCGCGGCGTGCACGACGACGACGTCGTACTCATCCTCCGCCTCGTCGAGCAGGCCGCGGAACCGCATCTCGAGCAGGCTGGGGGTGGCGAGGTGCGCGTGCCCGAGAGGCACCAGATCGACCTGGGGGTGGAGGCCGACACGGATCACCTCGGCGAGATCGCGGCTGCCGGCCAGCACGTCGTACAAGCCGTCCTCGCCGGGTACGTCGAGCGCAGGGTGGACGCGGCGGTCGCGATCGGCGTTGACCAGCAGGACCCGGTGGCCGACCTCGCCGAGCGCGCTGGCCGTGTTGACCGCCAACCAGCCCGCCCACGGGTCCTGGGACGCCGAGGCCACGACCAACAGTCGGCTCGGGCGCTCGGCGCTGGCGAACTCGACAGCGACCCGCAACGCGCGCAGCGCCTGGAACTCATCGGCCTCCGGGTCGGCGGCCGGGATCCCATCGGCGTCCGACGGTCGAGGGATCACCCCGAGGACGGGCAGACCCGTGACGGCTCCCAGCTCCTCCGGGTCGCCGACGGTGCGGAACATCCGGTCGGTCAGTGCCGCCGCCGCGAGGGCGCAGACAAGGGCGAGCAGTCCTCCGAGGAGGCCGAGCAGCCGGATGTTCGGCGCGCTCGGGTGCTCGGGCGGGATGGAGGTCTCCGAGACCTTGAGACCGAAGGCCCCGTTGCTCGGGTCGTCGTCCTTGACCGCGGCCGCGACGGCGTTGGCGATCCGCGCCGCGCGGTCGGGATCGGCGTCGGTGACCTCGATCTTGACCACGACCGTGCCCGGCAGCACAGCTGCGTGCACCTCGCCGGCCAGCTGCGGCGCCGTGCGACCGCCGACCTGAGCAGCCACGGCCTCGAGAAGCGGTCGGGAGGAGGCGTTGTGGGCCACTGTCCCCACGAGGTCCTGGTAGGTGCCGGCGTCCGGGGCGAGGGCATGGTTGAACGCCGCCTCGACCTGGGCGCTCGCGGTGTACTCGCGCGGAGCGACGACCAGCCCGGCCGCAACGGCGTTGGCCACCGCGGCGAAGGTCAGCAGGGCCACCCAGCGTCGTCGCCAGAGCAGCGCACCCGCTCGCCGGATGCCCGCCCCTGCGTTGCGCGAGGGCGCAGCCGTCGTCCCCGCGATGCTGTCCGACACGACGGCCCCCCGCTGTCCAGTCCTGCTCACGATGTCATGAGCAGAGCATCATATGCGCTTCGGAGCCTGGTCCGCTGATCCGCCGACGAGTGGGCCGAGGCGAAGGCGAGCGAGGCGCCGTGGGCCGCCTGCCAGCGGTCGGGCAGGGCATGGCTCAGCACTGTCGTGGCGAGGTCGGTCGGTGCGACGCCGAGTCCGGGGACGCCCAGGCTGACCAACGATCCGATCGCCCTGGCCGCGATCGGCAGGCCGACCTCCGCCGCCTCCAGGACGCTGATCGGAGCCGCTTCCCACGCAGCCGTGTGGACGTACGTCGTCGCGTCGACCAGCCGGCGTACGACCTCGTCGCGCGGCAGCCAGCCGGTCACCTCGATCCCGGCCGCGGTCAGTGCGGCGACACCCTGCGGGTCCCCGCCACCGATCCAGGTCCAGGTGCCGCCCTGCGGCTCTCGCCGCCGGTACTCGCGGTGCACCTGGAGGAACCAGGCCCAGTCCTTCTGCGGGCCGATCCGGCCCACGGTGACGACCTTCTGCTCGGCCGACCGCACAGCCCGACGCGTCGGCGGCCGGAGCGCACGGTTCGGGACGTACGCGACGGCGCGGTACCCGTTGGCACGGGCCAGCTCGGCCTCGTGCGGCGAGCAGGCGACCAGCAGGTCCGTACGCCGGGCCAGCGCACGCTCCGCGGCCCGGATGCCAGCCCGGGCGCCGCGCCCGACATCGCGCCGCTCGAACCCGAAGCAGTGCGGGCTGTAGGCGACCTTGGTCGTGCCCGTGTCGATCGAACGGGCGAGCACCCCTGCGAAGGAGGAGTGCGCGTGCAGGACGTCGGGGCGCTGGTCGGCGACCAGCCGGCGCAGGCCACGACGGGCCAGACCCAGGCTCGGGACCAGCCGGTGGACCGAGGAGAAGTGGGCGACAAGGCTGTCCCCGTTGTCGTCGTGGTCGCGTCGCGGCCAGATCACGAGGTGGTGCTCGAGCTCGGGAGATGCATCTGCGAGGGCCATGACCGCGGTCATCACCCCAGCGCCGACGCTCTCGACGACGTGGAGGATGCTCGTGGGGCGGGCCGGGATGACGCCTCTCGCACTACCGTCGCCGAGGCGGTCAGTACGCACCGCGGGCCGCCAGGACTGCGATCGGGGTGCGAGCCAGGATGTAGAGATCGAGGATCGGCGACTGGTTCTGCGCGTAGTACACGTCGAGCTCGACCTGCTTGCTCCACTCGAGGTCGCTGCGACCGCTCACCTGCGCCAGACCGGTCATCCCCGGGCGCACTGCGTGGCGCCGGTGCTCGCTCGGAGCGAACCGGGCGACCTCCTGCGGGCTGGACGGGCGCGGCCCGATCAGCGACATGGTCCCGTTGAGCACGTTGAACAGCTGGGGGAGCTCGTCGAGCGACAGCCGACGCATCCAGCGGCCGACGCCCGTGATGCGCGGGTCGTGCCGGATCTTGTTCAAGGGGCCGCTGCCGGTGTTGAGCCGGGCGAACAGCTCGGCGGCACGCACCTCGGCATCACGGTGCATCGTGCGGAACTTGATGACTTGGAAGGCGCGGCCGCCGTACCCGATCCGGGTGTGCTTGAAGAAGACCGGGCCGTCCGAGGTGAAGTAGACCATCGCGGCGAGTGCGATCATGATCGGCGAGACCGCGATGAGGAGCAGCGCGGCGACGGCGACCTCAGCGGTACGGCGCAGCATCGGCTCCCGGCGTACGTGCACCGCGGGCAGCCCGTGCAGGTGCCGCGGAGCCGCCTCGTGGACGGGTGCCAGCGTATGCGTGAGCAAGTCCGCCCGATCGAGCGCAACAGTCATGGTCGGAATCCCCCAATTCCTTGATGTGTCCCCGTCGGCAGGTCAGCTGCCGGGGCGTCCTACTCGGCGTTCGCAGAGGCGCGTACGCCACTTGCGGTCAGCTCGGCCTCGGCCACGATCCGCGCCGCCTGCTCCTGAGCCCGGAGCAGGCGTTCGGCAACCAGTCGATGAGTCGTCGACCGGAGGTTGTCGATCTCGCGGGTCACGAGTCGCACCAACCGCAGCACATCGGCCGGATCGACGGCCGCGCAGCTGTTGAGGCGATCGATCAGCGAGTCGATCTCGTGGTGGGGCAGGCGCGGGAACCACGTCGGGGACGGCACAACCGGCGCGGCCGCGTCGTACGACGTCATTCCTGCTCCTGCATCCTGTGAGGTGAGCTTCTCGAACACGGATGAGGAACGGATGATGGCCCCCCAGCCATCTCTCTAGTGCGTCGCGCGGGGCACCGTGATCCATGCCGGGCGAAGAATCTTCAAAAAATCTTTCAGAGGGCCGGGACGAAGTACTGGAAGGCCGCCCAGAAGTAGGGGTGAGGATGCGTCCGGGCCACGGCGCGCTGAGCGCGCGCGAGTGCGTCGCGCGGATGCATCCCGCCGGCGAGGCCGTCGTAGAAGCGGCCCATCAGGTCGAAGGTGGCCTCGTCGTCCACCGGCCACAGCGACGACAGGACGCCGGCTGCCCCGGCTGAGATGCACGCCCAGGTCAGACCCGCCGGCGTGAGCGTCCGCTCGGAGCTGCGCCCGGAGACGCAGCCGCTCAGCACGACGATCCGGCCGCTCAGGTCGAGCGTGCCGTCGACGATGTCGGCCGTCCGGAGCCAGCCGTCCCCCAGCTTGATCGCGGAGGCCATCGGATTGCCCTCACGCACGCGACCGTGCGCGGCCAGGTGCACCACGTCGGCTGAACCCACCCGCTCGGCGAGCACCTTGGACGTCGCCTCGGCGCCGACGTACACCTCTGCACCGGGGAGGTGCTCGGCGATGACCCGGGCCTCGGCCTCGATGGCGGGCGCCCGCTCGTCCGGCACCGCGAGCACCAGCGCCCGCGCGGGCCGGGTGCCCACAGGCGGCGGGTAACCGAAGTGCGGCCTCGGATCGCCGGTCAGACGCACGCGCCAGGGCGCCCCGACCTCGAGCATCGCCTCGAACGGGACCGCGAGCAGGTGACGATGGCCGACGACCGTGATCGTCGTGTCCTCGAGATCCTCCAGCCACTCCGCGACCGGCATCAGCAGAAGGTCGAAGAGGGCGTCCAGCGCGCCGGACGACGTGGCGCCGCCGTCACCGGCGGCGGCGATCAACAGGCATTCGCGACGCCATGCCGCCGCCAGCCGGCCGGCGGACTCCGAGGCGTCCTTGAGGATGCGCGCGTGCACCAGCCCCTCACGTACGACGAAGCAGGCGATGTCCTCACCCAGGACGTAGAACTCGACCGTGGGCAGGAAGGACAGCGGGGTCTGCTCGGCCGCGCCGGAGGCAGGGGCCGCCGGATGGTGCGAGCGCGCCCTGGCGACGAGCGTTTCGATCGAGTCGAGCCGCGGGTCGACGTGCCACTCCTCGGACTGTCGCAGCCAGCCGTCGATGGCATGGCGGTTCGCCGAGCGAAGACGCTGCCAGGCCTCGGTCACGGCGCCATGGCTGCCGTCCTCGAGCAGCAGCGTGATGAGCTCATCGGTCGCGCGCGCCACCGTCGCCTCGGCATCGATCCAGCCGACCGACCGGTTGAGTCGCTGGGGTGCGAACTCGGCTGCGGCCCGCAGCTCGTCCAGCGCGCCGCCGAGCTCGCCGACGTTCTGCAGGTGGCGAGCACGGGCCACGCGGAGCGCCAGCCTCAGGTCGGGCTGGCCCAATCGGTCCACCGTCGCCGAGACCTTCGCGAGGAGCTCGTGGGACTCGGCGGTGTCCGACGTGGTTCGCGCGATCAGCAGCCGGGCGTGCACGGCGGCCTGCGCCGACGGCTTGCCAGCCAAGATCGCCCGCCCGAGCACCTCCGCCCGGTCGGTGTCGTCACGGGCGAGGGCCACACCCGCGGCGAGCAGCCGGGCGCGCTCGTGGAGGCGCGGCATGTCGGCGTCGTCCGCGATCGTGTCGGCCGCGGACACCGCCGCCTCGGCAAGGTCCAGCCGCCGCAGCTGCAGCGCCGCGCGCGCGACCGCGAGCTCGGCGTACGAGTAGGACAGCCTGGCTCCCTTGTCGCGGAGCAGGTCGCGGGCCCTGGTCGCGCTGGCCAGCGACTCACGAGCCAGACCGGTACCGAGCAGCGCGCCCGCCATCGCGAGGTCGAGCTCGGCGAGCATCCGCTCCTGGCCCTTCAATGCAGGTCGGACCTGCTCGAGTATCTCGGTCGCGACGATGCCGTGGCCGGCCGACGTCAGCGCTTCGGAGATCGGCACCACGGCACGGTCGGCCCAGACCGTCGCGCCGCCCTCGATGAAGGCCGCTCGGGCCCCGCACAGCAGGTCGAGCCCTCGATGCGCCATGCCGGCCGCCAGGAGGCCTCGGCCACGGCAGACGGCGATGCGAGCCGCCTCGAGGCGGTCGCCGACCGCCAGCGCCAGCTCCTGCGCCTGGTCGAAGTGGTGCATCGCCGTGGCGTGGTCGCCGCGCGCTGACGCGATGACCCCGAGCTGTCGGTTGGCGATGAGGTGCAAGCGGGTGGCCAGCTGCTCGTGACCAGATTCGCGCTCCAGACGGTGCTGGACCGCCATCACCAGCATCCCCGCCTCATCGAGCAGACCGGCCAGGAGCATCATCTCGCCCAGGGCGAGCTTGGCGCGTCGCGCCTCGAGCTGGTTGCCGGCCGCGAGCCAGGCGATGCGAGCCGCCTGGCTCGCGAGCGCCCCCTCCCCTGCGTCGCCGCAGAGGTGGGCGAGGTCGGCACGGACGGTCTGGTAGCGGGCGTATCCGGTGTCGTCGGCTCGAAGATCGGGATGGAGGTCCAGTGCCTCCAGCACCTCGCGACAACCCGCCAGATCGGTCAGGAGCAGCTGCTCCGCGGTCGCCAACGCCTCCTCGACGGTGTCGAATGATCGGGCGCCCCCCACCCCGCCCACGCCGCTCACGACCTCGTCACGGGAGCTGCAGGTCCAGCCGTAGGCGTACGTGGTCCTCGCCGGCGACGATCCGGAGCTCGTCCACCGAGGTCGGCACGTCGTGGATCGCGAACGCGCCGTGGTTGTCGGTGTGGACCAGCTTGCGGGCCACGCCGTCCTCGAGCAAGGAGATCTCGGCGCCACCGCCGCCGCCGAGAAGCAACAGGCCCGCCACGTCGACGTACTGCTCGCGAGCGGTGGTGATGACTTCGACGACGAAGCGACCGATCTTGCTCTCGAACGCGAGGTGGCGCTCGCCGGGTCCGAGGTCGAAGCGCACACCGGACACCCCGAAGACCGCCGTGTCATAGAGGAGGTGGGCCTCGGTCCACGGGCCGCCGAGTCGCTGGGGCGCGTCGAAGAGCGCCTTCAGGCGATCGACCAGTCCGGGCTCGGGCGTCACGAGCGGAAGCAGCCGCGCCGCCTCGATGAAGCCACCGATCCACTCGACCGAACGACGAGCCTCAGGGTCCTGGCGCAGACGCTCGTGCACAGCGACCTGGCGGTCCGGCGCCAGGCGTCCCTCGGCCCAGTCGGCGAGCTCAGCGAAGGTGGGAGGTCGGTTCACCAGGGACCATCCGCGGTCAGGATCGAACGCATCTTGTCCAGGCACCGCCCGCGCAGCGGGCCGATGCCGCCGATCGACCGGCCGAGGCGCTCGGCGATCTCGGCGTAGCTGGGCTGCTCGGCGTCGATGTAGAGCGCCTCGAGCAATGTCTTGCAGGTTCCCCCCAGCTCGGCGAGCGCGGCGTGCAGCGCCACCACGGTGTCCCACTCAGCCAGGGGCTGCTCCGCGACATCGGGAACCTGATCGAGGAGGGTGACGCTCCGGGACCGGTTGCGGATCTTCCAGGACTGTCGACGAGCAACCGTCATCAGCCAGGACGAGAGCCGTTCCTCCGCGCGGATCCGGTCGAGCGAGTCGATGAGGGCGACGAAGGTCGACTGCGTCGCGTCCGAGGCGTCCTCGGCAGAGAGGCCGTTACGAAGGGCGACCGAGTAGACGAGCCGGTGGTAGCGGTTGACGAGCAGGTCCCAGGCCTCGGGCTCACGGCGCCGACACCGCTCGATCAGCTCTTGGTCGGTGGCGTGCTCGGGGTTCGTCTGCGGACGGGCGAGCACGCGGAAGGGAACGACGTTGCTCGTCGAACCGTCCAGCGCGGGCACGGCGAGTGCGCCCCTGTCCTTCGCCATTCCTGATTCCCCAGTTCAGTCGGCTCATCGGCACACCACCCCCAGATACAAGTCGCGCTCTCGCCCGACAGACCTGCTGGTGACCGAAGCCTTGATCATCCATGGATCGCACCGCGTTCATGCGATCTGATAAAGAAGTTAACTTAATGCTGCACCGAGTACCAGAGAATGATCGATGCTTTTCACAAGCACTCCTGATTCCCCAGCAAACACCAGCAGATCCGAACACCAGCGGGGCTAGACCACCGGCCGTCAGCGATGCCCGCGCACGCCGACCAGGACGCTGCCCAGGACCCGAAGCCGGATCATCCGCAGGTGCTCGATCGATCGCTGCAGCTGGCGCGGGTGCACACGGCCTGACGGTACGGCGAGCAGCACCGCGCCATGCATCGCCATGATCCGCGCGTCCTCGGACGTCGAGATCGCGGGCGCGTGCACCAGCACGATGTCGTAGTCCTCCTCGGCCTCGTCGAGGAAGCCACGGAAACGCATCTCCAGCAGGCTCGGCGCGGCCAGGTGGGCGCGCCCCTGCGGGAGCACGTCGACGCCCTCCCGCGGGCCGGCGGCGATGGCCTCGTCCAGGTCGACGGCGCCGGCCAGGACGTCGTACAGACCGCTCGCGTCAGCGCTGCCCAGCGCGGGGTGCAGGCGCTTGGCGGGGTCGGCGTTCACGAGGAGGACACGGTGGCCGACCTCGGCGAGCGCGGCCGCGACGTTGACCTCGAGCCAGCCGCCCCACGGGTCGGTGGTGGCGCCGGTGACGACGAGGAGTCGGGTGGGGTTCTCGGCGCTGACGAACTCCAACGCGATCCGCAGTGCGCGCAGCGCCTCGAACTCGCCCGCGTCGTGGTCGGTGGCACCGACGCCGTCACGGTCGGTCGGGACCGGCACGATGCCGAGGGTCGGTACGCCGGCGCGGGACGCGATCTCGTCGGCGTCGGTGACCGAGCGGAACAGGCGGTCGGCGACCAGGGCGGCCGCGACAGCGGCGAGAACGGCGACCAGCAGGCCGAGGAGGCCCCAACGGACGAGGTCCGGGCTGCTCGGGCTGCGCGGCGGCAGCGCCGTGTCGACGGACTTGAACGTCATGTGTGCCTCGGTGGGCACGAACGACGGGATCGCCGCGACGACCGCGTTCGCCAGGGCAGCCGCGCGCGCAGGCTCGCGGTCGACGACCTGCACGTTGACGATCCAGGTGTTGCTGGTGATCTGGGCCGTGAGGTGACCGCGCAGCTCGTCCTCGGTGACACCGGGGAAGTCGCCGACGACGGACTCGATCAGCGGGCGGGACCCGACGATGTCGGCGACCGTGCCGAGCAGACGGCCGTTGTCGACACGGGCGGAGTAGTCGGCGGTGTTCGGGGTGACCGCGACCCGCGCGGTGGCGCGGTAGTCACGCGGCAGCAGCGCGAGGACGACGGCGGTCGCACCGATGACGAGGACGAAGGCCAGCAGGACGACCCAGCGGCGCCGGCCGAGCAACGAGCCGAAGGCGCGCGTGGAGCTCTTGATCTGCATCTCAGGCCCCCAGCTTGGAGCCGAGGCCCCGCTTGCGCTCGGGCGCCGGCGTCTCCTCGACGGCGTCGTCGAGGACGATCGCGTCGGGCTGGGACGGCTGTACGACGTCCTCGGGCATCGGGGTGATCTTGCGCTCCAGGCCGTGACCGGCCATCAGCTCCTCGATCTCGGCGAGCTTGGCACGCATGGTGGCGGCACCCTGCTCGATCGCGCTCCACACGCCCTGTGCCGCCTCGTCGACCTCGGCGGCCAGCTCGGCGGCGCGGCTCAGCACGCCCGCGGCACGGTCGCGGATCTCGGCGGCCTGGGACTCGCCACGCTCGACCGCCTCTCCGACGTACTGCCGCGCAGCCGTCTTGGCCTGCTCCATCGCGTCAGCATGGACACGCGCCGCCAGCTCGGCGCGGAGCGTCTCGGCGCCCTGCTCGGCCTCCGCTCGGACGGCGGCCGCGGCCTGCTCGGCCTCTGCCCGCAGCGCCGCAGCGGCCTGCTCGGCCTCGACCAGGATCTGCTCGGCCTGGACGCTGGCCTCCTGCGAGGTGCGGATCGCGTGCGCCAGGAGCTCCTGGGCGCGGGTCTCGGCGTCGCGGGTCGCGCGCAGCGAGGCGGCATGGGACGAGGCGTCGACCGGCTTGGCGGCCGGCGTCTCGGCACGCTCGACGACCGTGGCAGGCTCGTCGACCGTGGCAGGCTCGGCGACCGCAGCAGGCTCGGCGACCGCAGCAGGCTCGGCGGTGTCGGCCGTGGGCAGGCCGGCGGCACGGGCTGCGGCGGCCCGGCGCCGCTCGGAGGCGGCGCCCCGCGTCGTCTTCTTCTCCTCGGCCGGCGTACCGGTCTCGAGCTCGCCCATCAGGCGGTCGAAGGACGTGTTCTCGTTCTTCATGATCTCCCCCAAGATCCGGTGTTGCCCGTCGCGCAGGAGCGCAACCGCGGAAATGTAGCGTGGATGGTTGCGGGAGCGCACCTTCACAGGCGCGCGGCCCGTTCCAGCGTGCGCCGGAGGCGGGCATGCTCGGCGAGTTCGGGACGCAGCGGATCGACGACGTACTGGTCGATGACCCGCCGGACCGTGCGCCGCGCGAGCTCCTCGACCCGGGCCGCACGACGTCGCGCCTCCTGGTCGACGATGCGCCGGCCGAGGACCGCGGTCGTGGCTGCGACGACGAGACCGGCGCCGATCAGCCCGAGCGCCCAGACGGGCGCTCCCAGCGCGACCGTCCCGGCGACCCCGGCGACCAGCAGCAGCAGCGCGAGCACCTGCCCCACCCGGAATCCGCCCAGACCGGCCTGTCCGTCGTCGCGCAGGTCGAGCGCGGCGAGATCGGCGTCGAGCCGGTCGTTCATCGCGTCGAGCCGCGCCGAGGCACGTTCGCGGATCGGCTCGGACCAACCCGGCGCGACGTCGCGGCAGACGTTGTCGACCAGCGCCCGCACGGCCATGTCGACCGCAGGACGGTCGATCGCGCCCATGCGCAGCCGGGTGTCCGGCGTACGGGACCAGGGTCGCCACAGCAGCGGCGTACGTCGTTCTCGTGCCAGGCGCTCCGCACGGGAGACGACGGTCGGCACGCCGGCGGCGTCCGCCGTACGCCGCTCCAGGTCGGCCACCCACGGCTCCGGGACGTCCGAGGGAGCCTCGCCCGCGGCCTCCAGGAGGCGGGCCGTGATGGTGCGTACGTCGGCGGCCAGCCGCATCGCGCCGCTGCGGCGGTCCTCGACGCGGCGCTTGAGCATCCGGCGGAGCTCGTCGATGCCGATCCCGTGGCGCGCGCTGACGCCCATCACCCGGACCTCGCGCAGACCGTCGGCGGAGATCACGTTGGTGACGTCGCGCAGCAGCGTCTGGCGGTCGGCCTCCGGAACGGTGTCGATGTGGTTGAGCAGGATGATCGTGACGTCGCGGTGGCCAGCGAGCGGCTGGAGGAACTCGCGGTGGATCGCGGCGTCGGCGTACTTGAGCGGGTCGACGACCCAGATCAGCACGTCGGCCAGGCCGACCACGCGCCGCGCCTCCGCGTGGTGCTGGACCTTGATCGAGTCGTGGTCGGGCAGGTCGAGCAGGACCAGTCCGTCGGGCAGGCGGTGGGGCGAGACGTCCTCGGGCAGCACCTCGGCCCGGCGGCTGCGCTGGGCCGGCGGGATCTCGAGCCAGTCCAGCAGCGCGCCGGCGTCCGCGTCGCTCCAGACGAGTGCCTTCGCGACGGCCGTGGTCGGCCGCTGGGCACTCGCCGTCGACAGCTCCAGGCCCGCCAGGGCGTTGAACAGCGTGGACTTGCCGGAGCCGGTGGCGCCGGCGATCGCGACCGTGGTGTGCAGCGCGCCGAGCTCGAGCCGGCCGCCGGCCTGCTCGAGCACCGCGGCGGCATCGTCGAGGACGGCGTCGTCCAGGCGCCCGCGAGCAAGCTCGACCGCCTCGCGGAGAGCGTCCAGCTCGGCCTTCACCGCAGGCTCCCGTCCGTCGCGAGCCGGGCGACGTTGGCGGCAGCACGGCGCAGGCGGGCGGGCGCGTCGGGCTCGAGGCCCCAGCCGAGGACCGGCTGGAAGTAGCGGGCCCGCTCCTGGTCCAGAAGACGGACCAACAGGGCGTCGACAGCCTCCGCCACGGAGGCGATGAGTCCGGTGGCGCTCGTTCGGTCCGTCGTCACGGCGCGTACGACGCACGCCACGGCCAGCGCCCGCACACGAGCAGCGTCCTCGGGCCGACCGGTGGTCTCCCCCGTGGCCTCCGCGACCTGCACGTCGAGCCCCTCGCGCCAGGCACGCGTCTCGCGGCGGATACGCCTCGGCAGCTCCCTGCTGGGCCGCGCCAGGTCCTCGTCGGTCCAGGACAGCAGGGCGTCGCCGTACGTCGTGGCCTTGAGGGTGCGCGTCGATGCCTCGGCGGCGCGCTCGGCGTGGTCGACGACCAGCGTCTCGATCGCGACGTCGAGGGCGAGACCCAGACGGTCGATCTCGGCGCGCTGCTCGTCGGAGGTGCGGCGGAGCCGCTCGCGCAGGAGCCCCATCATCGAGCCGACCTCGACGTCGAGGTCGTCGGTGCCGATCAGCTCCTGCCAGCGCGCGAGCAGGTCGCCGCGCAACAGCGAGCCGTCGCAGGCGGCGGCCAGCAACGCCTGCTTGGCGGTGTCGAACGCCGCGTCGACGGTGGACAGCATCTCGCCGACCGCGTCGACCTGCGCGACGAGCTCTCCGGCCGCCGAGGTGGCGACCTCGGCCCCCGAGCGGAGAGCCCCCGTGACGGCCTGCGTGGCGAGATCGTGCCGCCGCTCGGGCGAGCGGGCCAGGTCGTCGAGGAAGCCACGCAGCTCGCGGACGTGCTCGGCCGGCAGCATGCCGCCCTCGCCGATCGGACCGACGGCGACGAAGTAGACGTTCTCGGTCGGTACGTCGCGCTCGCGCAGGAGCTTCATCAGGTCCGTGGTGACCGTGACGTGGTCCTCGTCGGGGATCCGGTTCATCGCGATCACGACCGGGGTGTTGCGCTCGATCGCGAGGTCGAGCTGCTCCCAGGGAAGGAGGTCGGAGTAGCGCGAGGCCGAGGTGACGAACAGCCAGACGTCGGCAGCGTCGAGCAGGCGCAGCGCGAGCGCGCGATTGCCCTCCTCGATCGAGTCGAAGTCCGGGGCATCGATCAGCGCCAGGCCGCGGGGCGCCTTGTCCGTGGGGACGAGGTGCAGCGCGTCGGCCCGATCGGTCGAGGTCCGGGTCCGGGGAAGACCACCCAGCACGCGGTCGCCCGCGAACCAGTGCTCGTCCTCCGGGTGCAGCACCAGGACGGGCGAGCGCGTCGTCGGCCGGAGCATGCCCGGACGCGCGACCGCCTCACCGATCATCGAGTTGACCAGCGTGGACTTGCCGACGCCGGTCGGCCCACCGACCACCACCACCGGCGGTGCCTCGATCCGGTCCAGGCGCGGGAAGACGTAGTCGTCGAACTGCCGCAGCACCCTCTCCCGCGCGTCGCTCAGCTCCTCGGAGCCGGGGATCCGCAGCGGCAGCGGAGCCGCCGTGAAGGCGGCGTACATCTCGTCGACGGCGGCGACGACAGCGTCGTTGTGCACGGGCAGTTCCTCCGGCGACGGTCCCCACTCCCCCAGCAGGCGAACACCCGTCGCTGCGGGCGGAGACTACTCCCACCGGTCGTGTAACTACGTGTTCGGACCACTACCCGGGTGACAGACCACCCGGGTAGTGGTCGGAACACGTAGTTACATCGCTACTCGACAGGCAGACCGAGCCCGCGCGCAATCAGCATCCGCTGGACCTCCGAGGTGCCCTCACCGATCTCCAGGATCTTGGCGTCGCGGTAGAACCGGGCGACGGGATACTCCTCCATGAAGCCGTAGCCACCGAAGACCTGGGTGGCGATCCGGGTCGCGTCCATCGCGGCCTCGGAGGTGTAGAGCTTCGCGACGGACGCCGCCTGCTTGAAGTCCTTCGTTGAGGGGCCGCTGCCGCCGAGCATCGCGTCCTTCATCGCGGCCGCGCGGTAGGTCAGCAGCCGCGAGGCGTGCAGCTTGACCTCGAGGTCGGCGATCTGGAAGGCCACGCCCTGCTTGCGGCCGATCGGTCCGCCCATGGTCTGCCGCTCGAGCGAGTACGCCACGCACATCTCCAGGCAGGCCTGGATCAGGCCGACGGCCAGCGCGGCGATCGCGACGCGACCGTCGTCGAGCGTGGCCAGGAACTGCGCGTAGCCGCGCCCGCGCTCGCCCAGCAGGTTGCCGGCCGGGACGTGGCAGTCCTCGAAGGACAGCGGATGGGTGTCGGAGATGTGCCAGCCGAGCTTGTCGTACGCCGGCTCCGCGGTGAACCCGGGCGTTCCCGTCGGGATCACGATCGTCGAGATCTCGGGGGTGCCGTCCCCGCGCACGCCGGTGCGGGCAGTCACGGTGACCAGCTTGGTGATCGAGGAGCCGGAGTTGGTGATGAACTGCTTGGAGCCGTTGACGACCCAGTCGCCGCTGGCGTCCTGCTCCGCCTTGGTCTTGGTGGCGCCCGCGTCGGAGCCTGCGCCCGGCTCGGTCAGGCCGAAGCCCGCGAGCATCTGGCCGCTGACCAGGTCGGGCAGCCACTCGGCCTTCTGCTCGTCGGTGCCGTAGGTCAGGATCGGGTTGATGCCGAGGCCGACCCCGGCCTCGAGGGTGATGCCCATCGACTGGTCGACCCGGCCGAGCTCCTCGATCGCGATGCACAGGCTGGTGAACGGACCGTCCGCGGCCTCGAGCCCGGCGCCGCCGTACTCCTCCGGAGCGGTCAGCCCGAACAGCCCCAGGTCGCCCATCTTCTGCACGACGTCGGTCGGGAAGTGGTGCGCCTTGTCCCACTCGGCGACGTGCGGCGCGATCTCCGCCTCGGCGAAGCTGCGGACGGTGTGGCGGAACTCCTCGTGCTCACGCGACAGCTCAAAGCTCATGGGCCGCAGACTAGCGCCCGAGGTTAACGGTTGTTAACCCCCGAAGGGGTGGTCGTCACGACGTGTACGGCACCCGCGTCCACGTCAGCAGCGGGGCCGAGGGATCGTTGCCGACGGTGACCCGCAGGTAGTCGTCGGCGTTGCTGGAGCCGTCGACCGTGATCCGCGTCAGGTTGTCGGCCGCGCCGGTGACGCCGTACGCCGCATAGGTGGTCCGCCACGACGAGCCCGCCGCCAGCGGCTGGTCGGTGTTGTAGAGGTGGCTGTCGCCGTTGAGCAGGTACACCTGGCCGCCGAAGGCGTTCGACTCGTCGATCAGCGCTTGGATCCAGCTCGCGAAGTGCGCGATGTCGTTGGCAGTGGGGGTGTACGTCGGGTCGAACATGTCGGCCTGCTGCATGACGACGACCCCATGGTCGCCCTGCGCCTTCGCCTCGGCGAAGGCCTGGTGCAGCTCGGCGATGTTCAGGCTGTTGCGCGTGTTGTACGCGTCGGTCTGCTCCGGCGTCGGCGCCGTCTGGCCGAGGCCGGCCCACGGCTGCATCGCGTTGTCGCTGCCGGGCACGTTCGCGGTCACGAAAGTGACGTCGGCGCGGTGGTAGATGACGTTCTCGGCGATGCCCGGCTCGGCCTCCACCGTCATCGCGTGCTTCCCCAGCGTCGTGCCCGGGTGGTCGAAGAAGGTGCGGCGTACGGCGTCGAGGCGCTCGAGCGGGTTGTAGGCGCCGTTGTTGGCGCGGTGGCAGTCCGTCCACTCGTTGTCGCCTGGGGTGTAGACGAACGGGTCCACGAAGCCGTCCACGTCGGAGCGGATCAGCGAGAAGTAGCTGTCGGAGCAGACGCTCGAGCCGTTCTTGATGTCACCCAGGTGCACCACCGACCGCACCGCCGGGTCGGCGTTGATCTGCTCGATCCAGTGCGGGAACGCCGCGATCTCGGTCGCGCCGTACGGCACGTCCCCGATCAGCGCGAATGTGTAGTCCGAGCCGTTCGCCTGGGCAGTGCCGGCGGACGGGACGATGACCGTGACCGCGAGGGCGAGCGCAGCGAGGACACGCATGGGGACTCCTGAGAAGGTCGGCGGTCCACCCACCCTCGCCGCCCGTCGTGAACGGTGCGTGACCTCTCAGCGAACTCGTTGCGGCCTCCTCGAAGAGGTTCCGGCCACCTCGCAGAAGCTCGCCTGCTCGGGTGACCTGAAGCTCCCGAAGCACCACGAGAAGCTGACCGTCCAGAACCCCAGCTGATCTCCACCCGCAGGGGTCGGTCGCTCACGGCGGCCGGCCTCTTCGGCGTACTGGCACCACTTCCGTCGGGGCCGGGCGGGCGAACCTCACCAGTCCCATCCGTCACCAGCTCTCACCACTTCCTGCACTTAGACACCGTTGCAATGGGGTGGAAGTGCAGGAATCACCGGTGAACCGGTGATTCCTGCACCCCGCCGCCCACGCGCCCGGCTGCCCACGAATCGGGTCCGGCTCAGCCGTTCGAGGCGCGGCGCCCTAGACTGCCCAGCGGCTCGAAACCGCCCCGAACCATCCAAGGAGAGTCGCGTGCCCGAGATCAAGCCCCTGCAGAAGGTGCTCATCGCCAACCGTGGTGAGATCGCCGTCCGAGTGATCCGGGCGGCCAAGGATGCCGGCATCCAGTCGGTGGCGGTGTACGCCGAGCCCGACCGTGACGCCCTCTTCGTCCGGATGGCCGACGAGGCCTACAGCCTCAACGGCTCGACCCCGGCCGACTCCTACCTCGTGATCGAGAAGATCATCGACGTCGCGAAGCAGTCGGGCGCCGACAGCGTGCACCCCGGCTACGGCTTCCTCGCCGAGAACGCGAACTTCGCCCAGGCCGTCCTCGACGCCGGGCTGATCTGGATCGGCCCCTCCCCGGCCGCGATCGAGGGCCTCGGCGACAAGGCCAAGGCCAAGCAGATCGCGCTGGCCGCGGGCGCCCCGCTCGCACCGGGTCTCAAGGACGCGGTCAAGGACGCCGACGAGATCGTCGCGTTCGCCAAGGAGCACGGCCTGCCGGTCGCCATCAAGGCGGTCTTCGGCGGCGGCGGTCGCGGCCTCAAGGTCGCCCGCACCCTCGAGGAGATCCCCGAGCTCTACGAGTCCGCGACCCGCGAGGCCATCAGCGCCTTCGGCCGCGGCGAGTGCCTGGTCGAGAAGTTCCTCGACAAGCCGCGCCACGTCGAGACCCAGTGCCTCGCCGACCAGCACGGCAACGTCGTGGTCGTCTCGACCCGCGACTGCTCGCTGCAGCGCCGCCACCAGAAGCTCGTCGAGGAGGCGCCCGCGCCGTTCCTGACCGACGAGCAGAACCAGCGCCTCTACGAGTCGTCCAAGGCCATCCTCAAGGAGGCCAAGTACGTCGGCGCCGGCACCTGCGAGTTCCTCGTGGCCGCTGACGGCACGATCTCCTTCCTCGAGGTCAACACCCGCCTCCAGGTCGAGCACTGTGTCTCCGAGGAGGTCACCGGCATCGACCTCGTGCGCGAGATGTTCCGCATCGCCGCGGGCGAGGAGCTCGGCTACGACGACCCCGAGATCAAGGGTCACTCGATCGAGTTCCGCATCAACGCCGAGGACGGCGGCAACAACTTCATGCCGGCCCCCGGCACCCTGACCAAGTGGAACCCGCCGCAGGGCCCCGGTATCCGCGTCGACGGCGGCTACGAGAACGGCCAGACGATCCCGGGTGCGTTCGACTCCCTGATCGCCAAGCTGATCGTCACCGGCCGCGACCGCACGCAGGCCATCGAGCGCTCGCGTCGCGCGATCGCCGAGTTCGAGGTCGACGGCATGCCGACCGCCCTCACCTTCGACGAGGTCATCGTCAACGACCCGGCCTGGGTCGGCGCGTCCAACCCGACCGGCGAGGGCTCCTTCGACGTCTACACGACGTGGATCGAGACCGACTTCAACAACACCATCACCCCGTACGCCGGCACCGCCGGTGACGCCGAGGAGGCGGGCGAGCGCCAGAAGGTCGTCGTCGAGGTCGGTGGCAAGCGGGTCGAGGTCGTCCTGCCCGCCGGTGTCGGTGCGATCGGCGGCGGCGCGGCCGCCGGCGGCGCGAAGAAGCCCGCCCGCAAGGCCGGCAAGAAGGCCGGCGCAGCCGCCTCGGGCGACTCGGTCACCTCCCCGATGCAGGGCACCATCGTCAAGGTCGCCGTCGAGGAGGGCCAGGAGGTCGCCGAGGGCGACGTCGTGGTCGTCATGGAGGCGATGAAGATGGAGCAGCCGCTCAAGGCCCACAAGGCCGGCGTCGTCACCGGTCTCAAGGCCGAGGTCGGCGTCACGGTCACCAACGGTGAGGTCATCTGCGAGCTCAAGTGACCCGCTGAGAGACATCCCGAGGGCGCCTCCGTCGTACGACGTGGGCGCCCTCGATGCTTTTCTTGGCCGCCGCCTGTGCCGCAGGTTTCCCAAGGTATGCAGCCGAACCTGCACTCCCCAGGCGCGCGGAATCCATCGGTCTAAGCAACGCTGACCCGCAAGGAGCGTTGTGGTGCGTAGAGCGATCCCGTACGAGACACGTGAAGAGCTACTGGAGCTGG
>NZ_BAAGSB010000009.1:0-125592 GCF_054782655.1 Nocardioides montaniterrae | reverse complement strand
CGCTCCTTGCGGGTCAGCGTTGCTTAGACCGATGGATTCCGCGGCGTTGCAACCCATGGGAAGCGCAGGTTTCCCTGCATACCTTGGGAAACCTGCAAGCGCGGCCCCGGACTAACCGGCGGCGCCGAGCTCCTTGGCATCCGACAGCCGGGCACGCTGGGCCGCGGCGTCGCCGTGGAAGGCCGCGCCGGGCGCGCTCTGGGCCGACGAGCGACGGTCGGCGCTCCAGGTGCCGCGGATGTTGTTCTTGCGCAGCGCCTCCCTGAAGTGGTCGTGCACGTCGACCTCCTTCTGCCGCAGCGCGAGCGCTGTCTCGCTCGACCCGGTGGTCGAGCCGGCTCCGGTGGTCGAGCCCGTCGAGACCCCGGCCGCGGCGAGCGTCGCCTCCCGGGCCTGCTGGAGACGATGACCGATGCGGGCGGCGTACGCCTCGTAGAACGCGAGGCGCGCGGTGATGGTGGCGACCGGCTTGACCACCTTGCGGCGCGTACGTCGCTCCCGCGTCACCGTCACGTCACGCTCGCCGGAGCGCAGGTAGCGCTCGCACTCCGCGACCATCTGCACCAGCAGCGACTCGTAGAGCGCCTTGGTGACCTCGATGTCGCTGGGGAAGCCGTACATCGTGACGGCGGTGGAGTCGTGGCTGATCGTGCACCGCAGGTCGTTGGTGTGGGCGATGTTGAGCAGCAGCCGCACGTAGCGGGCGAGGCCGCGCTTGCCGGGCTCGCCGATCCGGTAGTTCTCGGAGCCCGGCTGCTCGCGCTGCTCCTGCCGGGCCGTGTGGGCGCGCGCGACGGCCAGGGCGATCGAGTGCCGCGTGGCCAGCGCCTGCGCCTTGGTCAGGAAGGCGTCGCGCTCGTGGTCGTTCGCGGTGCCCTCGGCCTGGCGGAGCAGCTTGGCGATCTTGGCCAGGTTGCCCTCGTCGGCATCGTCGTCGACCTGGTCGAGCCCCTGGGCGGCATAGGTCAGGTGCAGCAGCTGGGCGAGCACCGGGTTGCCGATGTCCTCCAGGAGCCGGAGGTACGTCGTCCTGAAGTCGGCGCCGTGGTCCAGCGCACCCGACAGGTGGTGGGTGAGCTCGTGCAGCACCACCAGGCCGCGCAGCGCCCAGCGACCACCCACCTCGAACGGCGGCACCGCGATGGTCGGTGGCTCGGGCGTGTAGATCGCCTTGGTCCGCCCCTGCCGGGCCCGGACCCCCACCCGTGCCTGCTCGCGGCCGGCGTAGTCGCAGCCGCGGTCGCGCAGGTGCGTGAGCACCTGCTCGACGTACCTCCCAACGGCCTCGGGATCGGTGAACCGCGGCTCGACCTCGGCCTCGTGGACCGCGCCGTCGACGGAAATCGTCGGCCGTTCGGGCGTCACCCGGTCCAGCCAGGTCGCCAGCTGGTCCTCGGCGGCGTACACCGCGCTCTTGTCGGGGTCCGAGGTCATGGGAGCAGTCTGCCGGGCGTCACCGACATCACCGCGCCGACCTCACTCGCCTGTGAGTGAGCTCAGGGCTCCCACAGGTCGAGGGTGACCCCGGCGAGCTGGTGGTGCCCGTCGAGGAACAGGTCGACGGCGAACCAGTCGAGGCACGAGTCGATCGAGCGGTCGCGCGGCTCGATCGAGATCCGGGCCAGTCCGCGGAAGGCCCTCGGCGCGCGCACGAGCGGGCCGGCACAGTGGTGGCGCGGACCCACGGAGACCTTGAACCCTCCCTGCGCGTGCTGGATCTCGTCCAGCGCCGACAGCAGCCCGGAACGGCCGAACGCTCCCTTGGCGGGGAGCTTCCAGGCGTCGGGCTCGGAGGCGTGCGCCGGCGTGAGGGTCCGCGTCGGCCGGCCGAGCCCGATGCGTACGCCGTCACGCGGGTGCATCGTCGTCCACGTCGATGCGCTCGGCTGGAGCGCGAACCGGATGAACCTCCGCGCCGCCGCGGCGTCGGCGCCCCTTGCCGGCGTCCGCTGCGGGTGGGCGGAGGGGCTGCCGGTCGCGGTGGGCGTTGCGACGGTCGCCTGCGCCGGCTCCTGAGGCGATGCCGGGGGAGGGCTGGCGTCCTTCGGCGTGCACCCGACCAGGGTGAGCGCGCCGATCAGCCCGAGTGCCGCCCAGCTGCTCGCCCGCATCGAAGATCCTCTCGCCGGGGCCAGTGTGGGGCCTCGGCGCCCGCGCCGACCGCAGAAGCGCGGAAAACGTCGAAGGGCCCGGTCTCTCGACCGGGCCCTTCTCCCTGTACGCCATCACGGACTCGAACCGCGAACCCGCTGATTAAGAGTCAGCTGCTCTGCCAATTGAGCTAATGGCGCTCGGGGGTGTTCCCGCAGGAACGAGAAAAGATTACACCGTGGCGACAGACCGCCAAAATCCGGGTGTCACCGCATCTCCAGCACCGCTTGGGCCGCGTTGTGGCCGCCGATCCCGGAGACGGCGCCACCCCGTCGAGCGCCCGATCCGCAGAGCAGGACCGCCGGATGGTCGGTCGCGACACCCCAGCGGTCGGCGGCGGTGGCGAGCGCCGCCCGCGCCGGAGCCCACGGCCACTCGAGGTCGCCGTGGAAGATGTGCCCGCCCGGCATCGCCACGTCCCGCTCGACGTCCTGAGGGATCTTCGCCTCGATGCACGGCTCGCCATCGGCGTCGCGCGCGACGCACGACATCAGCGGCTCCGCCAGCACGGCGTCCAGCGACTCGATCGCCCGCTCGACCGCCAGCCTCTTCGCGCCGGCCGGATCGGCGGCGAACAGCCGCGCCGGCGTGTGCAGGCCGAAGTAGGTCAGCGTGTGCGTCCCGCGAGGCACGTCGCCGAGGATGGAGGGATCGGTCAGCGAGTGGCAGTAGACCTCGCCGGGCAGTCGCGTCGGCACACGACCGGCCGAGGCCTCGGCGTACGCCGTCTCGAGGTCGGTCCAGGTCTCGTTGAGGTGCAGCGTCCCGGCGAAGGCGACCTCGGGGGAGACGCCGGAGCGCAGCTGCGGGAGCCGCGAGAGCAGCAGGTTGATCTTGAGCTGCGACCCCTCCGGCTTGACCGACTCCTCGTGCGCGCCGCCGCGCAGCTCGTGCAACACCCACGGTGCGACGTTGGCGAGCACGAACCGCGCCCGCGCCGCGTGCGCCTTCCCGCCGGCGATCCAGCGCACCTCGGGATCCTCGGAGATCGAGGTGACCGTCGCCCCGGTCGTGATCGTCGCGCCCGCGTCGATCGCCGCCTTCTCCAGGGCCGTCGTCACCGAGCCCATCCCGCCGACGGGCACGCGCCACTCTCCGGTGCCGTTGCCGATCAGGTGGTAGAGGAAGCAGCGGTTCTGCACCAGCGACGGGTCGTCCAGCGACGCGAACGTCCCGATCAGCGCATCCGTCGCCACGACGCCGCGCACCACGTCGTCGCGGAACCTGCGCCGGATCGCCTCGCCCAGCGGTCGCTCGACGAGCTGGTCCCAGATCCACGGCGCCACCTGCTCGCGCAGGTCGGTGACGCGGGGCAGGGGCGCGGTGAGCGTGGGTGCCACGACCGCCGCCAGCCGAGCGACGTCGGTGTAGAAGGAGCGCCATGCGGCGTACTCCTCGTCGGTGCGCGTCAGCCGCAGGAAGCCGTCGCGGGTCGCCGGCCCCTCCGTCCGCTCGACGAGCAGGCCGTCGGCCTCCTCGCCGCGGAAGTACGGCGTGTACGACGCGGTCGCGCGCGAGGTCAGCTCGATGTCGAGCCCGAGGTCGGCCACGATCGAGTCGGGGAGCAGCGAGACGAGGTAGGAGTAGCGCGACAGCCGCGTCGGGACCCCGCGGAACGCCTGTTCCGAGACGGCGGCGCCGCCGGTCCGGTCGAGGCGCTCGAGGACCAGGACGGAGAGCCCGGCACGGGCGAGGTACGCCGCCGCGGTCAGTCCGTTGTGTCCGGCACCGACCACCACGACGTCGTACGACTCCATGCAGCGACCCTAGACGGAACAAACCCCGGCGCCTTATGGTTGACATGTCAACAACTACGACATGGAGATGATGACGATGCCCGCGATCACCGTCGACGACCTGACCGTCCTGTCCCGGATCAAGGCGCCCGGTCTGGGTGACCAGCCGCGTCCGGTCCACCAGGTGACGACCGCCCCCCAGGGCTACGAGGGCGAGGGCTTCCCCGTACGCCGGGCCTTCGCGGGCATCGACCAGCGCCAGCTGGACCCGTTCATCCACATGGACCAGATGGGCGAGGTCGAGTACGCGCCGGGCGAGCCCAAGGGCACGCCCTGGCACCCGCACCGCGGCTTCGAGACCGTCACCTACATGATCGACGGCGTCATGGACCACCAGGACAACCATGGTGGCGGCGGCTCGATCACCGACGGCGACACCCAGTGGATGACCGCTGGCGCCGGCATCATGCACATCGAGGCCCCGCCGGAGTGGCTGGTCAGCAAGGGTGGCCTGTTCCACGGCATCCAGCTCTGGGTGAACCTGCCTCGCGACGCGAAGGCCAACAACCCGAAGTACCAGGACATCCACTCGCGCGAGGTCGCGCTGCTGAGCACCCCCGACGCGGGCGCGCTGGTGCGCGTGATCGCCGGCGAGGTCGACGGTCACGCCGGCCCGGGCAGCACGTTCACCCCGATGACGCTGGTGCACGCGACCGTCGAGCCGGGCGCGCGGCTGGAGCTGCCGTGGCCGGTCGAGTACAACGCGCTGGTCTACGTGCTGTCCGGCAAGGGATCGGTCGGCATCGACAAGCAGCCGATCGAGATGGGCCAGACCGCCGTGCTCGGTGCGGGCGACTACCTCACCGTCGAGGCGGCCGGCACCCAGGAGTCGCGCAGCCCCAGGCTCGACGTGCTGGTGCTCGGCGGCAAGCCGATCCGCGAGCCGATCGCCTGGGCGGGGCCGTTCGTGATGAACACCAAGGCCGAGGTCATGGCGGCGTACGAGGACTTCCAGAAGGGCCGGTTCGGGCTGCCGATCGGGCAGTGACCGTCAGCGGTTGAGCGCCGCCGCGAGCGCCTCGTCGAGGTGGTCGAGCAGGTCACGGCAGTCCAGCCGTACGCCGGCGGCGCCGGCCTGCTCCAGCTCGTCGCGCCCGCTCCCGCCCGTCAGCAGGCAGATCGTCGGGATCTGCAGCCTGGCGGCGGCCTCGACGTCCCAGACCGAGTCGCCGATCATCACCGACCGCCCGGCGTCGACCTTCTCCAGGGCGGTCGCGATCAGCTCGGGGTCGGGCTTGGACTCCTCGGCGTCCTCGCTGGTCGTCCAGTCGTCGGCATGCTCGTCGGCGTCGAGCAGGTCCAGGGCGTGGCGGGCGTGCTCGGGGATGCTCGAGCTGGCCAGCACCACGTCGAGCCCGCGCTCCTGCAGGGCGCTCAGCAGCTCGCGTGCACCGTCGACGAGGCGGGCGTCGTCGATGAGGGCGTCGTACGCCTTCTTCCAGCGGCGACGGATCTCCTCGCCGTGCTGCTGCTCGACGTCGTCGCCGGCGACCGCGGCCACCAGGCGGTCCCCGCCCATCCCGATCGAGCGATGGATCGCGAAGACCGGGACGTGCCGGTCGAGGACCGCGTCGAAGGCCTGCGCCCACGCCACGGCGTGGTGGTAGTTCGAGTCGAGCAGCGTGCCGTCGATGTCGAGGACGACGGTGTCGATCGGGATGTCCATGCGCTGCCGGTTCCCCGGGACGCGCACGGGATGCGGGTCAGACGCCGCCGGCGGTGACGATCGCGTCGGTGAGGAAGCCGGCCATCAGGCCGACGACCATGCCCACGGCGAGCAGGTCCGTACGCCGGGCGCGGGCGGCCACGCCGACCAGCTGGATGACGACGTACAGGATCGAGCCCGCGGCCAGGGACAGGAAGATCACGGCGACGACGTCGCTGGTCCACTGGTAGCCGATGAGTGTGCCGGCCAGGGTCGGACCGCCGCCGATGGCGCCCAGGAGCAGCAGCCGGCCCCAGGTCGGGCGGGTGCCGCCGGCCAGGGGAGCGGTGATGCCGAAGCCCTCGGTGGCGTTGTGCAGGCCGAAGCCGACGACCAGCAGGACCGCGAGCGCGATGGCACCGGTGGCAGCGGCCTGGCCGATGGCCAGGCCCTCGGCGAAGTTGTGCAGGCCGATGCCGATGGCGATGAGCATCGAGAGCTTGGTGGGGTCGAGCTCGGCGGGCATCCGGCGCTCGTAGCCGACGAGGGCGAGCAGGCCGACGGCCAGGCCGGCGAACATCAGGAAGGCGTAGCCCAGGCCCGTGCCCCACTCGGGACCGCCCTCGGCGGACAGGGCGAGGTCGGCGGGCTCCCAGGCGGCGGACAGGACGTCCCAGACGAGGAAGACCAGCACGCCGACCGCGACCGCGTTGAGCAGCGCACGCAGCACCGGCGCGGGCTTGGTCAGCCGGCCGATCGGCAGGCCGAGCAGGATCGTGCTGCCGGCGATCAGGCCGAGGATGAGGGTCTTCTCGAAGCTCATGGCCTGAGGTTAGGGATACCTAAACTTTTTTCGCAAGGGTTTCGGCGCGTAATTGCCGTCACGTGGCCCGAGGGGGCGTGTGTCTCGATACGCCGGTCACGAGCGCTCGCAGGCTCGCGACCGCGCGGCTACTCGACGTCCCGGCCCGTTCCGCGCCTTCGCAGGCTCAGGCGCGGGGCCGTGAAACGACCGCAGCCGGACCCTTGCGGATCCGGCTGCGTGACTGGGGTGAGCGACGGGGCTCGAACCCGCGACCCTCGCGACCACAACGCGATGCTCTACCAGCTGAGCTACGCCCACCATGTGTCGGCGCCACCGAGGTGGCGACCGGGATGAGTGTAGTGGTCGCCGTCAGCGAACGCTGAATCGGTAGGCCGTCAGGCGGGACCGAGGCCGGTGAGCGAGCCGCCGTGCCGGGTGGCGGCCTCCTTGGAGGCGTCCGTGTCGGGTCCGGGGAGCGGCACGAAGACCGTGTCGCGGTAGTAGCGCAGCTCCTCGATGCTCTCCTGGATGTCGGCCAGCGCGCGGTGGTTGCCGCGCTTGGTCGGCGCCGCGAAGTAGGCCCGCGGGTACCACCGCTTGGCGAGCTCCTTGATCGAGGAGACGTCGATGATCCGGTAGTGCAGGAACTCGTCGAGCTGGGACATGTCGCGGGCGATGAAGCCGCGGTCGGTGGCGACGGTGTTGCCGGCCAGCGGCGGGCGCGAGTCGGCCGGGCAGTGCTCGCGGATGTAGGCCATGACCTGCTCCTCGGCCTCCTCGAGGGTGACGCCGTTCTTGAGCTCCTCGAGCAGGCCGGAGTGGGCGTGCATGTTGCGGACGTACTCGATCATCTGGTCGAGCGCCTCGGCCGGCGGCTTGATGATGATGTCGACGCCCTCACCCAGGACGTTCAGGTCGAAGTCGGTCACCAGCGCGGCGATCTCCACGAGGGCGTCGGCGCCGAGGTCGAGGCCGGTCATCTCGCAGTCGATCCAGACGAGTCGTTCGTTCACGGGCCGAACCCTACGCGGTGGGTCCGATCGGTCCTCAGCCTCGATTCAGCACCACGCACTAGCCTCGCCTCCCATGAAGCAGTCGATGGCGCGGGTCGAGCCGTGGGTTGGCCTCGTCGCCCGACTCGTCGTCGGGTGCGTCTGGATCGTCGCCGGCGGGCTCAAGCTGACCCATGTCGCCGAGAGCATCAACGCCGTCCGGGGCTACCAGATCCTCTCGCCGCAGGTCGCCGAGTGGGTCGGCACCGGCCTTCCCGCCGTGGAGCTGGTGATCGGCCTGGCACTCGTGCTCGGTGTGATGACGCGCGGCGCCGCGGCCATGTCGGTGCTCCTGCTGACCGCGTTCATCGTGGGTATCGCATCTGTCTGGGCGCGCGGCATCGAGATCGACTGCGGGTGCTTCGGTGGCGGCGGTGCGGACCCGCACGCGGCGTCGGCGTACCCCTGGGAGATCGCGCGCGACCTCGGCCTCCTGCTCCTCTCCGCACTCCTGGCGTGGCGCGGCCGCAGCCGCCTCGCGCTGGACTCCCTGCTGTTCCCTGCTCGTCCCCTTGAAGGAGACTGAACCCCATGTCGAACACCAAGGCCGCCGCCCTCCTCGCCGAGCAGCAGAGGAAGGAGCGGCAGCGCCGCTTGCTCGCCATGGGTGGCGTCGGGCTGGTGATGGTGCTGATCGTGGCCGGAGCGATCGCGCTCGGCGTGATCAACAAGCACAAGAACGACACCAAGGTCGAGGCCGCGATCGCGTCGACGAGCGGCACCTACGGCGTGAAGTTCGGCCCGGACTCCGCCACGCACCACGTCGTGATCTACGAGGACTTCCTCTGCCCGTTCTGCGGCGCGCTCGAGAAGGGCACGCGCAGCCGGATCGCGCAGCTCGCCGCCGACGGCACGGTCCAGGTGGAGTACCGCCCGTTCGATCTGCTCTCGCGGCTCGGCGACTACTCCGCGCGCTCGGCCGGCGCGTTCTCGGTCGTCCTGGACAAGGCGGGACCCGACGTCGCGAAGAAGTTCCACGACCTGCTCTACGAGAACCAGCCGTCGGAGGAGGGTCCCTACCTCTCCGACGAGGACCTGGTGAAGTACGCGGTCGAGGCCGGCGCGAAGGAGTCGCAGGTCAAGGGCCCGATCGAGTCCGGGGCCGGCCTGGCCTGGGCCAAGGCCGCCACCAAGGCGGCCCTCGGCACCGGCCTGCAGGGCACGCCGACGGTCGTCGTCGATGGCCACCTGCTCAACGACACCACTCCGGACGGGCTGCTCGCCGCGATCGGGTGACCGTGCCGCGCTGGTGCCCCCGGCAGGACTCGAACCCGCAACCCAGTAGGTAGAAGCTACTTGCGCTATCCAGTTGCGCTACGGAGGCTTGTGCGCGAAGTCTGTCAGCCTCTGAGCGAACCCATCCACTCCTCGACGGCGTCGGGGTCGCGGGGGAGGGCGGCGGAGAGGTTCTGCACGCCGTCGGCGGTGACGAGC
Organism: Nocardioides montaniterrae; assembly: GCF_054782655.1. Taxonomy (NCBI): domain Bacteria; kingdom Bacillati; phylum Actinomycetota; class Actinomycetes; order Propionibacteriales; family Nocardioidaceae; genus Nocardioides; species Nocardioides montaniterrae. Next base: position 116,709 of record NZ_BAAGSB010000009.1, on the reverse strand, counting down.
ACGTCGTCCTCGATGCGGATGCCGATGCCGCGCAGCTCCTCGGGGACGAGCAGGTCGTCCTCCTGGAAGTAGAGCCCCGGCTCGACGGTGAGCACCATGCCCTCGGCCAGGGTGCCGTCGCGGTAGCTCTCGGGCGCGGCCTCGCCGCAGTCGTGGACGTCCATGCCGAGCATGTGGCTCACGCCGTGCAGCGTCCAGCGGGCGTAGACCTTGGAGTCCGGCGCCAGGGCCTCCTCGGGCGACACCGGGAGCAGGCCGAGGTCGGCCAGGCCATGGGCCAGCACGACCATGGCCGCCTCGTGGCCGGCCAGGAACCTGCTGCCAGGGCCGAGCGCGCCGAGCGCGGCCTCCTGTGCGTTCAGCACCAGGGTGTAGAGGTCGCGCTGCAGCGGGGTGAAGCGACCCGAGACCGGCAGGGTGCGTGTCACGTCGGCGGTGTAGAGGTTGTTGCCCTCGACGCCCATGTCGAGCAGGACCAGCTCGCCGGGCGTGATCGGACCGGAATTCTCGATCCAGTGCAGGGTCGTGGCGTGCGCCCCACCGGCGACGATCGAGTCGTAGCCGAGGTCGTTGCCCAGGGTGCGCGCGCGGCGGAAGAAGGTGCCCTCCAGCCAGCGCTCGCCGTACTTCAGCACGTTGTCCCACTCGCGCACGCTGTCCTCGAACCCGAGTGTGGTGGCGTCGATCGCGGCCTGCAGCTCGGCGACCTCCCAGGTGTCCTTGACCAGGCGCATCTCCGAGGCGACGCGGGTGAGCTCGTCGTCGGAGCCGAGCGTGCGGGTCTTCGTCGAGCCGGCCAGCACCGACTCCAGCTCCGAGGCGTGCCGGACCTCGAGCCCGAGTGCGGCGGTCATCTCGCCGAGCGAGGGGCGACGGCCGGCCCAGAGGGCGCCGTACTGGCGGTCCCGGAAGAACTCGTCGCTGTCGCGGCCCGAGCGTGGGCGCGCGTAGAGGACCGACGACCCGTCCGGCTCGATCACCAGCGTCGCGTCGGAGGTCTGGTTGCCGGAGTAGTAGGTGTGGGCGGTGTCGGGGCGGAAGCGGTAGTCGGTGTCCGCCGCGCGCACCTTGTAGGTGCCGCCGGGGATCACCAGCCGCTCGCCTGGGAACGCCGCCGCGAGCCGCTCGCGACGGGCCGCGGCCAGGGGAGCGACCGGGTGCTCCGGCACGTCGGCATCGCCGTCGCGCCAACCGGTCCGCATGAAGGCGGCGTACGCCTCCGGGACGGCGGGATCGTGGGCCTCGGTCTTCAGCTCCTCTTCCACGCCGCCCAGCGTACGCCGACGATCCCGGCCGCACCCGAGGCTCCCGATAGGGTTCTGCCATGCCTGCCGCCCCGCGCGAGAACGTCGCCTTCACGGTCGTGGTGACCGTGGCAGTGGCTCTCGGCGCCGCGGTGGTGGTGCTGCTCCTGGCCACCAAGGACGCTCCGGCGACCATGTTCCTCGCCACCGTGCTGGCCGCCGTGCCGGTCGGGCCCGTCGTGGCGGCGTACGTCTGGCTCGACCGGTACGAGCCCGAGCCCAAGAAGCTGCTCGCTCTCGGCCTGCTCTGGGGCGCCTTCGCGGCGACCACGATCGCGCTGCTGGTGGAGGGCATCGGCGGGATCGTCACCGGCATCAGCACCGCCGGTCAGGCCTCGATCATCGCGCCGATCGCCGAGGAGGCCTGCAAGGGGCTGTTCCTGGTGCTGCTGCTGTGGTGGCGTCGCGCGGAGATCGACGGCGTCCTCGACGGCATCGTGTACGCCGGCATGGTCGGCGTCGGCTTCGCGTTCACCGAGAACATCCTCTACCTGGCGTCCTCGTACGACGGCGCCGACGGGATGGGCCCCGGCGGGCTCAACGGGGTGACGGCGACCTTCGTCGTGCGCTGCGTGTTCGGTCCGTTCGCCCACCCGGTGTTCACCGCCTTCACCGGCATCGGCATCGGCCTCGCGGTCACCTCCCGCTCGGCCGCCGTGCGTTGGCTCGCGCCGATCGGTGGGTACGTCCTCGCGGTGATCGCGCACGGCATCTGGAACGGCTCGACGGCCTTCGGCTTCGGCAGCTTCGTGATGATGTACGCCGTCCTGGCGATCCCGGTCTTCAGCGCGCTGATCAGCCTGGCGATCTGGGCCCGCAGCTCGGAGCGGACTGTGCTCACGAGGGCGCTCGAGGACGCCGCCCATCGCGGCCTGATCCCGGCCACCGACATCGGCTGGGTCGTCGACCTGCGTGCCCGGCGTACGGCCCGCAGGTTCGCGCGCAGCCAGGGCGGTCCCGAGGCGCTGCGGGCGATGCGCGATTATCAGCAGGCAGCCGTCGAACTCGGGTTCCTGCACCATCGCCTCCTGCGCGGAACGCCTCCGCGGGACTGGCAGGTGCGGGGCCAGGTGTTCCTCGGGCTCATCCAGGCGAGCCGACCCCGGTTCGCGTTCCCCGGACAGGTGGTGCCACAGCGATGACTCACGAGCTGTCCGCGACGACCCCGCTCGACGGTAGCGACGGTCGCAAGATGCTCACCGAGGTCGTGCGCCTCAACGGAGCGCTCAAGGGCGCCCCGCTGCCGCTCGACCTGCCCGGTGCACCCGAGCTCCGCGGCACCCGCCAGCAGCTGATCGACCAGCTGGAGGACTACGTCATCCCGCGGCTGATGTCGCTCGAGGCCCCGCTGCTCGCGGTCGTCGGTGGCTCCACCGGTGCCGGCAAGTCCACGCTCGTCAACACCCTGGTCGGCCACCGCGTGACCGTCCCGGGCGTGCTCCGCCCGACCACCAAGTCGCCGGTCCTGGTGCACAACCCCGCCGACAGCCAGTGGTTCGGTGCCGACCGCCTCCTGCCCGACCTGCGCCGCGTCGCCACCGCGACGACCGACCAGCAGTCGATCCAGCTGGTCTCCACCGACGCCGTGCCGAAGGGCCTGGCGATCCTGGACGCCCCCGACATCGACTCCGTCGACGAGCGCAACCGCGAGCTGGCCGGCCAGCTCCTCGCGGCCGCCGACCTGTGGCTCTTCGTCACCTCCGCGGCCCGCTACTCCGACCAGATCCCCTGGGACTACCTCAAGCAGGCCGCTGACCGCTCGACCGCGGTTGCCGTCGTGCTCGACCGCACCCCGGCCGGCGACGTCAGCACCGTCTCCGCGCACCTCGCCCGGATGCTCGCCGCGCGCGGGCTCAAGGACTCCCCGCTGTTCGGCGTACCCGACGGCGAGGTCGACGACTTCGGCCTGCTGCCCGCCGGTCACGTCCGTGACATCCGCCAGTGGCTCGAGGCCCTGGCCGAGGACGCCGGTGCTCGGCGCTCGGTGGTCAACCAGACCGTCGCCGGTGCCGTGCGCAACGTGACGCGGCGGGTCTTCCCGATCGCCGACGCCGCCACCGAGCAGGTCGCCGCCGTCGGTGACCTCCTCGCCATCGCGGACAAGGCGTACGACGCCGCGCAGGCCGGCGTGATCGCGGCGAGCCGCGACGGCTCCGTGCTGCGCGGTGACCTGCTGGCCCGCTGGCAGGAGTTCGTCGGCAGCGGCGAGCTGGTCCGCTCGCTCGAGGCCAAGGTCGGCTTCGTCCGCGAGCGGCTGGTCAACGCGATCAAGGGCAAGCCCCAGCAGGCCGAGCGTCTCGGCGTCGCGCTGGAGATGGCCCTCGAGGCGCTGGTCGTCGACCACGCCGAGCGGGCCGCCGCCGCCGCATCGGCCGAGTGGCGCCGTACCGACCACGGCGAGGCCCTCCTCTCGGCGACCGCCGACGACCTGTCCCGCGCGGGCCGCAACCTGCGCCGCCAGACCACCGCTCAGGTGCGTGAGTGGCAGGACCAGCTCCAGGACCTCGTCCGCGACGGCAGCGCCGACGTACGTTCGACCGCGCGGTTCCTCGCCCTCGGCGTGCACGGCCTGTCCGTCACGCTCGCCGTGGTCGTCCTCGGCGCCGACGCCCCCACCGTCCCCGACTCCGTCGTCCTCGGACGCCGCCTGCTCGAGACCGTCGTGGGCGCGCCCCAGGCGGCCGGCATGATCACCGCCGCTCGCGAGGCCCTCGACCAGCGCCTGGTCGCGCTGATCGGCACCGAGCGCTCGCGCTACCTCGCGCCCGCCGAGGAGTGGCAGCTCAAGCCGGAGGCACCCGACCAGCTCCGCCACGCCGCCCGACGGGTCGACGACCTCCGCTTCGCAGCGGTTCGAGCCAAGAGCACCGGAGGCCACCTGTGAGCACCGAGAACATCGACGACGCCGGCGAGGTCCGCGACCTCGCGATCAAGGGCACGCCCCTGGGCGCTCGCATCGCCGGCCTGCGCGCCGCGGTCGAGGCCGCCCGCGGTCACATCCCGCAGGCCCGCCTCGACGAGGCGCTCGCCACGGCCGACCGTGCGGCCGGCCGGATGCGTCTCTCCGCCCAGCACACCGTCGTCGCGATCGCCGGCGCCACCGGCTCGGGCAAGTCCTCCACGTTCAACCACATGGTCGGGCTCGAGCTGTCCTCCACCGGCGTACGCCGTCCGACCACGTCGTGGGCGACGGCCGTCGTCTGGGGCCGCGAGGGTGCCGGCGAGCTGCTGCAGTGGCTCGGCATCCCGCCGCGTCACCACACCATGCGCGACTCGCTGCTCGACACCGGCGCCGAGGACAACGCCCTCGACGGCGTGGTCCTGATGGACCTGCCCGACCACGACTCGACCGAGGTCGCGCACCACCTCGAGGTCGACCGCCTCGTCGAGCTGGCCGACCTGCTCGTGTGGGTCGTCGACCCGCAGAAGTACGCCGACGCCGCGCTGCACGACCGCTACCTCAAGCCCCTCGCGGGCCACCAGGACGTCATGCTCGTCGTGCTCAACCACATCGACACGATCGCGCCGGACAAGCGCGACGGCATGATCGCCGACGTACGCCGCCTCCTCGCGCTCGACGGTCTCACCGACGTCTCGGTCCTCGCCGTCAGCGCCAAGGAAGGCCTCGGCATGGACCAGCTCCGCCAGGAGCTGGCCGCCCGCGTCGCCTCCAAGCGCGCCACGAACGCGCGCGCCGAGGCCGACATCGCGGCCGCCTCCCGCCGCCTCGAGGCCGACGGCGGCACGGCGCCCGCCCGCGAGCTCGACAGCCGTCGCATCGACGACCTCGAGGACGCCACGGCCGAGGTCGCCGGCATACCCACGGTCGTCGACGCCGTCGAGCGCCACGTCGCCTCCCAGGTCGGCCGCGCCGTGGCGTGGCCGCCGGTCGCGCTGCTCGACAAGGTCGGTGGCGGCGAGCTCGAGCGTCAGCTGGGCGTCTCCTCCGGTACGCCGACCGTCGCGCCGGTCTCCCGCGAGGCGCTGCACACCACGATCCGCGACCTCGGCGACGAGATCAGCGACGGGATGGGCCCGGCCTGGCGCCGGGCCGTCCACTCGGCCGTGACCGGCCGCCTCTCCGAGGTCGGCGACAGCCTCGACACCGGGCTGCGCTCGGTCGACCTGCGCGCCGACCGGATCCCCGGCTGGGCCGCTCTGCTCCGGGTGCTGCAGTGGGTGCTGTTCCTCGGTGCCCTCGCCGGCGCCGCGTGGTGGATCGTCTCGGCCGTGACGGGCTCCGACGTCTCCAAGGTCGCCGGTCTCCCGCTGCCCGCGTTGCTGCTGGTCGTGGGCCTGGTCGGCGGTCTGCTGCTCTGGCTCGTCGGTCGCGCGATGGTGGGTCCTGCCGCGCGCGGTCGCGCCGAGGCGGCGGACGTCGCGTTGCGCGGCGTCGTGCGCTCCGTCCTCGGTGGCACCGTCGTGACGCCGGCGACCGCCGAGCTGCGCGGGTACGCCGCGTTCCGCGCGGGCATCGACGCCGCCGGCCGCTGATCGCCTCGACGTTCACTCCCGTCACCTGACGGGCCACTTGCTGTCCACAGGTGGCTTGTCCTGCGCCGTTGTGCACAGGGTCCCCGGCGACACCGGCCCCGATGTCGGAGGCTGCCGGTCGACTCGTCCTCGTGACCGCACGACGCGGTCCCCGAACGAGAGGACAGAGCAGATGAGCAACGAGACGATGGTGACGATCCGCGGCTGGCTGGCCGCCGACCCGGTGGTGCGCGAGGCCAACGGCTTCCAGGTCGCCAACTTCCGCGTCGGCTGCACGCCGCGGCGCTTCAACCGGGCCCGGCAGGAGTGGGTCGACGGCCGGACCCAGTGGTACTCGGTGGCCGCCTGGCGCGACCTGGCGGTCAACTGCGGCCGATCGCTCAAGGGCGGCGAGCCGGTGATCGTGCACGGACGGCTCGAGCACCGGACCTACACCAACCGTGCCGGCCAGGAGGCCGTCGCGCTCGAGATCGATGCGATCACCGTCGGCCACGACCTCACCCGCGGCATCGACAACTTCCTCAAGGCCCCCTCCAAGCGCGAGCAGCCGCTCCAGGAGGAGGTCCAGAGCGCCAGGGTCGAGGAGGCGCCCGAGGACCCGTGGGCCGAGGTCGAGCCGGCGGTGGACGAGCTCCCGTCCGGAGGCAGCGCAGCGGCCTGACCGGCGTACGTCTGCGGCCGCGGCCCGGGAGGGCACCCGGGCTGCGGCCGACCGGGCCTCGCGCCGTAGCCTTTGCCGCATGGCGGAGTACATCCTTTCCCTGCGCAACGTTCGCAAGGCCCACGGCGACAAGGTCGTCCTCGACAACGTGACGCTGTCGTTCCTCCACGGAGCGAAGATCGGCGTGGTCGGCCCGAACGGCATGGGTAAGTCCTCGCTGCTCAAGCTGATGGCGGGCCTCGACCACCCGAACAACGGCGACATCGTCCGCGACCCCGACGGCACCGTCGGCATGCTCCAGCAGGAGCCGCCGCTGACCGAGGGCAAGACCGTCCTCGAGAACGTCGAGGAGGCGGTCGGCGACCTCAAGGCGAAGATGAAGCGCCTCGAGGAGGCGTACATGGAGATGGGTGACCCGGACGCCGACCAGGACGCCCTGATGGCCGAGACCGGCGACCTCCAGACCGAGCTCGACAACGCCAACGCGTGGGACATCGACAGCCGCCTCGAGCAGGCCATGGACGCGCTGCGCTGCCCGCCCTCCGACGCGCTGGTCGACAACCTGTCCGGTGGCGAGCGCCGCCGTGTCGCGCTGTGCAAGCTGCTTCTCCAGCAGCCTGACCTGCTGCTGCTCGACGAGCCCACCAACCACCTCGACGCCGAGTCCGTCCAGTGGCTCGAGGGACACCTGAAGTCCTACCCCGGCGCCGTCCTGGCCGTCACCCACGACCGGTACTTCCTCGACAACGTCGCCGAGTGGATCGCCGAGGTCGACCGTGGCCAGATCCACGGCTACGAGGGCAACTACTCCACCTACCTCGAGACCAAGAAGGACCGTCTCAAGGTCGAGGGCCAGAAGGACGCCAAGCGCGCCAAGATGCTGGAGAAGGAGCTCGAGTGGGTCCGCTCGAACGCCAAGGCCCGCCAGACCAAGTCCAAGTCGCGTCTGGCCCGCTACGAGGAGCTCGCGGCCGAGGCTGACAAGGCCCGCAAGGTCGACACCGCCGACATCAACATCCCGCCCGGCCCGCGCCTGGGCGACATCGTGCTCGAGGGCCACCACCTCACCAAGGCCTTCGAGGGCCGCACGCTGTGGAACGACATCTCCTTCACGCTGCCGCGTGCCGGCATCGTCGGCGTCGTCGGCCCCAACGGCGTCGGCAAGACCACGCTGTTCCGGATGATCACCGGCGGCGAGCAGCCCGACAGCGGCGAGCTCAAGGTCGGCACGACCGTCAAGATCTCCTACGTCGACCAGAGCCGTGGCGGCATCGACCCCAACAAGAACGTCTGGGAGGTCGTCTCCGACGGCCTGGACTTCATCAAGGTCGCCAACTTCGAGATGAACTCCCGGGCGTACGTCGCCTCGTTCGGGTTCAAGGGCCCCGACCAGCAGAAGAAGGCCGGTGTCCTCTCCGGTGGTGAGCGCAACCGCCTCAACCTGGCGCTGACCCTCAAGCAGGGCGGCAACATGCTGCTGCTCGACGAGCCCACCAACGACCTGGACGTCGAGACGCTGTCCTCTCTCGAGGACGCCCTCCTCGACTTCCCGGGCTGCGCGGTGGTCACCTCCCACGACCGGTGGTTCCTCGACCGCATCGCCACCCACATCCTCGCCTGGGAGGGCGACGACGAGGACGGCGGCAGGTGGTTCTGGTTCGAGGGGAACTTCGCCTCCTACGAGGAGAACAAGATCGAGCGCCTGGGCATCGAGGCCGCTCGTCCCCACCGGGTCACCCACCGCAGGCTGACGCGCGACTGAGGTCTCTGCGCGAGTGCGTCGCCTCGCGGCGCGCTCGCCGGACAATGGCGGCCCTGACGGGGTACCGGAACGCCATGATGCGAAGCCACCCCCGCGACAGGGACTACGGGGGTCTCGATGCCTTCGGCTGGCAGCCCTGCACGCCCGCCGCCTCACTCCTGCCCGACCGCACGCCCGGCGCACGTCACGGGTCGCGCTGGGCCACGCCGGCCCGGCTCTACCGCCGTATGCTGCAGGTCACCCTGCGCGCGGCCGCGCTGATCGCGCGGCTGCTGTGGGCCCTGGCCATGGCCTGCGTCGTCGAGTGCGGCGTCGTGGCCGCGGCCGTCCTGATGTTCACCGTGTTCCTGCTGCTCAGCATCGCCGTGCTCGCCGCGACCTGACCGGGGGCGACACGGGCGCTCGACCACGAGGCGGGGCTCGCGGCGTGCGAGGGGGATGCCGACGGGTCAGCAGCCCGCGGGACCCCCGCCGAGGTGGTCCGCGACGGCACGCATCACCCGGCCGACGACCTCGAAGTCCGCGCCGGCGACGTCCACCAAGTGCTCGCGTACGCCGGCGACGTGCACGGGCGCGGCTGACTGGAGGCGCTCCCATCCCTTGTCGGAGAGCCGCGCGACGACGCCCCGACGATCGTCGGAGACCTCGCAGCGCTCGACCAGGCCGTCGACCTCCATGCGCGTGACGGTGTGGGTGATCCGGCTGCGGCTGTGCGCCAGCGAGTCGGCGAGCACGGCCATCCGCATCTGGCGACCGGGCGACTCCGAGAGCCGCACCATCACCTCGTACTCGACCATCGACAGCCCACTCTGCTCGCGCAGCTCGTCGTCGAGCCGATCGGCGAGCATCTGCACGCCCAGGAGATATGAGCGCCAGCTCGCCTGCTCGTCGGCGGTCAGCCAGCGCGGCTCGACGGACGTCTCGGAGGGCGGGGGATTCACGGAACCAGTTTAGTCGTGAAACGGCCACGGCCCGCCGCGGAACGCGACGGGCCGTGGGGCAGCGGTGGATCAGCCCAGGCGCTCCACGATCATCGCCATGCCCATGCCCCCGCCGACGCACATGGTGATCAGGCCGGTGGACTTGTCGTGCCACGACAGCGAGTTCAGCAGCGTGTTCTGCAGACGGGCCCCGGTCATGCCGAACGGGTGGCCGACCGCGATGGCGCCACCGTTGACGTTGAGGCGGTCGCGCTCGATGCCCAGCTCGCGCTCGGAGGCGATCACCTGCGCGGCGAAGGCCTCGTTGATCTCGACCAGGTCGATGTCGCCGATGCTCATGCCGGCCGACTTCAGCGCGCGCTTGGACGCCTCGACCGGGCCCAGGCCCATGATCTCCGGCGAGAGGCCCGAGACGCCGGTCGACACGATCCGCGCGAGGGGCGTGAGGCCCAGCTCGGCAGCCTTGGCGTCGGACATGATCACGACGGCCGCGGCGCCGTCGTTGAGCGGGCAGCAGTTGCCGGCGGTGACGGTGCCGTCCGGGCGGAAGACCGGGGAGAGCCCGGAGAGCGCCTCGTAGGTCACGCCGGCGCGGGGGCCGTCGTCCTTGGTCACCACGGTGCCGTCCGCGAGCGTGATCGGGGTGATCTCGCGCTCCCAGAAGCCCTCGCCGATCCGCTGCTCGGTCAGGTTCTGCGACCGTACGGCGAACTCGTCCTGGTCCTCACGCGAGACGCCCTTGAGCTGGGCGACGTTCTCCGCGGTCTGGCCCATGGCGATGTAGACGTCTGGCAGCTGGCCGTCCTCACGCGGGTCGTGCCACGTCTTGCCGCCGGCGGCGTACTCCTCGGTGCGTCCCTGGGCGTCCTTGAACAGCGGGTTCTTGGTGTTCGGGATGTGGTCGGAGGTGCCGAACTGGAAGCGGGAGACCGTCTCGACGCCGGCGGAGATGTACACGTCGCCCTCGCCGGCCTTGATGGCGTGGAACGCCATCCGGGAGGTCTGCACCGACGAGGAGCAGTACCGCGTGATCGTCGTACCGGGAACGTTGTCGTAGCCGAGCAGGACCGGGATGTTGCGGCCCATGTTGTTGCCGGACTCGCCGCCCGGCAGGCCCACGCCGAGGATGAAGTCGTCGACCGTGTTCGGGTCGAGTGCCGGGATCTTGTCCAGCGCCGTCTTCGTGATCAGCGCGGTGAGGTCGTCGGCCCGGAAGTCCGTCAACGAGCCCTTGTTGGCCCGACCGATCGGCGTACGTGCGACGGAGACGATGACTGCTTCGGGCATGCGATGAACTTCCTTGTCGAAAGAGGTCGAGAGGGGAGTGGGATGGGTGCGAGCCTAGTGCGCGAACTGGAACAGGTTCCAGTTCTCCGGTTGGTCTCGGCGTCTGGAAGCATGTCAGGGGTGCGACACCGCTTCTCCTGCCCGCTGCGCTGGGCCGATCTCGACCTCCTCGGGCACGTCAACAACGTGCGCTACCTCGACTACCTCCGCGCTGCCCGCGACGACGTCCTGCACGCCGCGGCACTGGACCTCGGCCCCGCCGGCCTGGCCGTGGGCCGCCACGAGCTCACCTTCCTCGCGCCGCTGCACTACGGCCCCGAGCCGGTCGTCGTCGACGTCTGGCTGAGCTCCCTCGAGGACGCCTCCGCGGTCCTGGAGTACGCCGTGCACGACGGCTCGCCGCAACCGGTGACGTTCTTGCGGGCGCGCTCGTTCGTCAGCGGTGCGGGCCTCGCGGCGCTGGCGGCGTACGTCGAGCCGGGGGAGGAGCCGACCAGGCCGACCCCGCCGAGCGCCCAGGCCGACCCCGAGCGCAGCTTCGCCCTCCACCTCCGCGCCGGCGACCTCGATGTCACCGGCCATGCCAGCGACGTCTCGTGCGTGGAGTACTTCCAGGAGGCGCGGATCGACTTCCTCCGGCGACTGCTCGGGGAGCTCCCCGACACCTCCGTCGGCCTGCGGTGGGTGGTGGCACAGACCGACCTGGACTACCTCGCCCCGATCGCACCCAGCCGGACGCCGTACGGCGTCGCGAGCCGGCTCGCGAAGGTCGGCAACAAGTCGCTGGTGATCGAGTCGGTGCTGCGCGACACCGACGGCACGGCGTACGCCGCTGCACGGGTGGTGCTGGTCGTCTTCGACCCGGTCACCCAGCGGTCGGCCGAGCCGCCCGCGGGCTATCGCGAGGTGCTCGAGGCCCTCGTCGAGGCCGGCTGAGCGAAGCTGCCGCGCAGGCGCTTGAGCCCACGGTGCCGCGCGACCCGTACGGCGACGGCGCTCATACCGAGCGCCTCACAGGTCGCGGCGACGTCGAGGTCGAGGACCTCCATGCAGGTCAGCACGTCGCGCTCGCGGTCGGGGAGTCCGGACAGCACGCGCCGGACCCAGTCGCTGGCGGCGAGCGAGGTCTCCGGACTCGGCGTCCGCGGCTCCTCGAAGCGCTGGGTCGCGTCCACGGCCGCGCGCCGGGCCGCGCGCCGGCGCGAGTTGAGGCCGTAGTTCCGGGCGATGCCGAACAGCCAGCCGGCGAAGTCGCCGCTGTCGCCGGTGAAGTCGGCGATCTTCTCGGCCGCCGTCAGCCACGCGGCTGCGGCGATGTCCTCGGCAGTGTCGCTGCTCGAGGCCATGCGCGACTCGAGCCAGACCAACAGCCGACCGGCGTGTGCTCGATAGAGCACACGCCAGGCATCAGGATCTCCCGCCTTGGCAGCGGAGATCGTCGCGTCGTCGACAGGCACCTGGCGTGATCCGCTCCTGTCCCCGAGTCCGTGGGCTGATCTGGCCGGGCCGATTCTAGCCGGAGCAGAGAGCGGATGGACCCAATTGGGGCACGTCGCGGGCCAGGGTCCGCGGAGGTCGGTTAGCGACCGTGGTGCGGGGCGTGCGCGCCGTGCGGACGGCCGTCGTACGACGAGTGGCCGGTCAGGTGCCGGTGGCCGTGATCGGCGGGCTGGTGGCCCGGTCGCGGGGCGGTCTTGTGGTGCGGCTTGCCGGACGGCTTGGCGTGCTCGGCAGGGCCGTGGGACGCGTCGTGGGCCTTGCCGTGCTCGCCCTTGTGCTGGTGGGCGGTGTGAGCGGCAGGGGCGGCGGGCGCGGCCGGCGGGTGCTCGGAGTGCCCGTGGGTGGCCGTCTCGGCGACGACGATGCCCTGCGGCAGCACGATCGTGGTGGTGCCCTGCTTGCCACCGGCGTGGGCGGCGGCGGAGGGAAGAGTGTCCGGCAGCCCCGTCGGCGCGGGGCTGCCGGGTGAGGAGCCATCGGCTTGTGGGGTGCCGGTGCTCCTGTCAGGCGTGGTCGGGAGCAACGGGGCGTGGGTGATCACCTTCAGCGTGAAGGGTGTCGCTACGCCCGGAATGGCTCCTGCGGCCCATGTGGTTGCCCCGAGAGACGCGACCACAGCTGCCACGAAGGTGACCCGAAGTCCGACCGATCGAGCAGGTCCCGCCGAGGGCGTCGAGTCGGCGCTCAACGCGGTGAGCCGATCCAGCATGACGGCGTCGGGCTCGAAGGCCGGTACGTCGACCTTCAGCGCTCGGGGCCGCATCTGCATCGCCATCAGTTCCTCAAAAGTTTGATGGCCGGGCCCGATGTGGGGTCGGGCCCGGCCGGGGACGTACTCAACAGTTACCTGTCGTGACCCCGGCAGATTGTTACAGCCGAGGGAGAAGTTTTTTCAGGACTTCGGTGGAACTTGTCTCAGCCGGGGGTGTTGACCATGAAGTTCGCGGCGTGGGTGACGTAGTCCCAGAAGGCGCGGTCCTGCTCCGGCGGCAGCTGGACCTCGTCCAGGGCGGCGCGGAAGTGACCCAGCCAGCGGTCGCGCGCGGCCTCGTCGACGACGAACGGCGCGTGCCGCATCCGCAGGCGAGGGTGACCGCGCAGCTCGGAGTACGTCGTCGGTCCGCCCCAGTACTGGGCCAGGAACAGCCGGAACCGCTCCTCGGCCGGCCCGAGGTCGGCCTCGGGGTACATCGGCCGCAGGACCTCGTCGTGCGCCACACCGGCGTAGAACGCGGCCACGATCCGGCGGATGGTGTCCTCGCCGCCGATCTGGTCGTAGAAGGTGGCCTCGCTCATGGGGCCATCATCCCTCGTCGCAGCGGGAGGGCGATGCCCTCGTGGTCGAAACGGGCCTTGATCCGCTCGCGCAGGGTGCGGGCCACGGCCCACTGCTCGAGCGGCGCGGTCTTGATCATCACCCGCAGGGTGATGGCGTCCATGTTCATGGTCTCCACGCCGGTGACCTCCGGCTCCTCGACGACCACGTGGGAGAAGTCGGGGTCGAGCCACAGGTCGTGGGCGACCTCGCGCATCACCTGCTGCACCTTGCCGAGGTCCTCCCCGGGGCCGACCTGGATGTCGACGACGGCCCGGGACCAGTTCTGGCTCTTGTTGCCGACCCGCAGCACCTCGCCGTTCGGGACGTACCAGACGGTCCCCTCGACGTCGCGCAGACGGGTCATCCGCAGGGTGACCGCCTCGATCGTGCCGCTGGCCGACCCGACGTCGACCACGTCGCCGACGCCGTACTGGTCCTCGAGGAAGATGAAGATGCCGGCCAGGAAGTCCTTGACCAGCGACTGGGCTCCGAAGCCCAGGGCCAGGCCGATGATGCCGGCGCTGGCGATGATGGGTGCGATGTTCACGCCGAGCACGGAGAGCACCATCGTCCCGATGACGGCGATCAGGACGACGCTGATGACGCTGTTCAGGACACCGGCCATGGTGCGGGCGCGCTGACGTCGGCGGAGGGCGACGACGCTGTCGTGGCGCTCGGGGAGGACGCCGCGCTCGGCCTGGCGGGCGATCCGCTCCACGATGCGGTGGAGCACCCACCGGATCAGGAGCGCGAGCACGACGAGGCCGAGGATCGCCAGCGGCTTGCCGATGACGATCTGTGACCACCGGGCCAGCTCGGCGTTGCCGGTCAGGTCGTGCACCGTGTCGCAGATCAGGTGGCCGTTGCACTCCGGCGTCGCGGTGCTCACTGCGGGCAGGGACAGGGCTGGGAGCTGCATCCGACAAGTGAACAGGGCCGCGCGCGGCGTACCAAAGCGGGGTGCTGGGCCGCAGCCCACCCCAGCCGATACTCTTCTCCTCGTGATCAGGACTGCCGTACGCCGCACCGCTGCCGCCCTCACGCTCGCGACCCTCCTCGGCGTCGCCTTCGTCGCCGCAGGCGGCTCCGCCTCGGCCGACACCCCCGTCCCCGGTGGCGGCTGGGAGGCCAAGCCGCCGGTCAACGACGCGCACGCCTACCTGCTGTTCGTCGGCATCCCGGTGCTGGTGCTGCTGGTGATCAGCGCGCTGGTGTTCGCGCCGGCGATCGTGCGCGGCGAGTCCATCCGCCCGGGCAGCACGCCCGCGCCCGAGGGCCAGTGGATCGGCGGCCCCCGCAAGGCGGCCGGCGAGCTCGCCGAGCCCGACACGGCCGACTCTGCTGCCGGCGGCGCCGGCGGCACCTGGTGACCCTGCGGTGGCACAGGCGCTTCTGAACCAGACGGACCAGGCGCGGCTCGACGCCGCGATCCGCACCGCCGAGCAGGCGTGCCGTGCGGAGATCTCGGTCTACCTCGGCGAGGCCGAGGGCTCCATGCGTGACTTCGCCACCAGCCTGCACAACACCCTCGTGGTGCCCGCGCGCAGCGTCGTGATCCTGGTGGACCCCCAGCGGCGCGCGATCGAGGTCGTCACCGGCGGCCAGGTGCGCGCCAAGCTCCCCGACGAGGCCGTTGCCGACATCGTCGAGGAGATGACCGGCGCGTTCGCCGCCGGCGACCTGGCCGGGGGCCTGGTCATCGGCGTCCAGCGGATCGGGCGCGAAGCCTCCGCCTGAGCGGGTCAGGCCGCAGGCCGGACCATCATCACGTTGACCTTGCCGGCGTGCTCCAGCTCGCCGACGGGCTCGAAGCCCATCGACTCGTGGAACGCCAGCGAGGCCTGGTTGGTCTCGTAGACCTCCAGAGCGACCGGTACGTCGCTGGGCAGCTGCTCGTAGAGCTCCGAGCCCACGCCCTCACGGCGGTGGTCGGGGGAGACGATGACGCGGTCGAGGTAGACGAAGTCGTCGTAGCGCTCCTGGAACCAGCGGTACCGCGAGGAGTCGTACGTCGCGTCCGGTGGCAACGTGATCACGAAGCCGGCGACGTCGCCGTCGGCGTCGGCGACGAGGGCCTGCTCCGCCTGCTTCACCAGCAGGGAGAGGTCCTCGTGGTCGAGCGGTCCGACGGCATGCAGCGCGGACTGGTTGAGGTCGAGGATCTGGTCGTGGTCGGGGTGTTCCATCGTTCGGATCATCCCTTCGACCGTAAAAGAAGCGGGCCGAGTCCCGAAATCGGGACCCGGCCCACCGGCGGCAGGTGTTACCTGTGCCTCATCGTGCGTCGCGTGCCTGGGCGGCCAGGGAGCGCGCCACGTCGTCGCGTCCCTCGCGCACGTAGCGGACCGCTCCAGGGTTGACGCCGTCGGTGCTCGAGGCGAGCCAGGCGTCGACCGCGTCGAGGGTCTCCTGGGTGGCGACCAGGCGCGGGAACAGCGCGGTCAGCGCGACGGCGGCCTTGTGGCTGCCGAGGCGGTCCCAGGTCGCCGGGGTGTCGGCGAGGTAGCGCTCGACGTACGGCGCCAGCACCTCCTGCTGACCCTCGCGCCAGAACGACAGGGCGACGCTGCGTGCGGTCTCGTTCGGCACCGATCCGTCGACCATGCCCTGCTCCCAGGCGCGTGCCTTGGCCTCGGCCGTCGGGATCGCGGCGCGCGCGGCGGCGGCCTTCTCCTGGCCGGTGATCGTCTGGTCCTGAGCGAGCTCGCCGTCGATCCGGGCGTCGTCGGCGCGGCCGACCCGGGCCAGGTTGGCCAGCAGGTGCCAGCGCATCTCCTGGTCGAGCGCCAGCCCGTCGATCACCAGGTCCCCCGAGAGCAGTGCCTCGAGGTCGGCGATCGCCGTCTCGCTGTGGGCGACCGACGCGTAGCCCTGCACGAAGGTCAGCTGGTGGTCCGACCCCGGCTCGGCTGCCAGCGCGAGCTGCTTGAGCCCGGCCTCCCACCGCGCCCGGAGCGCGTCGCGCTTGGCAGGGTCGCTGTAGACGCTGACCGCCTGCGCGGCGTACGTCGGGATCCGGCTCAGGCCCCACGAGTCGGTCTCGGCGCCGAGGTTGCTCAGCACCAGGGCGACGAAGTCGGAGGCGGCCATCTCGGCGTCGCGGGTCATGTCCCACGCCGCTCCCCACACCAGCGCCCGCGCGAGCGAGTCGTCGATCGCGGACAGGTCGGCGATCGCGGTCGCCAGCGAGCGCTCGTCGAGGCGGATCTTGGCGAAGGCCAGGTCACCGTCGTTGAGCAGCAGCAGCTCGGGCTGCCGGGCGCCGACGAGGTCGGCGACCTCGGTGCGCTCGCCGGCCACGTCGACCTCGACGTACGACGTCCGCACGAGGCGGCCGTCGGCGTCCTTGTCGTAGGCGCCGATGCCGAGCCGGTGGCGGCGCAGCGTCGGGTACGCCTCGGGCGCCGTCTGCACCACGGTGAAGGAGGAGTAGGTGCCGTCGGCGGCGACCTCGAACTCGGAGGCGAGGGTGTTGGTGCCGGCCGTCTGCAGCCACTCGGTCGCCCAGCCCTTGAGCTCGCGGCCGGAGGCCGCCTCGAGCGCGCCGAGCAGGTCGTCGAAGGTGGTGTTGCCGTAGGCGTGGTCCTGGAAGTACTGACCCAGACCCTTGAGGAACGGCTCGAGCCCGACCCACGCCACCAGCTGCTTGAGCACCGAGGCGCCCTTGGCGTAGGTGATCATGTCGAAGTTCACCTCGACCGCGTGCAGGTCGACCATGTCGGCGGCGATCGGGTGCGTGCTCGGCAGCGCGTCGGCGCGGTAGCCGGTCTGCTTGCGGGCATTGGTGAAGCCGGTCCAGGCGTCGGCGTACGACGTCGCCTGTGCCTCGGCGTGGTAGCAGGCCCACTCGGCGAACGACTCGTTCAGCCAGAGGTCGTCCCACCACTTCATGGTCACCAGGTCGCCGAACCACATGTGGGCCATCTCGTGCAGGATCACCGAGGCGCGGAACTCGTAGAACGAGCGCGGCTGGCGCGAGCGGGGGAGGTACTCGTCGCGCAGCGTGATCGCGCCGGCGTTCTCCATCGCGCCCGCGTTGAACTCGGGGACGTAGAGCTGGTCGTACTTGCCGAACGGGTAGGGGAAGCCGAACTGCGCCTCGAAGAACTCGAAGCCCTGCTGGGTGAGCTCGACGATCTCGGCGCGGTCGCGGTCGAGCTCGGCCTTGAGCGACTGGCGCGAGTAGTGGCCCAGCGGGATCGTGCCGTGCGCCCCCTCGTAGACGTCGTGGACGGCGTAGTAGGGGCCCGCGACGATCGCGGTGACGTACGTCGACATCGGCTTGGTGGGCTCGAAGGACCACGTCGCGAGGTCGGCGGACGAGTCCGACGGGACGGGCTCGGGTGTGGGGGCGTTGGAGACCACGGTCCACGAGGCAGGGGCGTGGACGGTGAAGGTGAAGGGCGCCTTGAGGTCGGGCTGCTCGAAGGTGGTGAAGACGCGTC
This sequence comes from Nocardioides montaniterrae, assembly GCF_054782655.1. Lineage (NCBI taxonomy): Bacteria > Bacillati > Actinomycetota > Actinomycetes > Propionibacteriales > Nocardioidaceae > Nocardioides > Nocardioides montaniterrae. Next base: position 98,997 of record NZ_BAAGSB010000009.1, on the reverse strand, counting down.
GGGCGTCGGGCACCTCGAACTGGCTGTAGAGGTAGACGCGACCGTCGGCCGGGTCCACGAAGTGGTGGAGCCCCTCGCCCGTGTGGGAGTAGGTGCATTCGGCCTTGACGACGAGGGTGTTCTCGGCCGCCAGGCCGGACAGCGCGATGCGGCTGTCGGCGTACACCTCGGCGGGGTCGAGCTGCTCGCCGTTGAGGGTGATCTCGTGGATGGTCGCGTCGACGAGGTCCGCGAAGGTCGCGCTGCCAGGGGTGCGGCAGGAGAAGACGAGCGTGGTCGTCGATCCGAAGGTGGTGACGCCATCGGTCTCGGCCTTGGTGAGGTCGAGATCGACGGCGTACGACGTGACGTCGATGAGCGCGGACCGGGCGGTGGCCTCGTCGCGCGTGAGGTTGGTTCCAGGCATGGAGCAGATACAACCAGCAGCCCCCAGGCGACACCACCGCCGGGAGGGCCGCCGTTGGTCTCGATCTGATGACAAGCGCGGAATTACAAAGATGTAATTCTGAAAAGTCAATGCGACACGCCGACGAAACGCGAGAAACCCGGGGTTTTTGTTGCGTTTTGTGACTCGAGTGACTCATGGTGGGCGACATGCGTAGCGGAGCCATGACCATCCGCCTGCGGTCCACCGTGATCGTCGGCGCCTTGTTCACGACCCTGCTCGTGCTGTTCGGAGTGGGCCAGTCGGTCCTCCTGCGTCCGGCGTCGAGCCTGACCTACTTCTGCTCGGGGTGGGACGGCTGCAACGCGGCCGGCTACTCCGACGCGGGATACGGCCAGCACTCCTCGACCAGCTACTGGCGCATGTACGCCGGCCACAACTGCGTCAACTACGTCGCCTACCGGATGGTGAAGTCGGGCATGCCGAACACCCGCCCGTGGACCGGCAGCGGCAACGCCGCCAACTGGGGCCATGCCCTGGCGAGCAAGGTGGACCAGTCCCCGGCCGTCGGCGCGGTCGCGTGGTGGGACGCCTACCACCACGTCGGCTCCGCGGGCCACGTCGCGTACGTCGAGAAGGTCAACTCGCCCGACGACATCATCATCTCCGAGGATTCGTGGAGCGGCACGTTCCACTGGCAGCACCTCACCAAGGACGGCGGCTTCTGGCCGAGCGGCTTCATCCACATCAACGACGGCCCGACCGCTCCAGCGATCACCAACACGGCGCGCCCGAGCATCGTCGGCACGGCCCAGGTCGGTCAGACCCTCGCCGCGAAGGTCGGCGCCTGGACCGGCGGTCCGACGCGCTACACCTACGGCTGGTACGCCAACGGTGTCGCGATCCCCGGGGCGACGTCCTCCACGTTCACGCCGACGCCCGCTCAGGTCACGAAGAAGATCGGCGTACGCGTCACGGCGTACGCACCCAAGGGCGCGGCCAAGATGGTCCCGGCCAGGGTGACCCACATGGTCGCGCCGGGAACGTTCATGAACACCGCCCCGGCCTCGTTCGACGGCGACACGATCGTGGGCCAGACGTTGACGGCCCACACGGGTGAGTGGTCGCCCGCGCCGTCGTCGTACACCTATGCGTGGACCGCGGACGGCCAGCCGATCGACGGTGCCACCACGAACACGCTCAAGCTGACCCCTGCCCTGGTCGGCAAGAACATCGCGGTCACCACGCACCCGCAGGCTGCCGGCTACGCGACCGGGAGCAGCACGTCCCCGGCCGAGCAGGCGTACGCCGGCCGCATCGCGGTCGTGCACCCCTACGCCATCTCCGGTCGGGCCCGGCCGGGCTCGGTGCTGACCGTTCGCGGCGACTTCACCCCGAAGTCCGCGACCCCGCACTACCAGTGGATGCGGTCGGGTCGCCCGATCGCGGGCGCCACCGGGTCGACGTACCGCCTCACGGCCGCCGACATCGGCTACAAGCTCTCGGTCGCGGTGGACCTCGAGCAGCCGGGCTGGGTCGGCACCAAGGCCACGGCCAGCGACCCCGACACCGTGCGGGTCGCCGCGCACGTCCACCTCAGCTCGGTGGGGCGCACCGGCTCGGCCGTCATCAACGTCTCGGTCGCGGCCACCGGCGTGAGCCCGGTCGACGGCACGCTCGTCGTACGGGTAGGCGGCGTGCGCCAGCGCGTGCTGCTGCACGACGGTGCGGCGCAGGTCGTCTTCTCGCACCTGCACGCCGGCCACTACGCCGTGCGCGCCTACTACCTGCGCAACCGCTACACGCTCGAGGCGCACCGCTTCGGTGGTGTGGCAGTCTCCTGATCCATGGACACCGCTGGATTCTGGTTCGACCCGCTCTGCCCCTTCGCCTGGATCACCTCGCGCTGGATGCGAGAGGTGGAGCAGGTCCGCGAGGTCCGGGTGGAGTGGCACGTCATGTCGCTGGCCTACCTCAACCAGGACAAGGACATCCCGGACGGCTACAAGGAGATGCTGGCGCCGGCCTGGGGTCCGGTCCGGGTGCTCGTCGCGGCGCAGCAGAAGCACGGTGACGACGTGCTGCTGCCGCTCTACGAGGCGATGGGCCGACGGATCCACCACGAGGGTCGCCGCCTGCACGAGCAGCCGGACGGTGGCCGGGCGCTGGTCAGTGAGGCGCTCGCCGAGGTCGGGCTCGAGGCCGGGCTGATCGACGCGCTCGACGACAGCTCGTACGACGCTGCGGTGGCGGCCTCGCACCACCTCGGCATGGACCAGGTCGGCAACGACGTCGGCACGCCGACGATCAGCGTCAACGGCGTGGCCTTCTTCGGCCCCGTCCTGACCCGGATCCCGCGAGGTGAGGACGCCGGGAAGCTGTGGGACGGCTGTGTGCTGGTCGCCTCCTGCCCGGACTTCTCCGAGCTCAAGCGTGCGCGCTCCGGGGACCTCGACTTCTCCTGAGTGGTGTGACTTCTGGGACTGGAGTGACACGCGCAACCCGGTGAGGTCCGCAGTCCGCGCCGTCGGATGACGCAGGATTGTTGACCGTGAACATCTCGGACCGACCTTCCCCTCGTTCCTCGATGTCGGCTCCCCAGCTGGGTCGGCGCCAGGTCTTCGGTCTGGCTGCCGCGGCAGCAGCGGCGCCCTCGCTCGCGCTGCTGCCCGACCTGGGTCGCGGAGCGCTCGCGGCGCCCTCCGGATCCCGGTTGGTGCTGACGCCCGACTCCGACAACGTGACCTCGGCGCTCGACATCCCGATCGCCCGTGCGTCCGGTCGCGCCTCGACCCTCGGCCCCGTGCGCTCCGCCGTGCTCGAGACCACCGGGTTCTCCGCGCTCGGTGTGACCTGGGCGAGCGGTGACGGCGTCGTCCGCGTCCGCACGCGTCGGTCGAACGGCTGGACCCCGTGGCGCACGCTGTCCCCGATCCACGACCGCCCCGACGCCGACACCGACGAGGGCCGGGCGACGCCGCGCGGCACCTCCCTGGCATGGGTCGGCCGCAGCGACGCCGTACAGCTCGAGGTCGAGGGGTCCCAGGTCGCGCCGGTGCTCTCGCTGATCGATCCCGGTCAGACGCCCGTCCCGGCGACGCCCGACTTCGGCGCCGAGATCGTGGGCCGCCGCAGCACGGCGCCTGCCCGGCTGCCGGTGCCGCCGCTCTTCGGCCGCGGCGCGTGGAAGCCCAACCCGGCGTTCCGCAACGGGCCGATCGAGCGGATCAGCTCGCTGCGCCAGCTGCACGTGCACCACACCGACAACGCCAACGACTACACGTGGGACGAGGTGCCCGCGATGCTGCGCTCGATCTACCGGTACCACACCCAGTCGCTGGGCTGGGCCGACATCGCCTACAACTTCCTGGTCGACCGCTTCGGCCGGATCTGGGTCGGCCGCTCGGGCAGCGTCGGCAAGATGGCCCGCGGAGCGCACACCCTCGGCTTCAACCACTGCTCGGTCGGCGTCGCGGTGCTCGGCAACTTCGAGACCGGCCAGGCCAACGACAAGATCTACGGCGCCGTCGCGCGCGTCGCCGCGTGGAAGCTGGGCAACTGGGACCGCAACCCGCAGGGCCGGATCCAGGTGACCTCTAAGGGCAGCGACAAGTTCCCGCCCGGCCGACGCGTCGTGCTGCCGGTCATCGACGGCCACCGCGACACCAACGACACCGCCTGCCCCGGCGACCACCTCTACGCGCACCTCGACCGGATCAGGGAGCGCGCGGCGTACCGGATCGAGCACCACGCCTGAGGCTCGACCGGCGGGAGGCGCCGCCTGGGTGATCCCTAGGATGAGCGGCATGACTCGTGTGCTCTCCGCCGTTGCCTGGCCCTACGCCAACGGCCCCCGTCACATCGGCCACGTCGCCGGCTTCGGGGTCCCGTCGGACGTCTTCAGCCGGTACTCGCGGATGGCCGGCCACGACGTCCTCATGGTCTCGGGCTCCGACGAGCACGGCACGCCGATCCTGATCGCGGCCGACGAGGCGGGGCTGACCCCGCAGGAGCTGGCCGACAAGAACCACCGGCTCATCGTCGAGGACCTGGTCTCGCTGGGCATCACCTACGACCTCTACACCCGTACGACGACCCGCAACCACGAGTCCGTCGTGCAGGAGATGTTCCTCGGTGTCCACGCGAACGGCTACTTCGTCGAGGAGACGACGTACGGCGCGATCTCGCCGTCCACCGGCCGCACGCTGCCCGACCGCTACATCGAGGGAACCTGCCCCAACTGCGGGTACGACGGCGCGCGTGGCGACCAGTGCGACAACTGCGGCAAGCAGCTCGACCCGCAGGACCTGAAGAACCCGCGCTCCAAGATCAACGGCGAGACGCCGGAGTTCATCGAGACCCAGCACTTCTTCCTCGACCTGCCGGCGCTCGCCGACGCGCTGGGCGAGTGGCTGGACCAGCGCGAGGCCTCGGGTCTCTGGCGCCCCAACGTCATCAAGTTCTCCAAGAACATCCTCGACGAGATCCGCCCCCGTGCGATGACGCGCGACATCGACTGGGGCATCACCGTCCCGCTCGACGGCTGGCGCGAGAACCCGACCAAGAAGCTCTACGTCTGGTTCGACGCGGTCATCGGCTACCTCTCGGCAAGCATCGAGTGGGCGCGTCGTACGGGCGACCCCGAGGCGTGGCGCGCGTGGTGGAACGACCCGGAGGCGCTGTCCTACTACTTCATGGGCAAGGACAACATCACCTTCCACAGCCAGATCTGGCCGGGCGAGCTGCTCGCCTACAACGGCAAGGGCGCCAAGGGCGGCGAGCCGCACGGGCTGGGCGAGCTCAACCTGCCGACCGAGGTGGTCTCCAGCGAGTTCCTGACGATGGAGGGCAAGAAGTTCAGCTCCTCCAAGAAGGTCGTCATCTACGTCCGCGACCTGCTCAGCCGCTACCAGCCCGACGCGTTCCGCTACTTCGTCGCCTCCGCCGGTCCGGAGAGCCAGGACGCGGACTTCACCTGGGCGGAGTTCGTACGCCGTACCAACGACGAGCTCGTCGCGGGCTGGGGCAACCTGGTCAACCGGACCGCGAACCTGATCGCCAAGAACTACGGCGAGATCCCGGCGGCCGGCCCGCTGCAGCCCGAGGACGTGACCGTCCTGGCCGCGACCGAGGCCGCCTTCACCACCGTCGGCGACCTGATCGCCCGGCACCGCCAGAAGGCGGCCATCGCCGAGGCGATGCGCGTGGTCGGCGAGGTCAACAAGTACGTCTCCGACCTCGAGCCCTGGAAGCTCAAGGGCGAGGAGAACGCCGAGCGGCTGGCCACGGTCCTGCACGTGATGGCCCAGTGCGTCAGCGACCTCAACCTGGTGCTCAGCCCGTTCCTGCCGTTCTCGGCCAACGCCGTCGACGTCGCCATGGGCGGGCAGGGCGCGGTCGCGCCGATGCCGCAGGTCGAGGAGGTCACCGACCTCGACGACGCGAGCCGCGGCTACCCGATCATCACCGGCGACTACGCCTTCCCGGCGTGGGCCCGACAGCCGATCGAGGTCGGCCGCGAGGTCGAGAAGCCGACGCCGGTCTTCGTCAAGCTCGACACCGCGATCGTGGACGAGGAGCTGGAGCGGCTCGGCTGATGCGCGCCGCGGAGCGGAGGACGGCTCGATGAGCTCGGCACGACGCGTGATCGCGGACCACCCGAACGGCGTGCTGCTGCTCGGCCAGTTCGCGATCCTGCTCGGCTACCCGTTCCTCGGCTCCACGACCGCGGGCCGGGCGACGATCGGCGTGGGGCAGCTGCTGGTCATCCTGGCGGCCGTCGTCGTCGTACGCCGGACCCCGGCGCTCAACTGGGTGGCGGTGCTCTTCGGCGTGCCCGCCGCCGTGTTCGCGGTGTGGGAATCGGTCTCGCCGGAGACCGGATGGGTCGTGCTGACGTCCGCTGCGCTGCACGTGCCCTTCTACCTCTTCGTCAGCTATGCGCTGATCCGCTACGTCTTCAACGACGACCGGGTGACCTCCGACGAGCTGCTCGCGACGGCGGGTGCGTTCACGGTGGTGGCCTGGGCCTTCGCCTACGCCTACGCCGCGCTCCAGGTCCTCTGGCCCGGCGCGTTCGGCGAGGAGCGCGCCTGGTTCGACCTGCTCTACCTCTCCTTCACGACGCTGACCAGCGTCGGCCTCGGCGACTTCACGCCCGTCATCGCCCAGGCCCGCGCGGTGGTCGTGCTCGAGGAGGTCGCCGGGGTGTTCTACGTCGCCCTCGTCGTCTCCCGCCTGGTCGGCCTGGCGATCAGCAACCGCCGCGACTGAGGTCGCGGGCCCGGCGCGCCCTAGACTCGGGCCGATATGAGTGACGAGCTGGCCCGCGCGGCCGAGACCTTCGCCGAGGCCGAGGACGCGCTGTTGTCGCGCTGGCCCGAGACCCGCCTGGAGCCGAGCCTGGACCGCATCCAGGCGTTCACCGAGCTGCTCGGCGACCCGCAGAGCAACTACCGCTCGATCCACCTCACCGGCACCAACGGCAAGACCTCCACGTCGCGGATGATCGACGGCCTGCTCCGGGCCCTCGACCTGCGCACCGGGCGCTTCACCAGCCCGCACGTCGAGAGGATGAGCGAGCGGATCTGCGTCGACGGTGAGCCGCTGGACGACGAGGCCTTCGTGCGGGCGTTCAACGAGATCGCGCCGTACACCCACCTCGTCGACGAGCAGGAGGCCCACCCGCTCAGCTTCTTCGAGACGGTCGTCGGGATGGCGTACGCCGCCTTCGCCGACGCTCCGGTCGACGTCGCGGTCGTCGAGGTCGGCATGGGCGGCACCTGGGACGCCACCAACGTGATCGACGCCGACGTCGCGGTGGTCACCCCGATCGCGCTCGATCACGCCAACTACCTCGGTGGCACGACCGAGGCCATCGCCCGCGAGAAGTCCGGGATCATCAAGGAGGGTGCGACCGTCGTCGTGGCCCAGCAGGGTCCCGAGGTCATGGCGATCCTCGCCGAGCGTGCGCGCGAGGTCGGCGCCCGGCTGGTCCGGGAGGGCGTCGACTTCGGCGTCGCGGCCCGCACGCCGGCAGTCGGCGGCCAGATGATCAGCATCCAGGGCCTGCGCGGTCGCTACGACGACCTCTTCCTTCCGCTGTACGGCGCCCACCAGGCGCAGAACGCCGCCGTCGCGCTCGCCGCCGTCGAGTCGTTCATCGGTGGCGGCGAGCCGCTCGGCGCGGACGTCGTCGCCAAGGCGTTCGCCGAGGCGACCTCGCCGGGCCGCCTCGAGGTCGTACGTCGCAGCCCGACCGTCGTGCTCGACGCGGCGCACAACCCGCACGGCGCCCAGGCGCTGGCCGCGGCGCTCGAGGACTCCTTCAGCTTCGATCCCGTCGTCGGCGTGGTCAGCGTGATGGGCGACAAGGACGCCGACGGCCTGCTGTCGGTGCTCGAGCCGGTGCTGAGCAGCGTGGTCATCACCCAGAACTCCACCGACCGTGCGATGCCCGCCGAGACGCTCGCCGTCATCGCCCGGGAGATCTTCGGCGAGGACCGCGTCAGCGTCGTACCCCGTCTGGCCGACGCCATCGAGGCCGCCGCCACCCTGTCCGAGAGCGACGGCAACGACGCGCTCTCGATGGGAGCGGTCCTGGTGACCGGCTCGGTCGTGACCGTGGGCGAGGCCCGTCGGCTCCTGGGAGGCGTCAAGTGAGCGGGCCCAGCCAGAAGGAGCGCGAGAAGTCGCCCCGCCGTGCCATGTGCGCGGCCACCCTCGTGCTCGAGGCGATCGTCCTCGGCCTCTCGACGCCGATCATGATCACGCTCGGCGACGTGCCCAAGGGCCTGGCCCTCGGTGCGGGCCTCGGCCTGGCCGGCGGCTGCGTGCTCGTCTCGGGGATGCTCCGCAAGGAGTGGGGCTACCACCTCGGTTGGGCGCTGCAGGTCGGAGCGATCCTCTTGGGCCTGCTCACCCCCACCATGTGGTTCCTCGGCGCGCTGTTCGCGCTGCTCTGGGGGAGTGGCTACTTCCTCGGTCGGCGCATCGAGTGGGAGCGCGCGCAGGCTTTCGCGGCCTACGACGCGCAACAAGGGGAGTAGCGCCGATTCGGTACGTCACGCGGCGTAGGTAGTCTTGCGGCCGTGCCTGTGATCATCGACAAGCTCCTCCGTATCGGCGAGGGCAAGATCCTTCGTCACCTCGAGGGCATCGCCAAGGTCGTCAACGCCATCGAGGACGACTTCACCCGGATGTCCGACGAGGAGCTCCAGGGCATGACTGCCCAGTTCCGTGAGCGGCTCGACAAGGGCGAGACGCTCGACGACCTGCTCCCCGAGGCGTTCGCCACGGTGCGCGAGGCGGGCAAGCGCGTGCTCGGCATGCGCCACTTCGACGTCCAGATCATGGGTGGCGCGGCGCTGCACCTCGGCAACATCGCCGAGATGAAGACCGGTGAGGGCAAGACCCTGGTCGCCACGCTGCCGGCGTACCTCAACGCCCTCGCGGGCAAGGGCGTCCACATCGTCACCGTCAACGACTACCTCGCGACCTACCAGTCCGAGCAGATGGGTCGGCTGTTCAGCTGGCTGGGCCTGACCACCGGTGTGATCCTGCCGAGCATGAGCCCCGACGAGCGGCGTACGGCGTACGCCTGCGACATCACCTACGGCACCAACAACGAGCTCGGCTTCGACTACCTGCGCGACAACATGGCCAACTCGCTCGAGGAGTGCGTCCAGCGCGAGCACTACTTCGCGATCGTCGACGAGGTCGACTCGATCCTCATCGACGAGGCGCGGACCCCGCTCATCATCAGCGGCCCGACCCAGGACGAGGTCAAGTGGTACGCCGAGTTCGCCAAGATCGCGAGCAAGCTGACCAAGGACGTCGACTACGAGGTCGACGAGAAGAAGCGCACCATCTCGGTCCTCGAGGACGGCATCACCCGCGTCGAGGACCACCTCGGCATCGAGAACCTCTACGAGTCGGCGAACACCCCGCTGATCTCCTTCCTGCACAACTCGATCAAGGCCAAGGAGCTCTTCCGCAACGACAAGGAGTACGTCGTCATGGAGGGCGAGGTGCTCATCGTCGACGAGCACACCGGCCGCATGCTGGCCGGTCGTCGCTACAACGACGGCCTGCACCAGGCGATCGAGGCGAAGGAGGGCGTGCAGATCCGCGAGGAGTACCAGACCCTCGCCACCGTCACGCTGCAGAACTACTTCCGCCTCTACGAGAAGCTCGGCGGCATGACCGGTACGGCCCTCACCGAGGCCTCCGAGTTCGACAAGATCTACAAGCTCGGTGTCGTCCCGATCCCGACCAACCGGCCGATGATCCGCAAGGACCAGCCCGACCTCGTCTACCGCACCGAGGAGGCGAAGTACGAGGCCGTCGTCGACGACATCGTCGAGCGCCACAAGACCGGCCAGCCGGTCCTGATCGGCACCATCTCGGTCGAGAAGTCCGACTACCTCCACCAGCAGCTGACCAAGCGCGGCGTCCCGCACGCCGTCCTCAACGCCAAGCAGCACGCCGACGAGGCCAAGATCGTCGCGATGGCCGGCCACAAGGGCGCCGTCACCGTCGCCACCAACATGGCCGGTCGCGGTACCGACATCATGCTCGGCGGCTCGGTCGACTTCCTCGCCGACCAGGAGCTGCGCAGCAAGGGCATCGAGCCGCACGGCGAGACGGCCGAGCAGTACGACGCGGAGTGGCCCGCCACGCTCGAGCGGATCAAGGAGCAGGTCGCCAAGGAGCACGACGAGGTCAAGGAGCTCGGCGGCCTCTACGTCGTCGGCACCGAGCGCCACGAGTCGCGCCGTATCGACAACCAGCTGCGCGGTCGTTCCGGCCGGCAGGGCGACCCGGGCGAGTCCCGCTTCTACCTCTCGCTCCAGGACGAGCTGATGCGCCTGTTCAAGGGCGAGTGGGTCGACCGCATCCTGCTGATGCTCAAGATCCCCGACGACGTCCCGATCGAGCACAAGCGCGTCAGCAACGCCATCGCGAGCGCTCAGTCGCAGGTCGAGGGCCAGAACTTCGAGTCCCGCAAGAACGTCCTCAAGTACGACGACGTGATGGACCGCCAGCGCAAGGTCATCTACGCCGAGCGTCGCGAGGTCCTCGAGGGCGTCGACCTGGAGACCCAGATCCGTGGCTTCATCGACGACGTCGTCCGCGGCACCGTCACCGGCAGCCTCGACGACTTCGCCGAGGAGTGGGACCTCGACCAGCTCTGGACCGACCTCAAGCAGTTCTGGCCGGTCGAGATCCGCTGGCAGAACCTCGTGGAGGAGGCCGGCGCCAAGTCGAACCTGCACAAGGACGACCTGATCGCCGCGCTCACGGCCGACGCGCAGGCGGCGTACGACCGTCGCGAGGAGGACCTCGGCGAGGAGATCATGCGCGAGCTCGAGCGTCGCGTCGTGCTCTCCGTGCTCGACCGCAAGTGGCGCGAGCACCTCTACGAGATGGACTACCTGCGCGAGGGCATCTACCTGCGCGCGTACTCCCAGCGTGACCCGCTGGTCGAGTACCAGCGCGAGGGCTTCGACATGTTCAACGCGATGATGGACGGCATCAAGGAGGAGACCGTCGGTTTCCTGTTCAACCTGGAGGTCCAGGTCGAGGAGGAGCCGGAGGAGGTCCACTACCACGCCGACGGCTCGGCCCACGCGGGTCCGATGCACGAGGGTGCCTTCGCCGAGCCGCCCACGGGCATCGACGCAGGTGCCGGCGTGATCAACGTCGACGAGGTCGCCGCGGATGCGCGGGCCGCCCTGCCGAAGGTCACCGCCAAGGGCCTCGACCCCCGGCCGGTCCAGCCGAACCTGAGCTACTCCGCGCCCGACGAGTCCGGCGAGCAGGCCGTCACCGCGGGTGCCGCGGCCCAGGCCGACGACGAGTACTCCGACGTCGGTCGCAACTCCCTGTGCCCCTGCGGCTCGGGCAAGAAGTACAAGCGCTGCCACGGCGCGCCGGGTGCCCCCACGGGGCTCACCACGCGCGTCAACGGCTGAGGCATCGACCTCGGGGCGTACGCCGGGCCGCGGCCCGGCGTACGCCCGTGAGGCGGCCTTCGCTCACTGCAGCGCCATCACCGGCTCGCCGTTGACGAGGCCGTTGCCGCTGCGCACGCAGGTGCCGGATCGGACCGCGCCGCCGTTGTAGGCCTGGCGCACGCAGCTGCGGATCGCCAGCTGTCCCCAGTAGTTGGGGTGGATCGACTCCTGGATGTAGTAGGGGCTGCTCGAGCAGCAGGTCGAGGCCGTGCGGATCTGGTTGACCCACTCGGTCTTGTCGACCGCACCGGGGCTCTGCCAGCTCGGAACGCCCATCTCCTCGTAGAGGCCGACGCCGGTCTCGCAGAGGCGTCGGCCGTTGAGTGCGGAGGACAGGTTGAGGACCTTGGCGTTGGTGATGCCCGCCTGGCTGATCGCGCCGGTCACGGTGTTGTTGATGGTGGGCAGCGCGGTGCCGTTGGCCCAGGTGGCGTCGTTGTTCCAGAAGCCGCAGCCGCCCGTGCTCTGCCGGGTGTAGCCGCTCTCGCTGTAGCGGAACCCGCTGCCGTTCGGGATCGGCGACGGGTAGGTCTGCACGAGCATCGACCACGCGGTGTCGGCGTACCCGGCGTTGCGCATGGCCGTGCGGACGTTGGTCAGCGCCGTCGCGATCCTGCTCTTGATGGTGGCGACGTTGGAGCTGGTGAAGTTCGCCGTCACGCTGCTGTCGTCGTTGCAGTAGTCCTTCCACCAGCTCGGCGAGCCGAGGAAGTCGGTGACACATGACTGCACGACCGAGGCGAAGTTGAAGTCGTTGCCGCCGATGGAGACGGCCACCATCTTCACGTTGTGGGCAGCGGCGAAGGTCTGCAGCATCGCGGCCTGGCCCTGGTTGGTGCCGCTGGTGGCGAAGTCGAGGCCCGGCTTCCAGTTGCCGCTGCCGTCGGTGAAGGAGGACGTCTGGGCACCGGAGCAGGCCAGGTTCATGCCGCTCACGCCGCCACCGATGTAGATCTCGGCGCTCTTGGAGCGGTGGCAGCGGGGGATCTGCTCACCCGTGTTGGAGGCGTTGTCGTCGTACGCCGTCGAGCCGAGCGCGTCCGCGCGGGTGCTGTCGGAGTTGGAGGAGCCGGCCCAACGCCCTGCCTCGCCCGAGATGTAGGAGTCGCCGACCGAGACGACCCAGGGGGAGCCGGTGCCGGGGCCGTCGGCGTGCGCGGCCGGCGCGCCGACCGGCGCGAGCGTCAGGCCACCTGCCAGGGCCATCGCGGTCGCTGCGCAGCGCACCGCGCGTTTCCAGGGTGACGCGTTCCAAGGGGACAAGGGGGAGCCTCCTGAGCCGGGCCCGCGGGTGCGGACCGATCCAGGCGACCCTAGTGACGGGCGTCACACCTTGGCCAGCAGGTGTGGCCGGGCTGCGGCGGCGCTCAGGCGAAGTCGAGCGCCGTGCAGACCCAGTGCTCCTCGACGCGCTCGAAGCGGGCGGCGACGGCGCGGCTGCGCTCGCCGTAGCGCACGTGCACGCCGCACTCGACCGTCGTGGAGCTGAGGAAGCAGGAATGCACGCTCTGCACCCGCGGCCGGACGGGCTGGACCCGTGCCAGGCCGGGACGGTGGTCGCCGGCCTGGCCCACGAGCCACGCGCGGCGACGGATGTCGTCGTAGATCTCCGGGGCCGTCCAGCGCAGCACCTGCGTGGCCGGCCGGTCACCGCCGACGATCTCCAGGACTGCCTGGACGTAGCGCCGCGTCCACTGGTCGATGGTGCGCCGCAGCCTGCGGTCGAGCGGCAGCACCACGGCCGAGCTGCTGCCTCGCTCGCCCCGCGGCTGCGGGGGCGAGCTGCGGGGCAGCAGCGCGAGCGCGAGCGTGCCCTGGGTGGCTGTGACGGGGACGGTGAGGCGGAGACCGTCGCTCTCGCTGGCCGTGGTCGACATGGTGAGCTCCCGAGGATGAATCTTTGTGTTTGCATGTGTTTGTCACAGTCTGAGCGTGTTCAAACCAGTCGGCAACCGTTTGGCCGCCGCCTGTGGATATTTGAGAGGGTGGCGGAATGTCTTGGGACGAGGACCTCTTCGCACTGTTCGACGAGCTCGAGCAGCAGGCCAGCGCCCTGTATGCCGCCGACCGCGACGCCGAGGTCGCCGACCGGAGCCGGGCGGAGTACCAGCAGGTCTCGCTCGCCGGCCGACTGATGGCGACGCTCGACAGCGAGCTGACCGTGACCATCACCGGCGTGGGGCCGGTCGCCGGCACGCTGCAGCGCGTCTCGGAGGGCTGGGTGCTGCTGGCCGCCGGCGACCAGGACTGGCTGATCCGTACGCCGGCGGTCCAGACCGTCGAGGGCGTCAGCGTGCGCGCGATCCCGGAGGTCGCCTGGTCACCACTGACCCGGATCGGCTTCGGCTCGGCCCTGCGCCGGGTCGCCGAGTCCGGCGAGCGCTGCGTGGTCCGCCTCGTCGATGGCGCTCAGCACGACGGCACGATCCGTCGCGTCGGCCTCGACTTCTGCGAGGTCGTCACCGGCGAGCAGCGGCGTACGGTCCTGGTGTCCTTCGACGCGATCGCGGCGGCCCAGTCCCGCCGCTGATCGCGACTACGTCGATTCGTCGTCGTACGGCGGGAGCTGGCCGTCGGGCAGCGTCGCGGCGGCCACCCGCGCGGCGACCTCGTCCTCGGCCAGTGCCTCGGCGATGTGCTTGCGCACGATGGTCCGCGGGTCGAGGTCACGCAGCTCGAGGTCGGAGAACTCCGGGCCGAGCTCGCTGCGGAGCTCGTCACGCGCGTTGTCGGCGAACTTCTTGAGCTGCCGGACCAGCTGACCGGCCTGCTTGGCCACGCCCGGCAGCTTGTCGGGCCCGAGCACGAGGACCGCGACGAACGCGATCATCAGCAGCTCGGGGAAGCCGATGCCGAACATGCCCGTGCCCGACCGGGATCAGAACTTGTTGCTGGGCGTGAGACCGAGCTGCATGCCGGCCAGGCCGCGTCCGCGGCCGTCCAGACGGTCGGCGATGCCGCGCAGCGCGGTCGCGCCGGGCGCGGTCGGGTCGGCCTCGACGATCGGCTTGCCGGCGTCGCCACCCTCGCGCAGCGAGGTGTCGATCGGGATCCGGCCGAGCAGCGGGACGTCGTAACCGAAGCGGGCCGAGAGGGTCTCGGCCACGCGGTCGCCACCGCCCGACCCGAAGATCTCCAGGCGGTGCTCCTTGCCCTCCTCGGCGCAGTGCGAGCACGGCAGGAAGCTCATGTTCTCCACGACGCCGACGACGCGCTGGTGCATCATCGAGGCCATCGTGCCGGCGCGCTCGGCGACCTCGGCTGCGGCCTCCTGCGGCGTGGTGACCACCACCACCTCGGCTCCGGGCAGGTGCTGGCCGAGGGAGATGGCGATGTCGCCCGTGCCGGGCGGCAGGTCGAGCAGGAGCACGTCGAGGTCGCCCCAGTAGACGTCCGCGAGCATCTGGACGAGGGCGCGGTCGAGCATCGGTCCGCGCCACGCGACGACCTGCTCGCGGTTGGGCTTGAGCATGCCGATGGAGATCACCGAGACGCCGGACGGCGTCGGGACCGGCATGATCAGGTCGTCGACCTGGGTGGGTCGGGAGTCGGCGACGCCGAGCATGGCCGGGACGGAGTGGCCGTAGATGTCGGCGTCGACGATGCCGACCTTGCGGCCGGACGCGGCCAGGGCGATCGCCAGGTTCACGGTGACCGAGGACTTGCCGACCCCGCCCTTGCCGGAGGCGATGGCGTAGACCTTGGTGAGGTTGCCGGGCTGGGAGAAGGGGATCTCGCGCTCGGCCTGGCCCCCGCGGAGGTTCGCGTGCAGCTCGCCACGCTGCTCCGAGCTCATCACGCCGAGCTCGACCGAGACGCCGGTGACGCCGTCGAGGGCCTGGACGGCAGCCGTCACGTCGCGGGTGATGGTGTCCTTCAGCGGGCAGCCGGCGACGGTCAGCAGCGCCTTGACCGTGACCGACGAGCCGTCGATCTCGACGGCGTCCACCATCCCCAGCTCGGTGATCGGACGCTTGATCTCGGGGTCGTTGACGCCCGCAAGAGCGGTCATCACCTGGTCGACGGTCACCTGCGAGCTACTCACGAGGCAACAGTCTAGGTGGCCCTCCGCGGCCGCTCGTCCCCGCCGTCAGTCGTGGGCGGGATCCTCCGCCGGCGCCGTGCTCTTCTCGATCTCGGAGAGCAGCGAGCGCAGCTCGGAGCGCAGGAAGTCGCGGGTGGCGACCTCGCCGACGGCCATCCGCAGGGAGGCGACCTCGCGGGCGAGGAACTCCATGTCGGCGTGCGCGCGGGCGTCGGCCTGGCGGTCCTGCTCGGCGATGACCCGGTCGCGGGACTCCTGACGGTTCTGGGCCAGCAGGATCAGCGGTGCGGCGTACGACGCCTGCAGGCTGAGGATCAGGGTCAGGAAGATGAACGGGTAGTCGTCGAAGCGCAGGTCGCCGGGGGCGGCGAGGTTCCAGACGACCCAGACGACGACGAACACCGTCATCCAGATCAGGAACCGTGCGGTGCCCATGAAGCGGGCGAACTTCTCGGCGAACACGCCGAAGGCGTCGGCGCGGAGCGTCGGGCGGCGTACGAGGGCGCGCCGCTGGACCAGGGGAGTGTCCAGGCGCTCCCCGCGCCGCGCGTCAGCCACGGATCCTCCGCATGCCCGAGGAACCGTGGTCGCGCCAGTTGGTGGGCAGGAGGTGGTCGAGGAGGTCGTCGACCGTGACGGCGCCGAGCAGGCGGCCCTCCTCGTCGACGACGGGCGCGGCGACCATGTTGTACGTCGCGAGGTGCGCGGCGACCGAGTCGATGCTGGCCTCGGGCTTCAGCGGCTCGAGCGAGTCGTCGAGCGCGGCCGCGGCCAGGGTCGAGGGCTGCTCGCGCAGGAGGCGCTGGATGTGCGCCACGCCCAGCAGCCGCCCGGTGGGCGTCTCCAGGGGCGGGCGGCAGACGTAGACCATCGCGGCCAGCGACGGGGTCAGCTCGGGGTTGCGGACGTGGGCGAGCGCGTCGGCGATCGTGGCGTCCGGCCCGAGGATCACCGGCTCCGGCGTCATCATGGCGCCGGCGGTGTTCTCGCGGTACTGCATGAGGCGGCGTACGTCCTTGGCCTCATCGGGCTCCATCAGCTGGAGCAGCACCTCCTGGGTGGCCAGCGGCAGGTCGGCGACGAGGTCGGCCGCGTCGTCGGGCGACATCTCCTCGAGGACGTCGGCGGCGCGCTCGCTGTCGAGCAGCCGGACGATCTGGACCTGGTCCTCGTCGGGCAGCTCCTCCAGCACGTCGGCCAGCCGCTCGTCGTCGAGCGCCATCGCGACCGCCGCACGACGCTCCGGCGGCAGGTCGTGCAGGACGCTGGCCGCGTCGGCCGGTCGCATCTCGTTGAGCGCGGCCACGAGGTGGGTCGCGCCCTGCTCTGCGTCGCGCCGGCTCAGCCCGCGTACGTCGCTCCAGGCCACGACATGGGTCTGCCCGCGGCGGCGGAAGCCCTTGCTGGGCTCCTGGACGGCGACCCGGCTGAGGACCCAGTCGCGGTTGCGGGCGGGCTCCATGGCGACGTCGTACACCGTGCCGGTGACGCCGTTGGACACGATCGTCACGCTGCGGTCGAGCATCTGCCCGATGACGAGGGTCTCGGTGGCGCGCTGTTCGAAGCGGCGCATGTTGAGCAGGCCGGTCGTGTAGACCTGCCCGCTGTCGACGTTGGTGACGCGGGTCATCGGGACGAAGATCCGCCGCCGCCCGAACACCTCCGCGACCATGCCCAGGACGCGCGGCTGGGAGCTGTCGGAGAGCATCGTGACCACGATGTCGCGGACCTTTCCCACCTGGTCGCCCTGCGGGTCGAAGATCGGGAGGCCCACCAATCGTGCGACGAAGACGCGGGACGGGGTGACGCTCACCCGACGAGCCTAGTGCGTTGCGCACACGATCGCGGTCGCGCCGCGCTCGCCACGGACGCCACCGCCGCCACGTCCGGTGCGACGCGATGGGCTAGTGTGACGGCGTGCCGAGTTCCACCCGACCATCCGGGAAGGTGACCTCGTTCCAGGTCGATGAGACCGGTCTGACGCTGTCCGGCACGGGCGACTTCCCGCTCGACGTCTGCTTCGACGGGCGACGGATCTTCTCCTTCTGGCTGCGCCGCGACACGACCGCGGTCCGCCGGGCGCTCTTCTTCGCCTGGCCCGAGGTCCTGCGCCGCTTCCTCGTCGGCGAGACGACCGTGAGCCTGGTCGACCCCGCCACCGGCGAGGAGATCTCGCGCGCCGACGTACGCTTCGGCGACTCGGGCGAGCGCATCGTCGTCGCCGACCGCAACGGCGAGCTGATGGGCCTGGACAAGAGCATGCGGCTCTCGCGCCTCTTCGGCGAGCGCGCTCCCGAGCACTCGGCGCCGGTCCTGCGCGCCATGCACATCGTGCTCGACGCCCTCGACGCCGCCGGGGTGGAGGGCTTCCTGGCCTACGGCACGCTCCTCGGCGCGGTCCGCGACCAGGACTTCATCGGCCACGACTCCGACGCCGACCTCGGCTACGTCAGCCGCAAGTCCGAGCCGTGGCAGGTGGTCGTCGAGTCTTTCGAGATCCAGCGCCGCCTCCAGGCGATGGGCCTGACCGTACGCCGCTACAGCGGCATCGCCTTCAAGATCGTGGTCACCGAGAGCGACGGGGCGAGCCGTGGCCTGGACGTCTTCGGGGGCTTCATGCGCGACGGCCGGCTCTACCTCATGGGCGAGGTCGGCCACCGGTTCGAGCTGGACTGGATCTACCCGAGGTCCGTGGCGACGATGGCGGGGGAGCAGTTCCCGGTCCCGGCCGAGCCCGCCCGCATGCTCGAGGCGATGTACGGCCCCACCTGGCGCATCCCCGACCCGGCGTACAAGTTCGAGACGCCCCGCTCCGCGACGCGCCGCCTGGAGGGCTGGTTCCGCGGTCTCCGCGTCGGCCTGGACACCCGCCACGAGCGCCGCCGCTCCCGGCAGGAGCCCGCTCCACGGCGCGGTCCGAGCGAGTTCGTCCGGGCGGTCGAGGCCGCTGAGCCCGACGCGTCGACCTTCATCGACATCGGCTGCGGCATCGGCCAGGACGTCAACTGGCTCGGCCGGCAGGGCCACCGGGCCGTCGGCCTGGACTACTTCGTGCCCGACCTCTCCCGTGCGCAGCGGGTTGCGGCGAAGGCCAAGAACCCCGAGCGCGTCCGGTTCGAGTGGGTCAACCTCGACGACCTCCGCTCGGTGTACGTCGCTGCTGCCGACCTGGCTCGGCTGCCGGGCCCGCGGGTCGTCCTCGCGCACCACCTGGTCGGCACGATCGACAAGACGGCGCTGGCAAGCCTGCTGCGCCTGGCGCGCGTGCTCACCCGCGACGGTGGGCGGTTGCACCTGCAGGTCCAGCTGGCGCCGACGGCGTACTCCCGGAGCCGCGCGCTCGGACGGGCCCACCTGGGGCGGATCGAGGCCGCCGTGCGTGACGCCGGTGGTGTCGTGCAGAAGGTCGAGCGACTCACCGAGGCCCAGGCCGGGGTGCCGCAGGACGAGGCGACCCCGGACGTCGAGGCAGTCGCCCGACTGACGATCTCATGGAAGCGAGGAGCGCGATGAGCTGGAACCCGATGGCACAGGTCCGCAAGCGGATCGAGGAGCTGGAGGCCGAGGTCCAGGAGTGCCGCCAGGTCAATCTCCGGCTGGCCGAGCTCTGCGACATCATGATGGAGCTGGTGATCCCGATCGCGCAGCGTGACACCGGCGATCTCGACGAGCTGATCGCGCGCTACCGCAAGGACATCGGCAGCCCCCTCTGAGGCTGGCCCGTCCGATGCCGGCCCGCCGCTCGCCGGTCAGGACGCGGTGAGCGTGACCGTCGCCGTGACCATCGGGTGGTCGGTCAGCCGCGCCCGGTGCGGGCCGTAGTCCGACAGGTAGCCGGTGAAGCCGACGTCGGGGGTGCCCATGATCCAGTCGATGTCCATGCCGCGGTGGGTGTAGCAGCGCCCGCCCGCGCTGTAGACGGCGTCAGCGGAGTGCATCCCGCTCGCGGCGGTGAACGGGCAGGCGAACGCCTCGCGGTCGTTCATGTCGCCGGTGAGGATCACCGGGGAGCCGTCGGCGTGGAGCCGGCGCACCAAGGAGGCCTCGATCTGCAGCGCGCGGTGCCGCCAGCGGGCCGCGTTGCCGCGGACGTCGGCGGGGTTGTGGAAGTTCGCGAACCACACCTTCTTGCCGGAGTAGGTGCTCTGCAGCTGCACGTAGGGCATCTGGCGGGCGTGGCCGTAGAAGTACGGGATCGAGATGGTGTGGGCGCTGACGACCTTCCAGTCGGCCTTGCGCCAGGCGATCGAGTTCTCGCTCGTCCGCGCCCCCATGGTCATTCCGGGATAGACGGCGTACGCCGCACCGACGGCCCGCTGGAAGGTGTGGTCCTGCGGTGCCTGGAACTCCTGCAGGCCGACCACGCTGACGTGCTTGAGGAGCAGCACGCGGGCCAGGCCGAGGATCCGCGCGCTGCCGGTGCGGTAGTTCGGCTTGCTGCCGGGGCCGCTGGTGTGGCTCGCGCCGAGCACGTTGAGCGAGGAGACCACGAACGGGGTGTTGCGGGCCTGCCGCTGGCGCTGGCGTTGGTTGGCCTGCTGGGCCAGCACCCGCAGCTTCTCCAGCCGCTGGTGGTCCAGGCGGGTGATGTTGGGGTCCTGTGAGGTCGGTACGACGGTGGCCGGTGCCGGGTGGCTCGGGGAGGCCGCTGGTCCTGCGGCAGGATCGTCCACCCGCCGCTGGCCGAGGCTGCCGGCATGCGTCAGGACGAACACCACGAAGGCGAGCACGGCGACCGCGGCGATCGCCGTCGCGACCTGCTTCCAGCGCTCGGCGCTGCCTCGGTGCAGGGACATGCAGGCCCGCTCTTTTCGCTGGAGGTGGGATCGGTCACGCCTATTGTTACCCAGCCGTGCGGCGGGGGGGTCACCCGACGACCACCCGGCGATCAGCCGGCCGTGCGCAGCGACTGCCGGGCATCCAGCGTCCCGACCGGGCCCAGGTCGAGCAGGCCGGTCGCGTAGTTGGCCAGGAAGCCGATGCGGGCCGGCTGGCGCGGCGTACCGCCGTGGGCGTAGCCGACGCGCAGCGAGTGCGGGTCGGCCAGCTGTGGGTTGAGCGGGTAGAGGCTCTTGCCGCCGGCGACCGATGCGCCCCAGGCGATGATCGGGATGCGGTAGGCGTGCGGGTTGGCGGCGACGGCCGCGGTCGCCGAGGTCGCACCGTGGTCGGAGGTGATCACGACCGTGGTGTGCCCGTCGAGCCTGGGATCGGCGTGGATCGTGCGCAGCAGCTGCGCGAGGTACCCGTCGAGGGCGACGAGCGACCGGCGGTAGGCGTCCGAGGCGTAGCCGAAGCGGCGTGCCACCTTGGCGGGTGCGCTCAGGACCGCCACCGAGAGCACGGTCCCGTGGCTCTTCAGGTCGTTGGACAGCCCGTTCATCGCGGCGCGGTCGGTGGTCGTCAGCGCCTGCGCGCTGATCTTGTTGCGTCCGTTGTCGACGCCGTTGGTGTCCGCGGCCCCGCCCGTTCCGTTCCAGCTCGCGGTGACCACGCGCCACACGGCGCGGTTGGAGGTCCAGAACCCCGTGCGCAGGCCGGCGTCGTGCACGACGTCGAAGGCGCTCGGCACGTAGGTCCCCGCCGCCTTCGCGACGGTTCCGCTGGTGGTCGCGACGCCGGTCCCGCCGTACCGCTTGCTCGCGGTGCGGGCGGTGAGCATGCTGACGGTGTTCGCGACCGGGTTGACGCTCTCGTAGGCGGTGCGGGCGTCCCCGGTGGCGACGCCGCCGCGCATCATCGACTTGAGGGTGGGCATCGGGGTGATCCGTGAGTGGATCGCCGGCCCGCGCAGGCCCTCGATGTTGATCAGCACGACGTGCTCCTGGTCCGGTGTCACCGAGGACGAGAGCGTCGCGTCGGCGTACAGGACGTGGTGGTCGGTGGTCTTCTGGACCAGCGGCGTGAAGAGCGCGTGGTGGTTGGCGAAGGAGACCAGGTCGTTGCCGGTCACCCAGTCGGCGTACATCGGACGCTTGGGGAGGCACTGGCCGTCGACGATGGCGCCGCCGGACGAGGGGTGCATCTGCGCGTTGGCCATCATCGGGCAGATGTACGGCGAGCGGTCGTTCTTGTCGCCGACGTTGAGCACCGGGATGGTCGGGTAGGCGGTCCGCAGGCGGTGCATCAGGTCGATCTCGAGCGCGACGGCTCGCGCGCGGTACTGCGTGGCGTCACCGCGTACGTCGGCCGGGTTGTGCGAGTTGTAGAGCCACATCTCCTGGCCCGTGGTGCGGTTGCGCAGCAGGACGTAGGGCATCGGCATGAGGTTGCCGTGGAAGTAGGGGACCTTCATCGTGTGCTTCTCGACGAGCTCCCACTGGTCGGTGCGCCACACGATCGAGTTCTGGACCGGGCCCTTGCCCATGGTCATGGCGGGGTAGATGCCGAACGTCGAGCCCTCGATGCTCACGAACTTGCGGTACTGCGGCGCCTGGAACTCCTGCAGGCCGATGACCTGGAGGTTGTTGTTGGCGATGATCTTGGTGGCCCAGACCGTGCGCTGGATGCCGTCGGCGAAGCGGGTGCGCCCGCCGGCCGTGGTGTGGCTGTAGCCGAGCATGTTGAACGAGCCGACCCGGACGGTCGTGCTCTCGGCAGCGCTCGTCGTCGCGCCTCCCCGAGGGGAGGAATGGTGTGACCAATGGGTCGCGACGAACACTCCGCTGGCCACGACCAGCGCGAGCAGGATGATCGCAACCCGGGTTCCGGTGGCGTGGTGGGTGCGGGGCGGCTGCACCTGGCTCGACATCGTCAATCCATTCTCTTTGGTCACATGAGTCTCGTGTCTACCCACGGTACGTGGTCGTGCGCCGAATCACGGTCCCCGGCGCGGCGCGTTGCCCTTCGGTCTCCACCGTGGGCCGCGAGGGGGGAAGGGGCGTCGTACGCCGCTAGAATCCGCTCCGACGATGCCGTACGCCGGAAGGAACGCAATGCCCCGCCTCTGCCAGACCGAGGGTCTGACCGACGACCAGACTGAGATCCTCAAGGCCGTTCGCCAGTTCGTGAACGAGCAGATCATCCCGGTCGCGCAAGAGCTCGAGCACTCCGACACCTACCCGCAGGAGATCGTCGACGGGCTCAAGGAGCTCGGCGTCTTCGGCCTGACCATCCCCGAGGAGTTCGGCGGCCTCGGCGAGTCGATCCTGACCTACGCCCTGGTGGTCGAGGAGATCGCCCGCGGCTGGATGAGCGTCTCCGGCGTCATCAACACCCACTTCATCGTGGCCTACCTGCTGATGCAGCACGGCACCGAGGAGCAGAAGGCCAAGTACCTCCCGCGGATGGCGACCGGCGAGGTCCGCGGCGCGTTCTCGATGTCCGAGCCGGGCCTCGGCTCCGACGTCGCGGCGATCTCGACCAAGGGCACCAAGCTCGAGGACGGGTCCTACTCCATCACCGGCCAGAAGATGTGGCTGACCAACGGCGCCTCCTCGACGCTGGTCGCCCTGCTGACCAAGACCGACGAGGGTGCCGACTCGGTCTACAAGAACATGACCACCTTCCTCGTCGAGAAGGAGGCCGGCTTCGGCGAGACCGCCCAGGGCGTCACCGTCCCCGGCAAGATCGACAAGATGGGCTACAAGGGCGTCGAGACGACCGAGCTCATCCTCGAGGACCACAAGATCGCCGCCGACCAGATCCTCGGCGGCGAGCCCGGCAAGGGCTTCTTCCAGATGATGGACGGCGTCGAGGTCGGTCGCGTCAACGTCGCGGCCCGTGCCTGCGGCCTGGCCTGGCGCGGCTTCGAGCTCGGTGTCGCCTACGCCCAGCAGCGCAAGACCTTCGGCAAGGTCATCGCCGAGCACCAGGCGATCCTGTTCCGCATCGCCGAGATGGCGACCAAGGTCGAGACCATCCACACGATGATGGTCCGCGCGGCCCGCCTCAAGGACACCGGCAAGCGCATGGACGTCGAGGCCGGCATGGCCAAGATGCTCGCCTCCGAGTACGCCAACGAGGTCGTCGAGGACTCCTTCCGGATCCACGGTGGCTACGGCTACTCCAAGGAGTACGAGATCGAGCGCCTGATGCGCGAGGTCAAGTTCATGCTCATCGGCGAGGGCACCTCGGACATCCAGAAGATGATCATCGGGCGCAGCCTCCTCAAGGACTACAAGATCTGATCCGCCCCGATCACCCTGAGAGGGTGCCGACGTGACTCAACGCGTTCTGCTCCACATCGGTCTGCCCAAGACCGGTACGACGTACCTCCAGCGGATCCTGTGGGACAACCGCCGTGCTCTGGAGCGGCGCGGGATCTGGCTGCCGGGACGTACCCGCCGCGACCACCTGTGGGCCGCGCTGGAGTGCACGGGTGCAGACATGTCGCGGCGGCCCGCCGCCGCCGTCGGTGCCCTCTCGAGGATGTGCGAGGAGATCGCTCGGGACTCGCGCCCGACGGCGCTGATCAGCCACGAGTTCTTCTGCGGCGCGTCCCACGAGCAGGCCCGGTCGTTGATCGAGCGCCTGGCGCCCGCCGAGGTCGAGCTGATCGTGACGGCGCGCGAGGCGTCCGGGATGCTCGCGGCAGGGTGGCAGGAGCTGGTCAAGAACGGCTCGACGCTCACGCTCGAGCAGGCCGCGACCCGGGAGAAGGGCTCCGAGTTCAGCTGGCAGACCTGGGACCTCGGTGGCGTGCTGGAGCGCTGGGCGGGCCTGGTGCCGGCGAGCAACGTCCACATCCTTCCCGTGCCGCGTGCCGGGTCGCAGCCGCAGCAGCACTGGCTCAACTTCGCCGAGGTGATCGGGGCCGGTGACGGCCTCACGATCTCCGAGCAGACGGCCAACGCCTCGTTGGGGGCCGCCCAGGTCGAGCTGCTGCGCCGGGTGACGCCCAAGCTCGACGAGTTCAAGCGGCGGGCGGTCGACCGTGGCGAGTGGATCCGCGGCTTCCTGGCCGAGAAGCACCTCGCCGGGCAGCAGGGCGACCGCTTCGGGCTGCCCGACGACCTTGCCGACCAGTGCGACGCGCGCAGCCTGCGGGCCGTCGAGCTGATCGAGTCCGCCGGCTACCGCGTCGTGGGCGACCTGGACGTCCTGCGGCCCGCGGACCCCCGCGTGCGCCGCCGCGTTCCCAGCGAGGTGACCGATGCCGAGATGCTCGAGGTGGCGTCGACGCTGATCGCCGACCTGATGCACGACGTCCGTGAGCTGACCAACAAGCTCGACGGCTGACCGGCGTACGCCGAGCCCCGCCAAGCCTTGAGAAAGCGCCAGGCCCCGCCGACCAGCTGGTCGGCGGGGCCTGGCGCTTCAGGCGGGTTCCGGTAGCCCGGTCAGTCCATGTCCTGGCCGGCGGTGGAGAGGCCCGGCAGCTCGTCGTCGAGCATCATCCGCTGGACCGGCGTCAGGCTCTGCAGCTGGCTGCGGGTCATCATGCGAGCCGGGTCCTCCGGGGCACGACCGCCGCCCTGCGGCTCGTCGTAGTGAGCCCAGATCGGCGAGGAGCGGGTCTGGGAGATGAACTTCCAGTGCGCGACGTAGGCGTTGTAGACGCGCCGCGAGGCGATCCGGAGGACGACCTCGTCGGAGTGCAGGCCGAGACCGGTGAAGTTGTTCGACCCGGTCCAGGTGACCCAGGCCGAGCTGTCGCCGGCGACGTTGCCCGAGACGTTGAAGTTCTTCATGTGCGAGTAGAGCGAGGCCATCGCGATGCCGTCGGCGTCGTAGCGCGGCGGGTCGTGCGGGAAGATCGTGCGGCGCACGACCATCCGCGACCCGGTGCCGGACTTCAGGTAGTTGAAGATGCCGTGGCCCATGAAGCTGTAGAGGATCCGGACGTAGCAACCGTGGTTGTAGAGGTTCTTGACCTCCTGCGCCAGCCACGCGCCCCGCTCGGAGTGCCAGGCGTGGATGTTGATGTAGATGACCGAGTGGCCGTTGATGCCGGCGCCGCCGGTCGCGCCGCTGCAGGAGATGCTCCGCAGCCACTTCATGACCTGGTCGGTGTCGGCCTTGGCGCCCGGCTGGGGCCAGAACGCGGCCTGGTAGGGACCGGTGTTGAACAGGCGGAAGGGGTGGAAGACCTTCTTGTCCGGAGCCATCTCCTCGAAGACGCTTCTGAAGTCGCTGTAGAGCGCGGTCGAGTGGGTGGTGAACAGGTCGTTCCACTGGACGCCGGTGGCGTTGCTCGTCATGTTCGAGGAGCCGGCCATCACGACGTTCTTCGTGGTGCCGACCTGCGAGAACAGGTAGAACTTCGCGTGCTCGACACCTCGGCCGGTACGGCAGCCGGAGCGGCAGCGGTAGGTCCAGCTGCGCGCGCTGCGGTTGTTGCCGAGGGCGTGCAGCAGGCTGCCCCAGGACTTCGAGGTGTGCGCGTTGAGGTGGTCGTTCATCAGCAGCTGGACGCTGACGCAGCGACGGTCGGCGCGGATCAGGGCGTCGGCGAAGTTCCGGTCGGCGAGGGAGTAGAGGCTGACCTTGATCTCGTTCGGCCACAGGGCCCGCACCTTGGGGCACTGCGCGCGCGAGTCGACGCGGTAGCCGGGAACGCTGTCGATCGCCTTGACGACGTGGCGCACGACCGCGCGGCGCGCCGTGCGGCCACCGGTCGGGTTGTTGAAGTTGGGGCCGATGCCGGTGCTCATGTGCGCGGGCGCCCAGCGAGGGGCCCAGACGTGGACCCAGATCGACGCGACGACGGAACGTCCGTTCTGGGTCAGGCGGTAGCGCACGCGGACGGCACCGAGCTTGCGGTGGGAGCCCACCTTGATGGTGATCTGCTTGGCGGACGTGACGGACGCGGTGATGTTCCGCGGGAGCGGCGTCACCAGGTTCATCTTCACGCGGGCGGCCGGACACGGCCGGATGCCCGAGCAGGTGTCGTTCGCCAGCACGTTGACCGTGTGGGTCGCGCCGGGCTTGCTGCCCATGCTGTCGGGCCTCGCGGCGAAGTCACCGTAGGCATCAGCGTGCGGAACCGCCGACCAGGTCGCCACAAGGACGATGAACACCATCAACGTTCTCAGCAGGAAACGCATGCCTCTCCCGTGTCCCTCCAGCCGCGACAGGGGCAGTCACGGCACATTCTGGCCTCGCACTCTGGCGGCGACACCGGTTGTACACATTAAACGAGTCCGCCATAACTGGTGTGTTCTCGAGAGGATCGCGCGCGTCGATGTGACGGCTGCCTCATCGGTACCGTGTTCGGCTTTTGGTGCATGCGCTCCGGGTGGGCTCTACTCTGGGCGCTCAGCACGCACGAGGAGACGGATTGACGCGCGAAACCGATGTGAGCGCCTCGGGGATGGTTCTGGCCGGGGCCACGTCCGTCACGGTGGACGTGTTGCTGGACGGTCAGCGGGTCTGGTCGTTCAACCCCGCCCGCGAGGGCACGCCCGCCGGACGCGGGATCAAGGTGCCGTGGCCCAAGGCGCTGGTCCCGTACCTCACCGGTACGGCGGAGGTGTGCCTGGTCGAGCACAGCACCGGCGAGGTGCTGCACCGCCAGGAGGTCGCCTTCACCGACAGCGCTGCGCGGACGGCCGTGGTCGACCAGGCAGGGAACGCCCTCGCCGTCGACAAGGGCGGCCGGATGCAGCGCGACTTCAGCAACACCGCCGACTCCGCCCGTGAGGAGGTCGTGGACGCGCTCCACCGGGTGCTGCACGACCTCGTCGAGGAGTGCGGTCTCGACGCGTACCTGATGTACGGCTGCCTGTTGGGAGCGGTGCGCGACGGGCACCTGATCGGGCACGACTCCGACGCCGACCTGGCCTACCTCTCGCGCCACGAGCACCCCTTCGACGTCATCCGCGAGTGTTCCGCCGCGATCAAGCGGATGCGAGCCCTGGGCTGGCGCGTGGTCCGGCTGTCCGGGGCGAACTTCAAGGTCTGGGTCGAGACCGGCGGCGACCGACGTGTCGGCATCGACGTGTTCGGCTCGTTCTTCGTCGGCGACCGGTTCCACGTGACCGGCTCCCTGACCGGCCCCCTGGACCGAGCCGCGCTGCTGCCGTTCGGCACCGTGACGCTCGAGGGTCGCGAGATCGTCGCTCCCGCACGCCCGGAGGACGTGCTGGCCTTCACCTACGGTCCTGGCTGGCGTACGCCGGACCCCGCCTTCCACTTCGACCACGACCCGCGCGACGTGCAGCGGATGAGCTCCTGGTTCCGGGCACAACGTCGCCGGGCACGCCTCTGGGAGGACTTCTACAAGAGCCCGCGCTCACGCGAGGTGCCCGAGGGCCCGTCCACCTTCGCTGAGTGGGTCCAGGAGCGGCTGGCCCCGCGCGGTGCGACGCACCTGCTCGACGTGGGCGCCGGCACCGGGCGCGACGCCCGCTTCTTCGCCGAGCAGGGCCACCGCGTCGAGGCGTTCGACTTCACCACGCGGGCGCTGGAGCAGACGCGTGCACGTCTCGCCCGCGGCGCGAAGCGGTTCGCCGTGCGCCGGCTGAACCTCGAGGACCTGCACGGCATGCTGCTGGCGGGGGCGACGTACGCCCACCGCGAGGAGGTCTGCGACATCTACGCCCGCGGCCTGCTCGACGCCCTCGACCCGAACGCGCGCTCCAACTTCTGGCGGTTCGCCTCGATGGCGCAGCGCCGGGGCGGCGAGACGTACGTCGAGTTCCGTACGCCGGCATCGCGCTACGACCGGTTCGCCTTCGGGAAGCATCGCCGTACGTTCGTGCCTCCGGCGCGGGCCGTCCGGGAGATCGAGTCGTACGGCGGCACCGTCGTGCAGAGCGTCGTCTCCCGTGGGCTCGCGCGACTGGGCGATGAGAACCCTGAGATCTGTCGATTGGTAGTGAGGTGGGACCGATGAACGCGAACTTCGAGGACCGGGGGAGCAGCATCCGGGAGCGGGCCGCTGCGCTGCGAGCGCGACGCAGGGGATTCGGCGGTGAGGCGGCGCTGGAGCGGCGGATCGCCGTCCTGGAGGCCGCCGTCGAGGAGAACCGCGAGCTGAACCAGCGCCTGGTCGACCTCATCGACGTCGTCACCGAGGTGCTCGTGCCGACGGTCGATCGTGACGACGAGCGCCTGCGCGCCGCGCTCGCCAACCTCGGCAAGAAGCTCGACCAGAGCTGACCCGCGCCGTCTCATCAACGACGGCCGGTTTCGGCGAGGACGCCGCCGGTCGGCAGAATGCAGGACCGTGAGCAAGACGAACCCGGGCAACTTCTTCGAGGACTTCACCGTCGGCCAGGTGATCGAGCACGCGACGCCGCGCACCGTCACCGAGGGTGACCGCGCGCTGTACGGCTCGCTGTACCCGACGCGCTTCGCGGTTCCGAGCTCCGCGGCCTTCGCCGCCTCGGTGGGCCTCGAGCAGCACCCCGTCGAGGAGCTGATCGCCTTCCACATCGCCTTCGGCAAGACCGTCCCGGACATCTCGCTCAACGCGGTGGCCAACCTCGGCTATGCCGAGTGCCGCTTCCACCAGCCGGTCGTGCCGGGCGACACGCTCTCCACGAGGTCCGAGGTCATCGGCCTCAAGCAGAACTCCAACGGCAAGAGCGGCGTCGTCTACGTCCGCTCCACCGCCACCAACCAGCGCGGTGAGGTCGCCCTCGACTGGTGCCGCTGGGTGATGGTGCACAAGCGCGACACCACGCTCGACGCGCCGGAGACCGTCCTGCCCGAGCTCGCCCCGGCGGTCGCCGCGACGGAGCTCGTCATCCCGGACGGTCTCGACTTCTCGGCGTACGACTTCACCGCGGCGGGCGAGCCGCACCGCTACGACGACTACGTGGTCGGCGAGAAGATCGACCACGTCGACGGCGTCACGTTCAGCGACTCCGAGCACAAGATGGCCACCCGCCTGTGGCAGAACACCGCCAAGGTGCACTTCAACACCGAGGCGCGTCCGGACGGCAACTGCCTGATCTACGGCGGCCACGTGATCTCGATGGCTCGCGCGCTGTCCTTCAACGGCCTGGCCAACGCCCAGCTGATCGCGGCGATCAACGCCGGATCGCACGTCTCCCCGGCCTTCGCCGGTGACACGGTCTACGCCTGGTCCGAGGTCCTGGACAAGGCGGAGATCTCCGACTCCGTCGGCGCGCTGCGGTTGAGGCTCGTCGCGACCAAGGGCCGCGACGAGTCGATGACCCTGAAGGGCGAGGACGGGAAGTACGCCGCCGGCGTGCTGCTCGACCTCGACGTCTGGGCGCTCATCCCGCGCTGACGTACCTCTTGATCACGTAGGTGATCTGGGCGTCGGCGGTGTGGGTGACCGGACTGACGGTGACCCGCTGCGGCACCGTTGCGCCCTGGGGCCAGATCACCTTGGCGTGGTTGTTGGCCTCGTTGGCCTTGGCGATGATCTCGTTGATCGTGAGGTGGGTGTACGACGCCGGCGCGGGCTTGCCCTTCGACGGACCGCTCGCGATCCGCGCCGAGACGACCTTCCCGGCCCTGACCGTGACGTCCACCGGCCCCACCAACGAGCAGTAGCAGAACACCTGCAGCCGATAGCTGTAGTCGGTCGCGGCGAGCGTCGGGTAGGTACCCGACGTGCTGCTGCTCGTGGCGGTGGCGCTCGAGGTCGGGTCGGACGCCGGGTCCTTCGCTGCGTCCTCGGACTTGCCGCACCCGGCGAGCGGGGCGAGCAGCGCGAGGGTGATGGCCGCGATGGAGAGACGCCTCTGGTGACCCATGGGGAGATCCTGACACGCTGGACCCATGGATGGCGGGAACGATCATGGCGACGGGGAGCGCGAGCTGTGGCTGGTGCGGCACGGCGCGACCGAGTGGAGCTCGAACGGGCGGCACACCTCGTCGACCGACCTGCCGCTGCTCCCCGAGGGCGAGGCGATGGCCGCCGAACTCGCGCCGCGGCTCGCCGCCGTCGCGTTCGCGCAGGTGCTGACCAGCCCGTTGGCCCGTGCCCGCAGGACGGCCTTCCTGGCCGGGTTTCCCGACGCGGAGATCGACGAGGACCTCGTCGAGTGGAGGTACGGCGCCTACGAGGGGCTCACCACGCCCCAGATCCGCGAGGCCGCACCGGGCTGGACGGTGTGGACCCATCCGTGCCCGGGCGGTGACACCGCCGCGTCGATGACCCTGCGTCTGGACCGGGTGGTCGCACGTGCTCGTGCCGTCGAGGGTCGCACCCTCGTCTTCGCGCACGGCCACAGCCTGCGCGCCCTCGCCGCCAGGTGGCTCGACCTGCCCGTCTCCGAGGGCCGGCTGCTCAAGCTCGACACCGCGACCGTCTCGGTGCTCGGGTTCGAGCGCGACACCGCCGTCGTGCTCCGCTGGAACGCGTGAGCGGGGGCCGGATCTCCCGAGCACCTCTCTTGACGGCTCGGGGCTCGAGCAGCACGGTTGGCCCATGACGGCGGGCGGTTCGGAGGCACGGGCGGGGTGCCCGCGCTGCCCGGTGCCGATCGCGGAGATCGAGGCCGACCAGTGGGCCTGCCCCGAGCACGGTGAGGTCGTCCCGTTGTGGCGGCCGCCGGCGGCGACGTACGACGGCTTCGCGGGGCACCTCGAGCGCGCGGGCTCGTTCCCGACGTACCTCCCCTGGCCCTTGGGACCCGGCTGGACCGTGACGGACTTCGCGGTCGTCGCGGGTTCCGGCGGCGCGCGGGCGACGTTGACCTGCGTGTCCGGCACGAGCGTGCTGGACGGGCCGGTCGACGTGCTGGTGGTCAGCGAGGAGCCGGGGACCGGGCTGGGCGCACGGGCCGCAGGCCTGGTCCGGCAGCCGTGGGAGTCCGTCGACCCCGGCGGGGAGGTCGGCGTCGGCACCTCCCTGGTCAAGGTCCGGCTCGGGGCGCGTCCGGTCGGCCTGTGGTCGGTCTCGACCAGCGCCGCCGACGGTGAGCTGGACCGATCGGTGCTGGCGGGCGAGGCGGAGGGTCGGTGGCTGTGGTTGGTGCTGCGACCGGCCTCGGCGATCCTGCTGCTGCGCGACGACTGGATCCTCCGCGACATCTCGGCGAGCGGCCCCCAGCTGGTCACGCTGCCGTTCGGAGGACCTCCGCCGCCGTGGTGATCATGCCGGATGAATGCAGGTTGCGAGCGTGCTGAGCCGTAGGATCTGCGCGTGATCGACGTGGTGCTGATGACCGAGGTCTTCGTGACGCTCTTCGTGATCATGGACCCCGTCGGCACCGTCCCGATCTTCCTCTCGCTGACCGCGGGCCGCTCGGCCGAGACGGTCCGCAAGGCCGCCTGGCAGGCGGTGACCGTCTCCTTCCTGGTGATCAGCGTGTTCGCGCTGTTCGGCCAGCAGATCCTCGACTACCTCGGTATCTCGCTCCCTGCGCTCCAGGGTGCCGGTGGCCTGCTGCTGCTCCTGGTCGCGCTCGAGCTGCTGACCGGCAAGGAGCAGGCGCCCGAGCAGTCCGGTGACGTCAACGTCGCCCTGGTCCCGCTCGGCACCCCGCTGCTGGCCGGCCCCGGCGCCATCGTCGCCACCATGCTGTTCGTCCACGAGGTCCACGGCTTCGCCGACGGTACGGCGGTGCTGGCCGGCGTCGTCGGCGTGCACCTGACGATCTGGCTCGCGATGCGCTTCTCGCTGCCGATCGCCCGTGTCCTGCGGGACGGGGGAGTCCTGCTGATCACCCGCATCGCCGGCCTGCTGCTCTCGGCCATCGCTGTCCAGCTGGTGGCCGACTCCGTGCGGGCGTTCGTCGAGGGACAGGGCTAGCCCGATCGCCGGGTGCTAGCTGCTTCACCCGCATCATCGGTCAGGTTCCCGATGCGGTCGCCGCACGCCTCGAGACGTACCTCGACTCGTTCTCCTCGCCCAGGGTCTCGACCGGCGAACGCTTCCCCCGGAGCAACCGACTCGGCCGGGCGTTCTGCGCTCTGCTCGAGCACCTTGACCCGAAGAAGTTGCCCGATCACGGCGGCGACGCCACCACCGTCATGGTGACGATCAGCCTCGACGACCTGCGACGCGACCTCGCCACCGCCGGCGTCATCGGCTCCCTCGACGGCGACCTCCGCATCACCGCCGACGAGGCCCGGCGACTCGCCTGCACCGCCAAGATCATCCCCGTCGTCCTCGGCGGCAAGAGCGAGATCCTCGACCTCGGCCGGGCCCAGCGGTTGTTCAACTCGGCCCAGCGCAAGGCGGTGCGCCTGCGCGACAAGCAGTGCCGCGCGGAGGGCTGCTCGATCCCCGCGACCTGGTGCGAGGCACATCATTCAGAGCCCTGGTCCCGCGGCGGGAAGACCGACCTCGCCGACGGCGTCCTGCTCTGCAGCCATCATCACCACGTCGCCCACGACCCGCGGATGGCTCATGAAGTCATGCCGACCGGAGCCTGGAAGTTCCACCGACGGCCCTAAGTGGAGTCCGCCACGCACCACATGCGTGCCCGATTCCACCTAACGACTGTCTGACGACTGATTCGAAAACTCCGCGGCGCCAACCGCAGGGAGCACCCCCGCGGCGTAGGCGCCGAACCGTCAACAGGGACCACCTACCGCGACCACGCCGACCGACCTCCCGCGACAGAGGTCGCCACTGCGGCGCGCGACCACCCAGGCACCGACCAGCCACGACAGGGGATGCCTCTCGACGCCCAGACCGACCCGGGCTCCGCGCAAGCCGCCGACACCGACCCCGGGACGGTCTGACTACCTTCGTGGCGCCGAGAGCGATCAGCCGCTCCGCCTCGGCGGGCCGGCGTCCGTTGCGATGTCGAGGTGGCCCGGAACGCGCAACCCGCAACGCTACTTCCGGCCGAGGCCCTGCAACCGCTGGAGGGCGGAGCGCGGCACCACCCGCGACCCAGCGACGATCGCCTTGTAACGCTTGGACGGGATCGACATCGCCTTGCCCTTGGCGAAGTCGGAGAGCGCCGAGGCGACCAGGAAGTCGGCGTCGAGCCACAGCTGCTGGGGCGCTGAGGAGTCCCGGTCGACGCCGAGGCGCTCGTGGAACTCCGTGCGCACGAAACCGGGGCACAGCGCCATCACGGTGACGCCGGCCGGTGCGTACTCCGCGTGCGCCCAGGCCGAGAAGCTGTTCACCCATGCCTTCGCGGCCGAGTAGGTGCCGCGGGGGAGGAAGGCTGCGACGGACGAGACGTTGATGACGCCGCCGCTGCCGCGGGCGACCATGCCGCCGAGGGCCGCGTGGGTGAGCCGCAGCACCGCGCGGACCAGCACGTCCTGCTGGGCCTGCTCGACGTCGATCGGGTTGTCGAGGAAACGCTCCTTGAGACCGAAGCCGGCGTTGTTCACCAGCAGGTCGATCGGCCTCGCCACATCGGCCAGGCGGGCCTCGACCCGGCCCAGTGCGCCGAGGTCGGTGAGGTCGGCGGCGAGGGTCTCCACCGCGACGCCGTACGACGACCGCAGGTCGGCCGCGACCGCCTCCAGGCGGGCCTCGTCGCGGGCCACGAGGACGAGGTCGTCGCCACGCTTCGCGAGCTGGACGGCGAACTCGTGGCCGATGCCGGCGGTCGCGCCGGTGATGAGGCTGGTCGACATGCTCGAAGTCAAGCACGCGGATGCGCGCCGATGTGGGGTGAGTCCGGCATGATGTGTCCTGATGTCCAGTCCCTGCACCGTCCTCGCCGTCGCCAACCAGAAGGGTGGCGTGGCGAAGACGACGAGCGTCGCCTCGATCGGTGCCGCGCTGGCCGAGGCCGGCCAGTCGGTGCTGCTGGTCGACCTGGACCCGCAGGCCTGCCTGACGTTCTCCCTCGGCATCGACCCCGAGGACCTCGAGCTCTCGGTCCACCAGGTGCTGACCAAGGGCACGAACCCGCTCGACGTCATCCTCACGACCGACGACGGCGTCGACCTGCTGCCCGCCACGATCGAGCTCGCCCGTGCCGAGGCCGACCTGCTGATGCGCACCGGTCGCGAGCAGGTCCTGCGCGGTGTCATCGAGGACCTCGCCGCCTCCGGCACCCACTACGACTGGGTCCTGCTCGACTGCCCGCCCTCGCTCGGCGTGCTCACCGTCGCCGCGCTGACCGCGGCCACCGGCGTGCTCGTCCCGCTGCAGTGCGAGACCCTCAGCCACCGAGGCGTCGGCCAGCTGCTCGACACGGTCCACGACGTACGCCGCTTCACCAACCGCGACCTCGAGGTCTGGGGCGTGCTGCCGACGCTGTACGACGGCCGCACCAACCATGCCCGCGCGGTGCTGGACACCATCAGCGAGACCTACAACCTCGACGTGATCGAGCCGCCGATCCCCAAGACCATCAAGTTCGCCGAGGCACCGGCCGCGGGCCGGTCGATCCTCGCGACGAGCCGCACCAGCAAGGGCGCGATCGCCTATCGCGAGGTCGCTGCCAACCTGATCAAGCGGGCCAAGAAGAAGCGATGACGACGGGCAAGCGTGCGCTCCGTCCGGAGGCAGGCAACCGCGTCGAGGCCCCTCGATCGTCGGCTGGTCGCCACCGGGCGGTCAAGCCGCGCTACGGCCGGATCATCCTGGCCACGGTCGCTGCGGTCGTGACCGTGATCGCCGTCGTCGGCGGTTTCGGGCTGCACGCGCAGGGCCACCCCGGCTCCGCCGCAGCCGCCGCCAACCATGCGCTCAACCCCGTGACGTCGAAGCCGACCGCGAGCACCACGACCACCGCGCCCGCAGCGCCGTCGACGAGCGCTCCCGCGACCAGGCAGGCGCCCCGGACGACCGCCTCGAAGGCGTCGAAGCCCGGTCCGCTGCCGCCCAACTCGGGCTCCGGCCGCCGGATCGTCTTCAGCCAGGGCGAGCAGACCGTCTGGCTGGTCAACCACAACGGCGCCGTACGCCGCAGCTACTTCGTCTCCGGCAGCGTCACCGACAACCTGCAGCCGGGCACCTTCCAGGTCTACTCGCGCTCGCGGTGGGCGGTCGGCGTCGACGACTCCGGCACCATGCAGTACTTCGTCCGCTTCACGCACGGCCCGACGGGTGCTGCGATCGGCTTCCACACCATCCCGCAGAAGGGTGGCCAGCCGCTCCAGACCAAGGCGCAGCTCGGCACCCCGCAGTCGCACGGCTGCATCCGCCAGGACACCGTCGACGCGATCGACCTGTGGAAGTTCGCGCCCATCGGCACCACGGTCGTCGTCGTCGCCTGACCGGCGTACGCCAACGCCAGCGGCCCCGCCCGACCGTGAGGTCGAACGGGGCCGCTGAGTGCGTCGTACGCCGGGAGCGTCAGCTCTCGCTGGGTGCGGAGGTGGCGCTGGCGCCACCCGAGCCGCCCGAGCGACGGCGACGCCGGCGGCGGTTGCCGGAGGTCGAGCCGCCCTCGGAGGAGCCCTCCGACGGGGTGGAGGAGGCCGTGGCCGCCGGGGCGTCGCCCTGGGTCGACTGGCCGCTGCGGGTCCGGGTCCGGTTGCGGTCGCGGTTGCGCGAGGGCGCGGTGCGCTCGCCGCCGGAGCGCTCGCCGCCGGAGCGGGAGCCGCCGCGGTCCTCACGAGGCTTGCGCTCGACCGGGGCCGCAGCCTTGATCCGGCCCTTGGTGCCCTCGGGGATGCCCTGGTCGTGGAACAGGTGCGGGGAGGTGGAGTAGGTCTCGAGCGGCTCGTCGAACGGCAGGTCGAGGGTCTTGTTGATCATCTTCCAGCGGTGCACGTCGGTCGCGTCGACCAGCGTGATGGCGATGCCGGAGGCACCCGCGCGGCCGGTGCGGCCGATCCGGTGGACGTAGGTCTTGTCGTCCTCGGGGCAGGTGTAGTTGATGACGTGCGAGACGCCGGCGACGTCGATGCCGCGGGCGGCGACGTCGGTGGCGACCAGGACGCGGACCTTGCCCTCGCGGAACCGGGTCAGCGCCTTCTCGCGCGCCACCTGGGCCATGTCGCCGTGCAGCGGGCTGGCGTCGAAGCCGCGCTCGGTGAGGTCGTCGGCGACCCGCTGCGACTGGCGCTTGGTGCGGGTGAAGATGACCATCTTGTCGACGTCCTCGGCCTGCAGGATGCGGCCGATGATCTCGGGCTTGTCGAGGTCGTGGGCGAGGTAGATGAACTGGGCGGTGGCGGGCACCGTCGCGTTCTCGTACGACGACTCCGCGCGGATGTTCATCGGGTGGCGCATGTGCATGCGCGCCAGCGCGACGATGGCGGCCGGCATGGTGGCCGAGAACAGCATCGTCTGGCGGGTCTCGGGGGTGAGCCGAAGCAGCTTCTCGACGTCGGGCAGGAAGCCCAGGTCGAGCATCTCGTCGGCCTCGTCGAGGACCAGCGCGTGCACGTGGGAGAGGTCGAGGACCTTGCGGTTGGCCAGGTCGATCAGGCGGCCCGGCGTACCGACGACGATGTCGACACCGGTCTCGAGGGCCTCGATCTGCGGCTCGTAGCCGACGCCGCCGTAGATGGCCAGGGTGCGCAGGCCGCGGTCGGCCGAGGCGAGGGTGATGTCGCTGAAGACCTGGAGCGCGAGCTCGCGGGTCGGGGCGACGATGAGCGCCTGCGGCTTGCCCTGCGGGATCTCGCTGTAGTCGGGGTCGGTCGGCGCGACGGAGCGCTGGATGACCGGGATGCCGAAGGCCAGGGTCTTGCCGGTGCCCGTGCGGGCCTGGCCGATCAGGTCGGTGCCGAGGAGGGCGACCGAGAGGGTCATCTCCTGGATGGCGAAGGGGTGGACGATGCCCTTGCGCTCGAGCGCGTCGCAGATCTGCGGCATCACGCCGAGGTCGCGGAAGGTGGGGCTCGTGGTCTGCTCGGTGGCAGTGTCGGTCGTCTCGGTAGTCAGGGTCTTGTCGCTCTCGTGAGTGTCGTCAGCCGGTGGCAACGCCAGTTCGAAGCGGCTGAAACACTCAGCCGCGCACATACGGCGGGCGGCTCGGCCGAGGTGTTCCCCGAGGGGACTCAGCGGTCGAGCAGCATCTCGCTCTCAGCACTGTATCCGCTGCGACGGCTCGGCTCCCATCCCGGAGGACCGAACAGGTAGCCCGCCTTGTCCCGCCAGCTCGTCGCGCCGCGCACGTCGCGGACGATCTGGGCGTAGTCGCCGTACTGCAGCGTGAGGACGTTGTAGGTGTTCTTGGGCTTGGTCAGGCCGTACGTCGGACGCTGGAGCTCCTCCTGGAACGTGCCGAACATGCGGTCCCAGATGATCAGGATCCCGGCGTAGTTCTTGTCGAGGTAGATCGCGTCGGAGCCGTGGTGGACGCGGTGGTGCGAGGGCGTGTTGAAGATCAGCTCGATCGGTCGCCACAGCTTGTGGATCTGCTCGGTGTGCGTGAAGAACTGGTAGATCAGGTTGAAGGAGAACGCGAGGTAGAGCGTCCAGGGTGCGAACCCGAGCAGGGGGAGCGGGGCGAAGAAGAAGAACTCGAACCAGGGGTTCCACTTCTGGCGCAGCGCGGTCCCGTAGTTCATGTACTCGCTCGAGTGGTGCGCCTGGTGCGCCGCCCAGCCGACGTTGACGCGGTGCACGAACCGGTGGCTGAGGTAGAAGCAGAGGTCGAGTGCGATGACGACGGCCGGCCAGTACCACCAGGCGTCGGTGGGCAGGTGCCACGGGGCGAGCTGCTCGAAGGCCCAGACGTAGGCCACGAAGCTGCCGACCTTGAACAGCGTGGTGAACACCAGCGAGATCAGGCCCATCGAGATGCTCGTGCGGGCGTCGCGACGCTCGTAGCCCGTCGCGGTGGCGCCGACGGCGTTGTCGTCGTGGTCGAGCCACTTCAGCGCCGCGAGCTCGAGCGCGATGCTGAGCAGGAAGAACGGCACGGCGTAGGTGATCGGGTTGTGCCAGGGGTCGAGCAGGTCGTGCATGGCCGTCCTCACGAGCGAAGTGACTTTCGAGTAAGTTACCACGAAGTCATATCGGTTGTAGGGTCTTCTCCATGGGCATGGCGAAGGGGAGCGGTCGCACCGGCACCAAGGGCGTCGCACGCGCTGATCGTGAGGCGCAGATCCTGCTCGTCGCCGGCGAGGTATTCGCAGAGCGCGGTGCCGCGCTCGCCTCGGTCGCCGAGATCGCCGAGCGTGCCGGCATCTCCAAGCCGC
The DNA here is from genome assembly GCF_054782655.1 of Nocardioides montaniterrae. Lineage (NCBI taxonomy): Bacteria > Bacillati > Actinomycetota > Actinomycetes > Propionibacteriales > Nocardioidaceae > Nocardioides > Nocardioides montaniterrae. Next base: position 60,662 of record NZ_BAAGSB010000009.1, on the reverse strand, counting down.
TGATCTACAACTACTTCGGCTCGCGCGAGGGCCTGCTCTCCGCAGCCCTCACCTACGCCGCCGAGGTGATCGTCGAGGAGATCGAGCGCACCGCCGCGCTCGGCGAGGTCGGGTTCGCGCGCGCCCTGGTGACGCTCGACGGCATGTTCGTGCTCCTCGCCGACCGGCCGTGGATGTGGCGTCTGGTCAACGACCCGACGCTGGCGGCCGCCGGCGCGACGGGGGAGGTGCTGGCGCCGTACCTCGACAAGGTCCAGACCCTTGCCGTCGACGGCGTCTCCGAGCTCATGCACCTCGCCGGCGACGACGACGCCGACGACGTCTCGGCGATGGTCCGGGTCTGGAGCAGCGTCTTCGACTCGCTGGTCACCTGGTGGCTGGACCACCCCGGCGTGAGCGCCGAGGCGATGAGCGAGCGGTGTGCCCGACTCTTCGCGGCCGTCTTCGGTGTCGCGGTCGGTGTCGGCTGACCCACATCGACGTACGCCGCTCCGTGGGTGCTGCCCGGCGTGGTCCTGCACGCCGTCTAGGCTCAGCGACGACAGTCCTTCTCGTCCCCCTCAGGAGCAGTTCACGTGGCAGCGATCGAAGCCGTCGGAGCCCGCGAGATCCTTGATTCTCGTGGCAACCCCACCGTTGAGGTCGAGGTCCTTCTCGACGACGGTTCCTTCGCCCGGGCGATGGTGCCCAGCGGCGCCTCCACCGGCGCCTTCGAGGCGGTCGAGCTGCGCGACGGCGGCGACCGCTACCTCGGCAAGGGTGTGCAGCAGGCCGTCGAGGCCGTCATCTCCACGCTCGGCCCGGCCCTCGAGGGCCTCGACGCCACCGACCAGCGCCTGATCGACCAGACGATGCTCGACCTGGACGCCACCCCGAACAAGGCCAAGGTCGGCGCGAACGCGATCCTCGGCGTCTCGCTCGCCGTCGCCCGCGCGGCCGCGGACTCCGCGGACCTTCCGCTCTACCGCTACGTCGGCGGCCCGAACGCCCACGTGCTGCCGGTCCCGATGATGAACATCCTCAACGGTGGCGCGCACGCCGACACCAACGTGGACATCCAGGAGTTCATGATCGCCCCGATCGGCGCTCCGAGCTTCCGCGAGGCCCTGCGCATCGGCGCCGAGGTCTACCACACGCTCAAGGGCGTGCTGAAGGAGAAGGGCCTGGCCACGGCCGTCGGCGACGAGGGCGGGTTCGCGCCGGACCTCGAGTCCAACCGCGCCGCGCTCGACCTCATCTCCGAGGCCATCGCCAAGGCCGGCTACCGCCTCGGCACCGACGTCGTCCTGGCTCTTGATGTCGCCGCCACCGAGTTCTGCGAGAACGGCTCCTACACCTTCGAGGGCCAGCAGAAGTCGGCCGACGAGATGATCGCCTACTACGCCGACCTCGTCGCGAGCTACCCGATCGTCTCCATCGAGGACCCCCTCGACGAGGAGGACTGGGACGGCTGGAAGAAGATCACCGACGAGCTCGGCACCAAGACCCAGCTGGTCGGCGACGACCTGTTCGTCACCAACGTCGAGCGCCTGCGCAAGGGCATCGCCGGTGGCCAGGCCAACGCGATGCTGGTCAAGGTCAACCAGATCGGCTCGCTCACCGAGACCCTGGACGCCGTCGAGCTCGCGCACCGCAGCGGCATGCGCAACATGATGAGCCACCGCTCCGGCGAGACCGAGGACACCACGATCGCCGACCTCGCGGTCGCGACCAACTGTGGCCAGATCAAGACCGGTGCCCCGGCCCGGTCCGAGCGGGTGGCGAAGTACAACCAGCTGCTGCGCATCGAGGACGAGCTCGGCGACGCCGCGGTGTACGCCGGCGCGTCCTCCTTCCCGCGCTACCAGGGCTGATCCGGGAGCGAACGCCATGGCCGACCCGCGCCGCAGCACCCGCAAGCCGGGACGCCCCTCCACGGGACGCACCAGCCCTGCGGCGGCGGCGCGGTCGGCCGAGGCGGCGGCCCGACGCGTCCGGCAGCGTGGCGAGCTCCAGGCCCGCGCCAAGGCGGCGGCCGCCGAGAAGCAGCGCACCCGCATCACCAGTCGCGCCGTGGTGCTCGTCGCGGTCCTGGCCGTCCTCGCGATGTCGTACGCCTCCTCGCTGCGGGCCTACCTCCAGCAGCGCGGCGACATCGACCACCTGACCAGCCAGATCGCGGCCAGCAACGCCGACAACGCCGAGAAGCAGCGCGAGATCGAGCGTTGGAAGGACCCGGCGTACGTCGAGCAGCAGGCCAAGCTCCGCGGCTACGTCATGCGCGGCGAGACGCCGTACGTCGTGGTCGACAACGGCCGTCCGCTCGACGGCAGCTCGAGGCTCTCGGACCCCGCGAGCGTCAAGCACCCTGCTCGCCCCACCTGGTACGCCACCGCGTGGGAGTCGATGCAGATCGCCGGCAACCCGCCCACCAAGGTGACGGCGCCGGCCGACACGATCGACCCGTCCAAGAGAGGCAAGACCCAGTGACCGACTTCGCCGGCCCGTTCTCGGCCGACGACGCGGCTGCCGTGGAGGCCCAGCTCGGGCGCCCCTCGCGCGGCGTCCACGCGCTCGGCCACCGCTGCCCGTGCGGCAACCCCGATGTGGTGGTGACCGAGCCGCGGCTGCCCAACGGCACGCCCTTCCCGACGACCTACTACCTGACCTGCCCGCGGGTCAGCTCCGCGCTCGGCACCCTCGAGGCCTCCGGCCTGATGAAGGAGATGCAGGACCGGCTCGGCACCGACCCCGAGCTCGCGGCCGCCTACCGCGCCGCGCACGAGGCCTACCTCGCCGACCGTGCCGAGGTCGGCGCCGCGCACGGCCACGACGTCCCCGAGATCGACGGCATCTCCGCGGGCGGCATGCCTGACCGCGTGAAGTGCCTGCACGTCCTCGTCGCCCACTCGCTCGCCGCCGGTCCCGGGGTCAACCCGCTCGGCGACGAGGTCGTCGAGCTGCTCGGCGAGTGGTGGAAGAAGGGCCCGTGCGTCCCGACGGAGTGAGCCGTCCGGTGGCCGCGATCGACTGCGGCACCAACACCATCAAGCTGCTCATCGGCACGCTGCCCGAGGTCGCGGTCCGCGAGTCGCGGATGGTGCGCCTCGGCCAGGGTGTCGACGCGACGGGCGAGCTCGCTCCTGAGGCGCTGGCGCGGGTCTTCGCCGCGATCGAGGAGTACGCCGACCTGATCCGGCTCCACGGCGTGGAGTGGATCCGCTTCTGCGCGACGTCCGCGACCCGTGACGCGTCCAACGCGGCGGTGTTCGTCGACGGGGTGCGCGAGCGGCTGGGGATCGAGCCCGAGGTGCTCCCCGGCGAGGAGGAGGCGCGGCTGGCGTTCGCGGGCGCGCTGCGCGGCCTGGGGACGGTCACCGAGCCGGTGATGGTGATCGACATCGGCGGCGGCTCGACCGAGCTGATCCTCGGCTCCGTCGCGGGAGGTCCGCGCCTCGCCCACTCGATGAACATCGGCTCGGTGCGGCTGCACGAGCGGCGCCTGGGAGGCGACCCGCCCGGTGCCGCGGAGGTCGAGGCGTGCATCGGCGACATCGACGCCGCCCTCGACGCGTGCCCGGTCGCGCCGGCCTCGGCCGCGAGCATCGTCGGGGTCGCCGGCACCATCACCACCATCGCCGCCGGGGCGCTGGGGCTGCCGGCGTACGACCGCGCGGCGATCCACGGCAGCGTGCTGCCGATCGCCGACGTCCAGCGCGTGGTCGACGAGCTGGTCGCGATGACCGTGGCCGAGCGGCTCGCGCTCGGCTGGATGCACCCGGGTCGCGCCGACGTGATCGACGCGGGGGCGCTGGTCCTCTCGCGCATCCTGCGACGTACGCCGCTGACGCACCTCACCGTCGCCGAGACCGACATCCTCGACGGGATCGCCTGGTCGATGGTCTGACGCTCAGCGAGGCCGTGCAGGTTTCCCAAGGGATGCAGGGAAACCCGCGCCTCCCCATGGTTGTAACGCACGGGGAGTGCAGGTTCGGCTGCATCCCTTGGGAAACCTGCAGCTGGCCGTGCGCCCCTGACAGGATGGGCCCGTGAGCACCGACCTGTACGCCGTCACCGTGCTGGGCCACGACCGGCCGGGCATCATCGCCGCGACCACGGGGGGCCTGGCCGGGCTGGGTCTCAACGTCGAGGACTCGACGATGACCCTGCTGCGGGGGCACTTCGCGATGATGCTGCTCTGCCGCGGGTCGGTCGGGGCCGCCGAGATCGAGGCCGCGCTGGCCGACCTGGCGAGCGAAGGGTCCTTGGACGTCTCGGTCCGCCCGGTCACCGACGAGCCCGAGGCGGCGGCCGCCGCGTCGGCGTACGTCCTGACCGTGCACGGCGGCGACCGTCCCGGCATCGTCTCCGAGGTCGTCGGCGAGGTCGCGCGGGCCGGCGGCAACATCACCGACCTGACCACGAGGCTCGCCGGCGAGCTCTACCTGCTGGTCGCCGAGATCGCGCTGCCGGCCACCGCCGATGCCGAGGCCGTCAGCACAGCGATCCGGGCCGCCGCTGCCCGCGTCGGCGTGACCGCGACGCTGCGCCCGAGCGAGGCCGACGAGCTGTGACCGCCCTGCCCGAGGGGGCGAGCGAGCGGCTCGCCGCCTGGACCGAGGCCGAGCTCGGCGTGGAGGGGCGGGTGCTGGACGTCGTCCGCGCTCCTGCCGCCGTGCTCGCCGAGCGCGGCGCCGACGTCGACCCGACCGCGGCCGACATCGTCCAGCTGGCGGCCGACCTCGTCGCCACCCAGCGCGTCAGCCCGGGCTGCGTCGGCCTGGCCGCCAACCAGGTGGGTGTCGGGGTCCGCGTGTTCAGCGTCGACGTCTCCGAGCACCCCAAGGCCCGCACCCACCACGGCATGTTCGTCCTCTGCAACGCCGAGGTCGTCGCGGCCTCGCGCAACGAGAAGGCCCGCGAGGGCTGCATGAGCGTCCCCGACCTCACCGGCGACGTGAAGCGCGGCTCGCGCGTGACCGTCCGCGGCCAGCTGCCCGGGACGGGGGAGTGGATCGAGGTCGCGACCGACGCGTTCGAGGCCCGCGCCCTCCAGCACGAGATCGACCACACCGACGGGCTGCTGTTTCTGGACCGCGTCGCCGGTGCGCACGCGATCTATCCGCGCCAGACCTACTTATGATCGGTTCGCACCGCGAGCCCCTGTATCCCAACTGGTAGAGGAAGGCCTCTTAAAAAGGCCTCAGTGTGGGTTCGAACCCCACCGGGGGCACATGGCTGATCCGCACACGCACCATCACGACGGCGCCCACCCGAGCACGCTCGAGGAGATGCGCGAGAACCTCACGGCGCGGGTCTGGGACGAGAGGTACGCCGGCAGCGGCCGCGTCTGGTCGGGCCGTCCCAACCAGCGGCTGGTCGAGCAGGCGGCCGGTCTCGTGCCCGGCCGGGCGCTCGACGTGGCCTGCGGCGAGGGTGGGGACGCGATCTGGCTCGCCGGTCAGGGCTGGGAGGTCACGGCCGTCGACATCTCACCGGTGGGGCTGGCCAAGGTCCGTGAGCACGCTGCCGACGCCGGCGTCGAGGTGGTCACGGCGGTCTGGGACGCGCTGGGCGACCAGCCGCCCGGCGAGGCGACGTACGACCTGGTGACGGTGAGCTTCCTGCACGTGCCCGAGCCCGACTTCGGCCCCGTCTACGGGCGGATCGCGGCCGCCGTCGCGCCGGGCGGCCGGCTGCTGGTGACCGCCCACCACCCGCACGACGTCGCCTCCGGCGTACGTCGACCGCACGGCGACGGCCTGCTCTTCGAGCCTTCGCGCGTGCTGGACCTGCTGGTCCCGACGGGGGAGTGGGAGGTCGAGGTGGCCGACACCCCGACCCGGGTGCAGGAAGGGCCCGACGGACCGGTCGAGGTCCGCGACACGGTGGTGCGGCTGCGGCGCCACTGAATCGGCGCCGCGGGAACGCCGGGGACCGGGCGTACGTTGTCGAAGTGCGGGCATAGTCTGTCCGCCATCGCATCAACGGGGACCCCTGGAGGAGACATGCAGTCCAACAACCCGGTTTTCCGGAACTCGAAGGAGTTCCAGGCCGGCAACGCCTACGGCAACCCGACGTACGCCGGGAACGGCGCGGCCTACCAGGGGTTCGGCGCACCGCAGCCCGGCCAGGCGACGCCCGGCTACTCGCAGTACGGCGCCCCGACGGAGCAGGCCCCCTACGGCCAGGCGCCCGAGGCCCCCGGCTCCACCGACCGGATGACCATCGACTCGGTCGTCCAGAGCACCGCGATCACCTTCCTGATCACCGTGATCGCTGCCGGCATCACCTGGGTGATGACGCCGACCAACGGTGACACCCAGACGATGCAGCGCATCGGCCTGATCCTGGCCGTCGCGGGCGGTGGCGCGTTCATCCTGTCGCTGGTCAACTCGTTCAAGCGCAAGGTCAGCCCCGCGCTGGTCATGCTGTTCGCGGCCTGCGAGGGTGCCGCGCTCGGCGCGCTCAGCAAGATGTACGACACCTTCGACCAGGTCGACGGCGCGTACACCCACATCGTGCTGCAGGCCGTCGTCGGCACGTTCGCGGCGTTCGCGGGCACGCTCGCGGCGTACAAGTTCCTCAACATCCAGGTCGGCCAGAAGTTCCGCACCATGGTCACCGCTGCGATGTTCGGCATGGTCGGCCTCAGCCTGCTCGAGCTCGTCCTGAGCCTGGCCGGCCACGGCACCGGCGCCTTCGGGCTCACCGGCATCGGCATGATCACCGCCGGCATCGGCCTGGTGCTCGGCGTGTTCATGCTGGTGATGGACTTCGACTACATCGAGCAGGGCATCCGCAACGGCCTGCCGCGCAGCGAGTCGTGGCGCGCGTCGTTCGGCCTGCTGGTCAGCCTGGTGTGGATCTACACCAACCTGCTGCGCCTGCTGGCCATCCTGCAGCGCGACTGACCGGACAACCGCACAGCTAGTTCTCCTGCGCCGCCGGCGCCTCGCCCTGGACCTGGGCGCGGCGCTGGCGGTGTCGCATCTCCACCCACAGGCCGCGTACGCCGGCACGCCGGCCACCGACCTCGGTGCCGTCGATCTCGGTACCGGGCTTGCGCACGGCCTGGACGGCCGCGCGGGTGATGGGCAGGACGCCCTCACCGCGGTAGGCGGCGAGCACGGTCTCGGCCTCGGGCTGCTCGCCGAGCGAGGCCAGGATCGAGGGGATCACGACGTGGGCGAGCGCGCGGTAGCCCTCGGCGGACGGGTGGAAGTGATCGGGCCCGAACATCAGGGCCGGCGCGGCCGCGAACTCCGGGCCGAGGATCGAGCCGATCGACACCGTGCGGCCCCCGCCCTCGACCACGGCGATGGTCTGCGCCGCGGCCAGGCGGCGCGACCACGAGCGCGCGATCTGCCGGAGCGGGGGAGCGATGGGCTGCACCGTGCCGAGGTCCGGGCAGGTGGCGACCACGACCTGCGCACCGGCGTCGCGGAAGCGGCGTACGGCCTCGGAGAGGTGGCGCACCGACTGGGCCGGCGAGACGCTGTGGGTGACGTCGTTGCCGCCGATGATGATCATCGCGATGTCGGGCTCGATGGGGAGCGCGCGGTCGACCTGCTTGGACAGGTCGGCCGAACGGGCGCCGACCACGCAGAACTCGCGCAGGTACACGCGCCGGTCGGCGTGCTCGGCCACGGCGCTCGCGATCAGCGCGCCGGTGGTCTCCTCGACCCGCTCGACGCCGTACCCACAGGCGATCGAGTCGCCGAGCAGGGCGACGCGGATCGCCGGGCCGGGACGGCCGCGGCCGTACCAACCGGTCGAGTCCGGCGGCGGGTCCTCGCGGACCGGCCCGATGACGCGCCGGGCGAGCTTCGCCTCGCCGGCCAGCACGCCGTACAGCCCGGCACCGACCACGGACAGGCCGCCACCGCCGTACAGGGCGGCGGATGCCAGCTTCTTCGCCGCCCCTGCCTTGCTCACGCCCCACACCTTACGGATGCCCACTAGATTCGGTTCATGGACTACGTCGAGTCGCTCCTTGACCTGATCGGCAACACCCCGCTGGTGCGGCTCCACCGCAGCCTCGACGTCGAGGACGGGCCGCTGGTGCTGGCCAAGGTGGAGTACCTCAACCCGGGCGGCTCGGTGAAGGACCGGATCGCGACCCGGATGATCGACGCCGCGGAGGCGAGCGGCGAGCTGCAGCCGGGCGGCACGATCGTCGAGCCGACGTCGGGCAACACCGGCGTGGGTCTGGCGATGGTCGCGCAGTCGCGCGGCTACCAGTGCATCTTCGTGTGCCCCGACAAGGTCAGCGAGGACAAGCGCAACGTGCTCAAGGCGTACGGCGCCGAGGTGGTCGTCTGCCCGACGGCCGTCGCGCCGGAGCACCCGGACAGCTACTACAACGTCTCGGACCGGCTGGCCTCCCAGCCGGGGGCGTGGAAGCCGGACCAGTACTCCAACCCGAACAACCCGCGCTCGCACTACGAGGAGACCGGCCCGGAGATCTGGCGCCAGACCGAGGGCAGGATCACCCACTTCGTGACCGGCATGGGCACTGGCGGCACGATCAGCGGCATCGGGCGCTACCTCAAGGAGCAGAACCCCGAGATCCAGGTGATCGGCGCCGACCCGGCCGGTTCGGTCTACTCCGGCGGCACCGGTCGTCCCTACCTCGTCGAGGGCGTCGGTGAGGACTTCTGGCCCGAGACCTACGACCGCTCCGTCGCCGACCGCGTCATCGAGGTCTCCGACGCCGACTCGTTCGCCTTCACCCGGAGGCTGGCCCGCGAGGAGGCGCTGCTGGTCGGCGGATCCAGCGGCATGGCGGCGTACGCGGCCAAGCAGCTCGCCGCCGAGCTCGCCGAGGCCGGCCGCAACGACGCGGTGATCGTGGTGCTGCTGCCCGACAGCGGCCGCGGCTACCTCTCCAAGGTCTTCAACGACGACTGGCTCGCGCAGTACGGCTTCGCCACCGGTGGTGAGCGCACCACCCGGACCGTCGGCGAGGTGCTGCGCACCAAGTCCAAGGGCCTGCCCGCCCTGGTGCACACCCACCCCACCGAGACCATCGCCGAGGCCATCTCGATCCTGCAGGAGTACGGCGTCTCGCAGATGCCGGTCGTCCGCGCCGAGCCCCCGATCGTCGCGGCCGAGGTCGCCGGGTCGGTCTCCGAGCGCGACCTGCTCGACGCGCTGTACGCCGGCAAGGCCCGCCTCGCCGACTCTGTCGAGCAGCACATGTCCGGGCCCCTGCCGACCGTCGGGTCGACGGAGGCCGCGACCGATGCCGTGGCGCTGCTCGAGCACGACGACGCCTTGCTGGTCCACGAGGACGGCAAGCCGATCGGCGTGCTCACCCGGCAGGACCTGCTCGCCTTCGTGGCGCGGGGCTGACCCGATGATCCGTGAGGCCACGCGCGCGGACGTGCCGGAGATCATGCGGCTGATCCACGAGCTGGCGGCGTACGAGAAGGAGCCGGAGGCCGTCGTCTCGACCGAGGCCGACCTCGACCGCTGGCTGTTCGGCGACGACGCCGTCGCCTCGGCGCTGATCGCGGAGTCGCCCTCGACCGGCTCCGGGACCGCGAAGGCCGTCGGGATGGCGCTGTGGTTCCGCAACTACTCGACCTGGACCGGGCAGCCCGGCGTCTACCTCGAGGACCTCTACGTCGACCCCGATCACCGCGGCAGCGGGCTCGGCAAGGCGCTGCTCGTGGAGCTGGCCCGGATCGCGGTCGAGCGCGGCTACAGCCGCGTGGAGTGGTCGGTGCTGAACTGGAACCAGCCGTCGATCGACTTCTACGAGGCGCTCGGCGCGCGTCCGCAGGACGAGTGGACGGTCTACCGCCTGGCGGGCGAGGCCCTGACCGAGCTCGGTCGACAGCTGTGAAGTGGAGCGAGGTCCCTGGGCCTCGCTCCACTTCACAACCTCAGTGCAAGTGGCCTGCGAGCGAGCCCTGCTCGCCGAAGAGCCGCTCGCTCCACTCGGCCAGGACGGCCGTGTCGTCGTGGTCGTCGGGGTGGAAGCCCGTGCGGGTGTAGTCGCGCAGCCGCGCGATGACGTCGCGTTGCAGGAACGGCGAGTGGCGCAGCGCGAGCAGGCTGCGGACCAGCCGGACGGGGTGGTACGCCGCGCGGTCCCGTGCGAGCGAGATGGCCGTCGCCACCACCATCAGGCCCAGCAGGCCGGCGGTCTGGATGACGAACCCGAGGCGGCGTACGCGCTCGGACCCACCGACCGCACGGAAGACGTCGAACGCGACGGCCTTGTGCTCGGTCTCCTCGAACGCGTGCCAGAGCAGGATGTTGCGGACCTCGGTGTCGCCGAGCAGCGCCTGCGCCTCGGGCTTGGTCAGCAGCGCCGACGCGATCGTCGCGGTGTAGTGCTCGAGTGCCGCCGTGTAGGACAGGCACAGGATCGCGGGCGCACGCTTCGTCGCATCGGCCAGCGACCACTTCACGAACCGGGCCACGCCGTGCGTCGGGTAGCCCATCTCGCCGAGCTGCCGGTTCAGCTCGCGGTGCTCACGCCCGTGGGTGACCTCCTGACCGATGAAACCGCGGACCTGCTCGGACAGGACGGGGTCGTCGATGCGGTCGGCGTAGTGACGCACGGACCGGATGAAGAAGTCCTCGCCCGGCGGGAAGGTCGCGGACAGGACGGCCACGACGTGGCTCATCACCAGGTCGCCGCCGACGTAGTGCTTGTGCAGCGAGCCGGTCGGGTAGCTGAACCGGATCCGGCGCACTCGGAGATCACGGGGAGCCGTCATGCTGCCGAGACTACGGCGGGGGAGGCGGGAGCGACAGGGCCGCACAACGACGGACCGATCGGTGTCTGATGTGGCCGGAGTGACTCATGTGGCGCTACTGCGGCCTCGAGGAATCGATGGGTCCGTCCGTGCGCGGGGCATCCGGGGAGACCGTGAGCCCGAGTCGTTCGCAGAGGGCCCTGGGCGCCGGCTCGCCCGGAGGCAGACGCACGCAGACCGTGAGTGCTCCCTGCTCGGCACCCCAGTCGAGGAGCTCGGCCACCAAGGCGGTCGCGAGACCCTGACGTCGGCGGGCAGGCTCGACGAGCAGGCCGGAGATGCCGATCCAGTCGCCGTCGATCCGCGCCGACGCCTCGGCTACCGGGTCGCAACCGGTGCCGATGCTGGCGGTGGCCCGGTTGTCGCCGACGCTGAGCTCGACCGTGTGCGACCCCCGGCCGATCGTGCGCCGCATGCGAGCCAGGGACGCGAGCCGTATCTCGCCGTCACCCGAGAGCGCGAGGGCCGCCGCACGCCGCGCGGCCTCGTCCGGCGATACGCGTCCGAGGACCGACGGGCGCGGTGGGACCGGCTTGCCGGACACGATCCGGTCCAGCGCGACCTCGACCACACCGCGGTCGGAGTCGACCGTGCAGGAGCGCTCGCCCCAGGCCGTGCAGACCCCCAGGACGTCGGTCGCGCGGCCGTCGTCGAGCAGGTGGCGGATGACGATCCGGCGGCCCACGACGTGCGGGCCCAGACCGTGTCGTCCCGTATCCCGTGGGTCGGCAGCCGAGTTCACTCCGCGGATACTACGATTCGCTCCATGACCTACGTCATCTCTCAGCCCTGTGTGGACGTCAAGGACCGCGCCTGTGTCGACGAGTGCCCCGTCGACTGCATCTACGAGGGCAAGCGGATGCTCTACATCCACCCCGACGAGTGCGTCGACTGCGGTGCCTGCGAGCCGGTCTGCCCGGTCGAGGCGATCTTCTACGAGGACGACGTCCCGGAGGAGTGGAAGGACTACTACGACGCCAACGTCAAGTTCTTCGACGACCTCGGCTCGCCCGGTGGCGCCGCGAAGATGGGCGAGATCGACAAGGACGCCGCGTTCGTGGCCGCTCTCGAGCCGCAGAACCAGGACCACTGAGCTCGTCGATGGTCGAGGAGGCGCGCCAGCGCCGTCTCGAGACCATGGTCTCGGGTCGGTTGCCCGACTTCCCGTGGGACCAGCTCGTGCCGTACGCCGACCAGGCGCGCGCCCACGCTGACGGCATCGTCGACCTCTCCATCGGCACGCCCGTCGACCCGACCCCGCAGGTCGCGATCGACGCGCTGGTGGCAGCGGCCAACTGGCCCGGCTACCCGACGACCATCGGCCTGCCCGCCACGCGGCAGGCGATCATCGACTGGTTCGCGCGCGTCCACGGCGTGACCGGGCTCGGCCTCGACCAGGTGCTGCCGGTCGTCGGCACCAAGGAGCTGATCGCGCAGCTCGCGCTGCACCTGGGCGTCGGCCCGGGCGACGTCGTGGGCTTCCCCGAGGCGGCGTACCCGACGTACGAGGTGGGTGCCGCCCTCGCGGGTGCGACCCCGATGGCGGCCGACTCGCTGACCGCGTTCGGACCGCAGACGCCGAAGATCCTCTGGCTCAACAGCCCGTCGAACCCGACCGGCCGGATCCTCCCGCCGGCGCACCTGAAGAAGGTCGTCGACTGGTGCCGCGAGCGCGGGGTGCTGCTCGTCTCCGACGAGTGCTACCTCGACTGCGTCTGGGAGGGCGAGGCCGTCTCGGTCCTCCACCCGTCGATCTCGGGCGGCTCCTCCGATGGCATCCTCGTCGTCCACTCGCTCTCCAAGCGCTCCAACCTCGCGGGCTACCGCGCCGGCTTCGTCGCCGGCGACACGGCCGTGATCAAGGAGCTGCTCGCGGTCCGGAAGAACCTCGGTCTGATCGTCCCCGGCCCGGTGCAGGAGGTCATGACGGCGGTGTACGCCGACGACGCCCATGCCGCCGAGCAGCACGCGCGCTACGCGGCCCGGCGTACCCGCCTCAAGGCAGCGCTCGAGGGCGCGGGCTTCACCGTCGACCACTCCGAGGCCGCGCTGTACCTCTGGTCCACCCGTGGCGAGGACTGCTGGAAGACCGTCGCGGACCTCGCGGCCCGCGGCATCCTGGTCGCGCCCGGCGCGTTCTACGGAGCCGCCGGACGCCAGCACGTGCGGATCGCGATCACCGCGACCGACGAGCGCATCGACGCCGCGATCGCCCGCCTCGCCGGCTGAGCTCAGCCGGCGCTGGTCGGGTCGATGATCCGGCGTACGGCGGACACCGAGTCGGCCGGGAAGCCACCCTTCTCCGCGTGCTCGCGGACCGCGGCCTCGTCGTCGGCGATGTAGACGCAGTAGATCTTGTCGTCGGTGACGTAGCTGTGCTGCCACTGCGCGCGGCCGCTCATGCCGGCCAGCACGTCGTTGGAGTGGCCGGACATGCCCTGGATCTGCTCGTCGCTGAGGGAGCCGGCACCGGGGACGGTGCGCTCGATCACGAACTTCGGCATCGTGTTCTCCTCCTCGGGACGGTCCGGCCGAGCGGTCGGGCCACCCTCCAGAGTCCTCCCGCGAGACCTGCGAGAGCCATGCCGCGAAGGCAAAATCTCAGCCGAAGACCTCGACCCGGACCTTGCCGGCGGGGACCTGTCGATCGGTGCTCCAGCCGTCCTGGCCGGCCTGCCAGACCCGGTGGTCGAAGGCGACCGTGCGGATCTGGAGGCGGCCGGCGTTGCCGACGAGGTACTGCGCGATCGACCAGCCGAAGACCGACGGGTCGCCGTGGTGGGCGGTGTCGATGAGGATCGCGGTGCCGTGCGAGCCCTTGGCCCTGCTGAGCGCGAGCCCGGAGAAGCGCGTGAGCAGATCGGTGCGTACGCCGGACGCCCGACCCGTGTAGCCGTTCGGACCGATCGAGGAGTCGGCGTTCGGCGCACCGCCGCTCAGGTCGCAGGTGAACGCGGCGGGGGAGTAGCCGGTCAGGGCGGAGGCGATGGCGCGGGCGTCCTGCTCGTGGCCGGCGTAGGCGCGGGGAAAGGCCGATCGCTGGACCGCCTGGGCGGCGTCGGTGATCTCCATCGACTCGTAGCCGTCGACCTTGACCAGCGCGTCGAAGAACGCGTTGGTGGCGTAGACCGGGTCGGCGAGCTGTGCCGGCGTGCCCCAGCCCTGGGAGGGACGCTGCTGGAAGATGCCGATCGAGTCGCGGTCACCGCCGCTGAGGTTGGTCAGCTTCGACTCCTGGAACGCGGTCGCCAGCGCGATCGAGGTGGCCCGTGCGGGCAGACCGCGCTTCTGCGCGATGGCGGCGATCAGCGTCGCGTTCTCCGCCTGGTCGTCGGAGATCTCGACGCTGTGACCGTCCACCGTCGCGGTGCAGTCCCCGCTCGGGCCGAACCCGAAGTTGTCGGTCGCCCTCATCACGCCGACGCCCACCCCGACCACGACGGCGAGCACGGCGAGGCCGAGCAGGCCGGAGAAGAGGCGGGTGGACACGGGTCCAGTGTGGCGGGTCGGGGGTGAGGTCAGTTGGCGTGCAGCGCGGCGTTGAGGGTGATGCCCTCGCCCTTCCACGCCACGGCCTCGACCGCACCCGAGACCGAGTTGCGGCGGAAGAGGACGTTGGAGGCGCCCGAGAGCTCGCCGGCCTTGATCGTGACGGGGCCGTCCGCGCCGTCCTTGTCGAGCACCGTCACCTTCGTGCCGGCGGTGACGTAGAGGCCCGCCTCGACGACGCAGTCGTCGCCGAGCGAGATGCCCAGGCCGGAGTTGGCGCCGAGCAGGCAGCGCTGGCCGACCGAGATGACCTGCTTGCCGCCGCCGGACAGGGTGCCCATGATCGAGGCACCGCCACCGACGTCCGAGCCGTCGCCCACGACCACGCCGGCCGAGATGCGGCCCTCGACCATGGAGGCGCCGAGCGTGCCGGCGTTGAAGTTGCAGAAGCCCTCGTGCATGACGGTGGTGCCCTCGGCGAGGTGGGCGCCGAGGCGGACCCGGCCGGCGTCGGCGATGCGCACGCCGGTCGGCAGGACGTAGTCGACCATCCGCGGGAACTTGTCCACGCCGTAGACCGTGACGTTCTGGCCGGCCGCCTGGAGGCGGGCCCGGGTGAGCTCGAAGCCGTCGACCGCGCACGGGCCGGCGGAGGTCCACACGACGTTGGCGAGCAGGCCGAACTGGCCGTCGAGGTTCAGGCCGTGCGGCTGCACCAGGCGCGTCGAGAGCAGGTGGAGGCGCAGCCAGACGTCCTGGGTGGTGGCCGGCGCGAGGTCGAGGTCGGCGATCTCGACGAGGTTGACCTTGCGCGTGACGCCGCGGGCCTCGTCGGCGCCCTCGAGCGCGGTGAGCTCGGCCGGCGCGGTCGCGTCGGCGGGCTTCTCGCCGAGCGCGGGGGAGGGGAACCAGGTGTCGAGGACGGTTCCGTTGGCGTCGTACGTGGTGAGGCCGAAGGCCCAGGCTGCGCGGGTCACGTGAGCGGAGTCTACGGGCCGGTGCGGTCGGTCGGTCGCCCAGGATCAGCCGGTCGGGTCACTCGCTGATGATCGCCAGCTGCAGGCTCTGCGCGATCAGCTCGCCGTCCTCGCTCCACAGCTCGCAGTGCTCGTCGTGGTAGCCCGCGATGACGTGCCGGGTGATCACGTGGCCCAGCGCCCACGTCGTGGAGGGCCGTCGGCGGTAGTGCACCGTGAGCTCGATCGTCGCTGAGGCCAGGTGCCCGATCTCGGCGGTGACGGGCGGGAACGCATCGCACATCGCGCCGGCCGCGAGGCTGTCGATCGGTCGGTCGTCGGAGCTCTTGATCCAGCACAGCGACTCGGTCACCCCGCTCGGCGTACCTTCCATCCAGCCGGGGATCGCGGCCGCGCGGTAGTCGTAGCGGTCCAGGATCGGCACGGCGCCCACGGGGATGAGGCTGGACAGGCTCGCGCACGCGGCCGGCGGCGGCATCTCCGGCGCCTTGTTCGGGACGTGCTCGACGCTGCCCGCGGCGTCCCAGTCGTGGGTGCTGACCACGGCGTGCGCGATCTCCTTGCCGTCCTGGGTCAGCAGGGCGTCGTACGTCGAGACCCGGCGACCCTTGCGCACCTGGTGGACGCGCAGCTCCGCGGCGCCGGCGGTGGCCGGGCGGAAGTAGGTCACCGAGATGGTCAGCGGGTCCGGGTGGGCCGACTCGAGCATCACGCCGTGCTGCGGCAGGGCCAGGATGTAGCCGCCGTTGGGCGTCTGGTTGGCGGTGTTCCAGTCGGTGGTGAGCGCGAGGGCGTAGCGGCCCTCGCCGAGGGGCTCGGCCGCGACGGCGCTGTCGAGGAGGAAGGTCACCCCGTCATTGTCCCGTGCGCCCGTCGATGCACTCACGCAGGAGGTCGGCGTGACCGCAGTGCCGGGCGTACTCCTCGATCATGTGCACCAGGACGTCGCGGACGGTGGCGGTCGCGCCGTCGCGGTTGATCGGGTGGGCGGTGCCGAGGTCGTCGTCGCCGAGGGTGTCGAGATAGGCCTCGGCGCGGGCGATCTCGTGCTCCCAGGCCTCGATCGCCTCCTCGACGCACTCCTTGGTCCCCACCGCGCCGTCGAAGTCGGCGTCGCGGTTGGCGGGGTCGGTGAACGGGCGCGCCTCGTCCAGGTTGGCCTGGAGCGCGCGCTGGAACCACGCATGCTCGACGTACGCCATGTGCCGGATCAGGCCGAGCAGGCTCATCGTGCTCGGCGGGACGCTGCGGGTGGCCAGCTGCTCGGGGCTGAGCCGGTCGCCCTTCATCGCCAGCGTCAGCCGGTAGTTGGACAGGTACTCGCGGTACGTCGCCAGCTCGCCCTCCGCCTCGCCCTCGGTGCGCGGGTCGCTCTCCTGGTCGGTCCACATGTCAGGCATGTCCCCAGGCCTACCCCCGACCGGTGGGTAGGGCAAGGGAGAAAGTGTTCGCGAACGGCGTGGCTCCGGACGGGGCTCTGTCCGGACGGCTAGGCGTCACTTGCGCACACTTCCGTCCCGCAGGAGTCCAGGTTCCGTCCACAGACGCCTGGCGGCCCGTGGTTCTCCACAGCGGAGCGTGGCGCAGCTCGCGCGGATCGGTCGTCGGCCGGAGGCTGGCCGCATGAGGACTCGGGGCGCGTGCTGGGAGGTCATCGGGCACGGGGTTGCGATCCGGGCCGGTCTCGAGGGCGAGCAGCGGTTTCTGGCCGAGCTCAAGGCCTGGGCGGAGACGTTGCCGGCGTCGTGCTGCTTCACCGGGCTGACCGCGGCTCGCCTGTACCGGCTGTGGCTGCCCCCGTTGCCTGCGTCGATGCCGTCCTTCATCGCGATGCCGGCTGATCGACAGACCCGACGGTCCGGCTCGCTCGTCGTCTGCCGGCACACGCCGATGATCCCGAGCGAGGTACGGCGCGGCCTCCGCGTCGCAACGGTCCCGGAGACTCTCCTCGCGTGCGCTCGGGAGGTCTCGCTCCTGGACCTGGTGGTGCTCGTGGACAGTGCCCTGCACCTCGGTCGTTGCTCGCTCGCCGATCTCGAAGGGATCGCGCGCTGCCGTCGGCGAGGAGCGCCCCGGCTCCGCGAGGCGCTGAGGTGGTGCGACCGGCGGTCGGAGTCGCCTTGGGAGACGTTGCTGCGCGTCCTGCTGCGCAGCTGCGACATTCCGGTGGTGCCGCAGGCCGAGGCTCGCGATCGTGACGGGCGGTTCGTCGCCCGGGCCGACCTGCTCGTGGCGGGGACGCGGACGCTCGAGGAGTACGACGGAGCGCACCACCGGGATGCGAGGACCTATGCGCGCGATCGGCGCCGGGACAGCGACCTGATGGCGAACGGCTTCGTCCGCCACGGTTGGGTCGCGCGCGAGGTCGTCCACGACGGTTGGCGGATCTACGTCACCGCCTGCCGGGCGCTCGGTCGTGAGCCCGACTTCCGTGCCCTCGAGACCTGGAAACGGCTGCTCGCCGCGTCGAGGTTCTGCTGACTGTGCGCAAACGACGCAGTGACCGGGGCAGACAGGTCGTTCACGCACAGTTACCGGTTGGCACGTGGGTCGGCGGACGCCGTAGGCTGGTGCCACAGCGTTCGAGCCGTCATCAGCGGCGAGCTCCGGGAAGAACAGGTTTCGACAAGCTCCACCACCGAAGCCCCAGTAGAACCCGGCGGGTAGGCCCGTCACAGCCGTGAATGAGTGGTCGACGACTGAGTTCCTCAGGTTGGCGGCAAGCCGGGTGGTACCGAGGCGAGAGTCTCCCCGGCGGCCCGATGAGACCGACCGCAGGAGCCCCCGATGACCTACCCGAAGGTCAGCACCGACTCGACGACCAGCGTCCCGAGCAGCCCGAAGTTCCCCGCCATCGAGGAGCGGGTGCTGGCCTACTGGGCCGAGGACGACACGTTCCGGGCCTCGGTCGAGCAGCGCGACGCGGGGGAGAACGGCGAGAACGAGTTCGTCTTCTACGACGGCCCGCCCTTCGCCAACGGCCTGCCGCACTACGGCCACCTGCTGACGGGCTACGTCAAGGACATCGTCCCGCGCTACCAGACGATGCGCGGCAAGCGCGTCGAGCGCCGCTTCGGCTGGGACACCCACGGCCTGCCCGCCGAGCTCGAGGCGATGCGCCAGCTCGGCATCAAGACCACCGACGAGATCGCCGAGATGGGCATCGAGGTCTTCAACGACGCCTGCCGCGCCTCGGTCCTGAAGTACGCCGACGTGTGGCGCGACTACGTCACCCGCCAGGCGCGCTGGGTCGACTTCGACAACGACTACAAGACGATGAACCCCGACTTCATGGAGTCGGTCATGTGGGCGTTCAAGGGCCTGCACGACAAGGGCCTGGTCTACGAGGGCTTCCGGGTCCTGCCCTACTGCTGGCAGGACGAGACGCCGCTCTCCAACCACGAGCTGCGCATGGACGACGACGTCTACAAGATCCGCCAGGACCCGGCCGTCACCGTCGGCTTCGACATCACGTCCGAGGGCCCGCTCAAGGGCGCCAAGCTGGCCATCTGGACCACCACCCCGTGGACCCTGCCCAGCAACCTCGCGGTCATGGTCGGCACCGACATCGCGTATGTCGCCGTCGAGTCGGCGCGTGGCGTCCTGGTGCTCGCCGAGGGCCGCGTGCCGGCGTACAAGAAGGAGCTGTACGCCGACGCCGAGGAGCCCACCGTCGTGTGGCGCGGCACCGGCGCCGACCTGCTCGGCCTGGTCTACGACCCGCCGTTCAGCTACTACCGCGGCCACGAGAACGCCTTCCGCGTGGTCGCGGCCGACGACGCCGTGACGACCGACTCCGGTACCGGCCTGGTCCACTCCGCCGGTGCGTTCGGTGAGGTCGACAAGGAGGTCACCGACCGCGAGGGCATCGCGCCGGTGATGCCCGTCGGCAAGGACGGTCGCTTCACCGCGCCCGTCACCGAGTACGCCGGCATGCAGGTCTTCGACGCGAACCTGCCCATCATCGACCACCTCAAGACCGTCGCCGGCGCCGTCACGCCCGGGACCGTGCTGGTGCGTCGCGAGACCTACGACCACTCCTACCCGCACTGCTGGCGGTGCCGGCAGCCGCTGATCTACAAGGGCGTCTCGTCGTGGTTCGTCGAGGTCACCAAGATCAAGGCGCGGATGGGTGAGCTCAACCAGCAGATCCGCTGGGTGCCCGAGCACATCAAGGACGGTCAGTTCGGCAAGTGGGTCGAGAACGCCCGCGACTGGTCGATCACCCGCAACCGCTTCTGGGGCAGTCCCGTCCCCGTGTGGAAGTCCGACGACCCGGCGTACCCCCGCATCGACGTGTACGGCTCCTTCGAGGAGATCGAGCGCGACTTCGGCCGGCTGCCGCTCAACGCCGAGGGCGAGCGCGACCTGCACCGCCCGTGGGTCGACGAGCTGACCCGACCCAACCCCGACGACCCGACCGGTCGCTCCACGATGCGTCGCGTCACCGACGTGCTCGACGTGTGGTTCGACTCGGGCTCCATGTCGTTTGCGCAGAACCATGTGCCGTTCGAGAACGAGGAGTGGTTCCAGCACCACTTCCCGGCCGACTTCATCGTCGAGTACATCGGCCAGACCCGCGGTTGGTTCTACACGCTGCACATCCTGGCCACCGCGCTGTTCGACAAGCCGGCGTTCGAGTCGTGCATCAGCCACGGCATCGTGCTCGGCTCCGACGGCAACAAGATGTCCAAGTCGCTGCGCAACTACCCCGACGTCTCGGAGGTCTTCGACCGCGACGGCGCCGACGCGATGCGCTGGTTCCTGATGGCCTCGCCGATCCTGCGCGGCGGCAACCTGGTCGTCACCGAGCAGGGCATCCGGGACGCCGTGCGCCAGGTGATGATCCCGCTCTGGAACACCTGGTACTTCTTCGCGCTCTACGCCAACGCCGAGGGCTACGAGGCCACCGGGCGCACGGACAGCCAGGACCCGCTCGACCGCTACCTGCTCGCCAAGACCCGGCAGTACGTCGAGAAGCTCACCGCCGAGCTCGACGAGTACGCCGTCGCCGACGCGTGCGAGACGACGCGGTCGTTCATCGACGTCCTCACCAACTGGTTCGTACGTCGCTCCCGCGAGCGGTTCTGGGAGGGCAAGGCCGAGGCGTTCGAGACGCTGGCCGCCGTCCTCGACGTCGTGTGCCGCACCGTCGCGCCGCTGCTGCCGCTGGTCTCGGAGGAGATCTGGCGTGGGCTGACCGGCGGGCGCTCGGTGCACCTCGCCGACTGGCCGTCGGTCGAGAACCTGCCTGCCGACGACGCGCTCGTCGCGGCGATGGACAAGGTCCGTGAGGTCTGCTCCTCGACCTCCGCGCTGCGCAAGGCCGCGCGCCTGCGCAACCGCCTGCCGCTGGCCGGCCTGACCGTCGTCGTCGACGACCCGGCGGCGCTCTCGGGCTTCGTCGAGATCATCGCCGACGAGATCAACGTGAAGTCGGTGCGCCTGGTGGCCGCCGACTCCGACGAGGCCGCCGGCTACGGCGTCGAGCAGAAGCTCTCGGTCAACGCCCGTGCCGCGGGCCCGCGCCTGGGCAAGGACGTCCAGCTCGCGATCAAGGGCTCCAAGTCCGGTGACTGGTCCGTCGCCGCCTCGGGTGAGGTGGTCGCCGGTGGTCTGGCGCTGATCGAGGGGGAGTACACCCTCGAGACGGTCGTCGGGGCCGCCGCCGAGGGCGCGGCGACCGCCATGCTGCCCGCCGGCGGGTTCGTCGTGCTCGACACCGTCGTCACGCCCGAGCTTGCCGAGGAGGGCCTCGCGCGCGACCTGGTCCGTGCGATCCAGCAGGAGCGCAAGGACACCGGTCTCGAGGTCACCGACCGCATCTCGCTCACGATCGCGGGCTCGGAGGCCGTGGCCGCTGCGGCCACGACGCACCAGACCCTGATCGCGACCGAGACCCTTGCGACGTCGTACGCCGTCTCCCCGACCGTCGACGGCACTACCGTCGACCTCGGCGACGGTCAGGCCGCCACCATCAAGGTCGAGCGCCTCAGCTGAGGCCGAGGCGTCCGGCGAGCTTGTCGAGGTAGGTGAGCACGCCGGACTCGTCGGTGTCCGGGACGCCGTAGATCATCTCGGCGGGCTGGGCGCCCAGCCAGTCCTCGAGGTCCTCGGGGGTAGGCCGCTTGGCGACGAGGATCCGGATCTCCGGGTCGCCCTCGCGGCCCGCGTCGGTCCACGCCTCGCGCAGCAGGGCGGCGTTGGCGGAGATGCCCTCGCTGCGCGGCGTGGTCATCCAGCCGTCGGCGTGGGCGGCGATCCAGGCGAAGGTCTTCGGGCCGGCGTCGGCGCCGATCACGATCGGGATGCGCCCGGTCGGCTTCGGGTAGGCCCACGAGGGGCCGAAGGACACGAACTCGCCGTCGTACGCCGCCTCCTCCTCGGTCCAGAGCGCCCGCATGGCCTCGAGGTACTCCTTGAGCACCGTGCGTCGACGCTCGGCCGGGACGTGGTGGTCGGCGAGCTCGTCGGTGTTCCAGCCGAAGCCTGCGCCGATCGAGACGCGCCCGCCCGAGAGGTGGTCCAGGGTCGCGATGGTCTTGGCGAGGGTGATCGGGTCGGACTCGACCGGCAGCGCGACGGCGGTGGCGAGCCCGATGCGCGTCGTCACCGCGGCGCAGGTGGCCAGCGAGACCCACGGGTCGAGCGTGCGCAGGTAGCGGTCGTCGGGGAGGTCCTTGCCGCCGCTGGGGTGCAGCGCGTCGCGGCGTACCGGGATGTGGGTGTGCTCGGGCACGTAGAACGTGTCGAAGCCGCGCTCCTCGGCGGCCTTGGCCAACGTGGCGGGCGCGATGCCGCGGTCGGAGGTGAACAGGACGAGGCCGGTGCGCATGACCGCACCTTAACTAGAACACGTTCTACTTACCAGCCCTGCTTGACTGTACGTGTGTCCGAACAGCTCGACCTGACCGACGTCGTCTCCCTCACCGAGCAGCTCGTCGACATCGAGTCGGTGAGCCTGGACGAGCAGCGCATCGCCGACCTCGTCGAGGCCGCGCTCACCGGTCGGGACCACCTCACGGTGCAGCGCTTCGGCAACACCATCGTGGCCCGTACCGACCTCGGGCACCCCGAGCGCGTCATCCTCGCCGGCCACCTCGACACCGTGCCGGTCAACGACAACATGCCCAGCCGCAACGACGGCGAGTGGCTGCACGGCCTCGGCACCAGCGACATGAAGGGCGGCGACGCGGTCATCATCAAGCTCGCCGCCGAGCTGACGAACCCGAACCGCGACCTCACCTACGTCCTGTACGACGCCGAGGAGATCGCCGCGGTCCACAACGGCCTCGGCAAGCTGGCCGCCAGCAACCCCGACCTCCTGCGGGCCGACTTCGCGATCCTGATGGAGTCCTCCCGGGCCGAGGTCGAGGCCGGCTGCCAGGGCACGCTGCGCGTCGAGATCCGTACGACGGGCGAGCGGGCCCACACGGCACGCGCCTGGACCGGCAGCAACGCCATCCACGCGGCGGCGCCGATCCTGGCGATCCTGGGCGACTACCAGCCGCGCCGCCCGGTCATCGACGGGCTGGAGTACCGCGACGGGCTCAACGCCGTCGCCATCTCCGGGGGAGTGGCGGGCAACGTCGTTCCCGACCAGTGCGTGGTCACCGTCAACTACCGCTTCGCCCCGGACCTCAGCGAGGAGCAGGCGCTCGCCCACGTGCGCGAGGTCTTCGAGGGCTACGACGTGACCGTGACCGACTCCAGCCCGGGCGCCCTGCCCGGCCTGGAGCTGCCGGCGGCCAAGGCGTTCGTGGAGGCGGTCGGGCAGCCGGTGAGCCCCAAGTTCGGGTGGACCGACGTGGCCCGCTTCAGCGGCCTGGGCATCCCCGCCGTCAACTACGGGCCCGGCGACGCGGCGTACGCCCACAAGAAGGACGAGAAGGTCCTCATCTCGCGCATCTACCAGTGCGAGGAAGCCCTGCGTGCTTGGCTGACGAGCGACCCGACCGGCAATGCCACCACCCAGGAGGAGCACCGATGACCCGCCGCAGCAGCCCCGGACCGCGCCCGAGCAAGGGTCGCCCGATCGGCTCGACCACCGACCAGCGGCTGCTCGACACCCGCGGCGACGGCAACTGGGTGCACACCGACCCGTGGCGGGTGCTCAAGATCCAGGCCGAGTTCGTCGAGGGCTTCAACGACCTGGCCGAGCTCGGCCCCGCCATCTCGGTGTTCGGCTCGGCGCGGATCCCTCCCGAGCACCCCGGCTACCAGCTCGGCGAGAAGGTCGGCGCGGCGCTGGTCAACGCGGGCTTCGCCGTCATCACCGGTGGCGGCCCCGGCGCGATGGAGGCCGCCAACAAGGGGGCGTCCGAGGCCGGTGGCCCGAGCGTCGGGCTCGGCATCGAGCTGCCCTTCGAGACCAGCCTCAACGAGTACGTCAGCTTCGGCCTGAACTTCCGCTACTTCTTCGTCCGCAAGACGATGTTCGTCAAGTACTCCCAGGGGTACGTCGTCCTGCCGGGAGGCGTCGGCACGCTCGACGAGCTCTTCGAGGCGATCACGCTCGCGCAGACCGGCAAGATCACCCAGTTCCCGATCGTGCTGATGGGCAGCGAGTACTGGACCGGCCTGATCGAGTGGATGAAGGGCTCGATGCTGCACGACGGACGGATCAAGCAGTCCGACCTCGACATGCTCACCGTCACCGACGACGTCGACGAGGCCGTCGCGCTCATGGTCGCCGCTCGCGACCGCAAGGAGTGAGGGTGAGCGATCCGATGATGTGGGTGTTCGCGATCATCGTCGTGCTGGCCATGGGCGTCATCGCCATGCTGGCCGCCGGCTACGGCGAGCCGATGCGTCCGGCGTACGACGACCGCCCTGATGCGCTGGTCCCCGCCGATCGCCCGCTGGCCGCCGGCGACCTGCGCACGGTGCGCTTCAGCCTGGCCCTCCGGGGCTACCGGATGTCCGAGGTCGACGCCCTCCTGAGGCGCCTGGCCGACGAGATGTCGCGCCCGTCGCCGGAGCAGGTTGCGGGCGAGACGAAGGGCGAGATGTGCGCTGGAACACGCATAGGAGATAATGGTTCTGCGCCCGACGTGGAGTCGGGCGCGGATGTCTCAGCAGCAGCGACAGAAGGGGTGCCGCATGGCGGCGATGAAGCCTCGGACCGGTGACGGTCCGCTCGAGGTCACCAAGGAAGGCCGTGGCATCGTGATGCGCGTGCCGCTCGAGGGCGGTGGCCGTCTGGTCGTCGAGCTCAAGGCCGATGAGGCGAGCGCCCTGGGCGACGCGCTCAAGAACGTCGTCGGGTGACTTCAGCCTCTCTCCCTGCACAGGTCTCACCGCCGGAGTTCGCACTCAGTGCTGAACCTCTCGGCGTGCTGGCGGGTGTCCGCGGCGTCGACGTCGCCGCGGTCCCCGTCCTCCCGGGCGACGACGGAGACGTCCTGCTCGGTCCGGGTGCCGCCGATCTCGGCGACGCCCTCGGCATCGACCTGCTCGCCGCCGCCGAGGCGCACCGCCTGACCGGTGCCGTCGGCGAGACGGCGAGCATCCCGGTGCTCACCCCGGTCGAGGGGTACGCCGACCTCCGGCTGGTCGTGCTCGTCGGCGTGGGCGCGGCCCGCCCGATCGACGTACGCCGTGCCGCGGCCGCCCTGGCCCGCGTCTGCAAGGACCGCGCCGGCCTGGTCTCCTCGCTCGCCGCGGTCGCGGCCGAGGACGACGACGCCGACCGCGCCCTCGAGGCGTTCGTCGTCGGCCTGACCCTCGGCTCCTTCGACTTCAGCTGGCGCTCGACCGGCCCCGAGCACCGACCGGTCACCCAGGCCGTCATCGCCACGCTCGGCGTGCCCGGCGACCGCGCCCACCTCGAGCGCGCGGTCGCGCTCGGTGGCGCCGGCTGGCGCAGCCGGATGCTGGCCACGGTGCCCTCCAACCTCAAGAACCCCGGCTGGCTCGCCGAGCAGGCCGAGCTGATCGGCGCCGAGTCCGGGCTCGAGGTCCGCATCTGGGACGAGCAGGCCCTGCTCGAGGAGGGCTTCGGTGGCATCTCCGCCGTCGGTCGTGCCTCGGTCTCGCCGCCGCGCCTGATCCGGCTCGACTACGTCCCCCGCGGCATCTCCGCCAAGGCCCGCAAGGACCTGCCGACCGTCGTGCTGGTCGGCAAGGGCATCACCTTCGACACCGGCGGCCTCAACATCAAGCCGGGCGACTCCATGGCCACCATGAAGCGCGACATGACCGGTGGCGCCGTCGTCCTGGCGACGATGGCGGCCCTGGCCGACGTCGACTGCCCGGTGCGCGTGGTCGGCCTGGTCGCCGCCGCCGAGAACGTCATCTCCGGCAACGCGATGCGTCCCGGCGACGTGATCACCCAGTGGGGCGGTCGCACCACCGAGGTCGGCAACACCGACGCCGAGGGGCGGCTGGTCCTCGCCGACGCGTTGGCGTACGCCGTCTCCGAGCTGTCCCCGTCGGTGCTCGTCGACGTGGCGACGCTGACGGGTGCGGTCAAGGTCGCGCTCGGCCAGCAGGTCGGCGGCCTGTTCGCCACCGACGACGCGCTCGCCCAGGCGCTCGACAGCGCCGGCGAGCGAGCGGGCGAGCCGGTCTGGCGGCTCCCGCTCCACGACGGCTACGAGGAGAACCTCGCCTCCAAGATCGCCGATGCGCGCAACGACCCGTCGGGTCCGGGCGCGCTGACGGCGGCGCTGTTCCTCCGGCACTTCGTCGGCGACGTCCCGTGGGCGCACCTCGACATCGCCTCGGTCGGCGACGTACCTGCCGACTGGCACGAGTGGACCCCCGGCCCGTCCGGCTTCGGCCCGCGGCTGCTGCTGTCCTGGCTCGGCACGCCCGAGCCGCTCGCGGGGATCTCCACCCGGTCCTGATGGGACACGACCACGACCACGGCGTCTCCGCCGACTCCGACCGTCGCTGGCTGTGGGTCGCGCTGGCGCTGATCGTGGCGCTGATGGGCGGCGAGGTGGTCGTCGGCCTGCTGTCGGGCTCGCTGGCGCTGCTCTCGGACGCCGCCCACATGCTGACCGACGCGGCCGCGATCGGGTTGGCCCTGCTCGCGATGGACCTGGCAGCGCGGCCGGCCCGGGGGAGCTACACCTACGGCCTCAAGCGGGCCGAGATCCTCTCCGCGATGGCCAACGGCACGACGCTGGTGGTGCTCTCGGTCTGGCTGCTCGTCGAGGCCGTACGACGCCTGGTTCACCCGCCCTCGGTCTCGGGGGTGGCCGTGCTGGTGACCGCGCTCGTCGGAGTCGCCGTCAACCTGGCCGCCACGTGGGCGCTCTCGCGTGCCGACCGCCGCTCGCTCAACGTCGAGGGCGCCTTCCAGCACGTCCTGACCGACCTCTTCGCGTTCCTCGCCACCGTGATCGCAGGTGTCGTCATGGTGACCACCGGGTGGAAGCGCGCCGACGCCGTCGCGACGCTCGTCGTCGTGGCACTGATGGTGCGGGCCGGCGTACGTCTCGTGCGGGCGTCGGTCCGCGTCTTCATGGAGGCCGCTCCCGTGGGCACCGACCCGATCGTCGTGCGCGAGCTGGTGCTGGCGCTGGACGGGGTGGTCGCCGTGCGCGATCTCCACATCTGGCAGATCTCCTCGGTGCAGGTCGCCCTCTCGGCGCACGTGTACGTCGATGCCGCGGCCGACTGCCACGACGTACGCCGAAGCGCCGAGACGCTCCTGCACGACACCCATGGCATCGGCCACACGACGCTGCAGGTGGACCACCTCGAACCGGACGCACGACCGGACGCACTAGAGTCCGAGGCATGCGTGGACTCACCGTTCGCTGGTCCCTGACCGCCGCCCCCGAGGGCATCGAGCAGGCGTTGCGCGACTACGTCGCCGACACCTCGCACGCGCGCTTCGAGGGCATGGAGGGCCTGGCCTACAAGACCTGGCGGATGGTGCCGGGCCAGTGGTTCGAGGGTTGCTACGTCTTCGCCGACGAGTCCGCCCGTGCGTCGTTCCAGACGACCTTCACGGCCGGTGCCGCCGAGGCTCCCGGCTCTCAGCTGATCGGCAGCGCGCCGATCGCCATCGAGCCGTGCGAGGTCGTCTCGATCGCCGAGGGTGCGGCCGGGTTCGCCACGGCCGCCCGCGGCGAGCAGGCCTGAGGGATCAGGCCTCGGGCGACCAGACCTTCTTCGCGACCAGCAGGCCGTCACCGACGGGCAGCAGGGCGGGGATGAGGTCGTCGTGGGTGGCGACCGCCTGGACCAGGTCGCGGATCGCGACGGTCTGCTCGTCGCGCTGGGACGGGTCGGCGACCTTGTTGTGCCACAGGGTGTTGTCGAACGCGACGACGCCACCGGGGCGCAGCAGGCGCATGGCCTCGGCGAGGTAGGCGGTGTACTCGCGCTTGTCGCCGTCGACGAAGACCAGGTCGTAGTGACCGTCGGTGAGGCGGGGGAGCACGTCGAGGGCCGAGCCGGCGATGGTGCGCACGCGCTGCGGGGGTACGCCGTCCTCCTTGAACGTCTCACGGGCGAGGCGCTGGTGCTCGGCCTCGACGTCGACGGTGGTCAGCACGCCGTCGGGACGCATGCCGCGCAGCATCCACAGGCCCGAGACGCCGGTGCCGGTGCCGATCTCGACGACGGCACGCGCCTCGAGGACGGCGGCCAGGAAGCGCAGGGAGGCACCGGTGCCGGAGCCGATCGGTGCGACGCCCACCTCGTCGGCCCGCGCCCGCGCGGCGGCGAGGACGTCGTCCTCGGCCACGTAGTTCTCGGCGTACGTCCAACTGGTCTGGTTCATCGCGCTCACGGCCACCTGCCCACCCTAAGGGGAACAACGCCCCCTCCCGGTTCGTTGGGACCGGTGTCGGACCTGTTGGGGATGTTCGCAGCAGGCTCACAGGGAAGTCTCAGGCACAACTTCTAACGTCAGGAGGGCGATCGGGTTGGTCGCACGGATGCGGAGGAAGGAGGGGACGGTGGACGCACATGTCGAGCCGGACCCCGCGGCGTGGGCCGAGATCGTCGAGCAGCACTCCGATCGGGTCTTCCGCCTGGCGATGCGCCTGACCGGCAACCGCCACGACGCCGAGGACCTCACCCAGGAGGTGTTCGTCCGCGTCTTCCGCAGCCTGCACACCTACACGCCCGGCACCTTCGAGGGCTGGCTGCACCGCATCACCACGAACCTGTTCCTCGACCAGGCGCGCCGCAAGCAGCGCATCCGCTTCGACGCGCTCTCCGACGAGCGCGCCGCACGCCTCGCCAGCCCGACCCACCCCGACAAGGCGTACGCCGACGGCACGTTCGACGACGACGTCGAGGCCGCCCTCGCGGCGCTGCCGCCCGACTTCCGCGCCGCGGTGGTGCTCTGCGACATCGAGGGCCTGAGCTACGAGGAGATCGCCGAGATCCTCGGCGCCAAGATCGGCACGGTCCGCTCGCGGATCCACCGCGGCCGCACCATGCTCCGCACCGCGCTCGCCCACCGCGCCCCGAGCGAGGGCCGCACCCGGTTCGCGGGCCCGTTGGTCCAGGGGGCCGGGGCGTGATCGGCCACCTCGGTGCTCGCGTCAGCGCGCTGCTCGACGGGCAGCTGCCGCCCGCCGAGGCCGAGGATGCCTGGCGCCACGTCTACGGCTGCCACTCCTGCCGCGACCTCGTCGAGCGTGAGGGCTGGGTGAAGTCCCGGCTCGCCGGCCTCCAGGCGGTCGACTGCGGGCTGCCCGCCTCGCACAGCCTGAAGGGCTCGCTGCTGAACCTGACGCCGGGGGAGTCCTACCTCGCGCCGAACCAGCCGGCACACCGGCGTACGGCCTTCGGTGTCGCGGTCGTCGGGGGTGGCGCCGTCGGTGCCGCGGTCCTCGGCATCGTCGCGCTCGTCGTCGGTCCGGGCACCGGTCTGAGCGACCCGCAGCCGCCGGCCACGCAGATCCGGTACGTCGCCCCCAGCTCGCCGGCGCCGATGGTCCCGGTCAGCCGCCGGCTCCATTGAGCCATCGGCAATGATGGCCCCGTGAGCGACGAGCAGAACCCGTCCGAGGAGACCCAGCCGATCCTTCCGGCGTCCGACGGGTCCCCGTGGGCGCCGCCCGTGGGTCAGGCGCCTCCGCCTGCCGAGTCGTCGGTGGTCGAGCCGTCGCCGGTGGCCGAGCCTGCCGCGGTCCCCGCTGCTCCCGAGCCGACCGCCGTGCTCCCGACGACTCCGCCCCCGCCGACGATCGGTCTTCCGGCAGCCGCCGCGGCCTTCCCGCCGCCCGCGCGCGGCCCGCGTCAGGAGCGACGTACGCCCGGCTGGATGTGGCCCGCGATCGCCGCGCTCTCCCTCGTGCTCGGCCTGGTCGGCGGCATCGCCGGCTCAGCAATCTACCGCGAGAGCTCGACCCGCAACGGCGGCTCCGCCGACGGCCTGAACGGCGTGGACCTCGCGCCGCTGCCGCCGCTGAAGAACGGCGGCTCGGTGGCCGCGGTCGCCGCGGCGGTCCTGCCCAGCACGGTCCAGATCGTCGCCGAGTACGGCGGCGAGGCCGACGGTGCGACCGGCTCCGGGTTCGTCCTGGACAAGCAGGGCCACATCATCACCAACAACCACGTCGTCAAGGAGGCCGTCGCGGACAAGGGTCCGATCACGGTCGTCTACCAGGGCGGCAAGCGCTACTCGGCGACGGTCGTCGGGACCAGCCAGGTCTACGACCTCGCCGTCCTCTACGTGAAGAACGCTCCCGACGCGAAGCCCGCCTCCCTGGGTCAGTCCCGCGCGATGCGGGTGGGCGACCCGGTCGTGGCCGTCGGCTCTCCGCTCGGCCTGAGCGCCACCGTCACCTCCGGCATCGTCAGCGCGATGGACCGCCCGGTCTCGACCGGAGAGACCCAGAACGACCAGTCGTTCATCGACGCCATCCAGACCGACGCCGCGATCAACCCCGGCAACTCCGGCGGTCCGCTGGTCGACCTGCACGGCGACGTCATCGGCGTGAACTCCGCGATCGCCACCTCCGGGGGCGGCTCCACCTCCGGCACCGCCGGCAACATCGGCGTCGGCTTCGCGATCCCGGTCGAGCAGGTCCGGGTGACAACCGATCAGATCCTGCGCAGCGGGAAGGCGGAGTACCCGCTGCTGGGCGTGTCCCTCAAGGCGGAGAAGAGCTTGAACTTCGACGGCCCGACCGTGCAGGCGGTCACCGCCGGCAGTGGCGCCGACGGGGCGGGCATCGAGGTCGGCGACCGAATCACCAGCGTCGACGGCGAGGCCGTGACCGACAACGTCAGCCTGGTCGTGGCCGTCCGGAAGTACCAGCCGGGCGACAAGGTGAAGATCGGGTTCGTGCGGGACGGCAAGGCGTCGAGCGCCGAGATCACCCTCACCGGCAAGGTCGGCTGAACGCCCGTCAGCGGTCGATGACGACCTTGGCGACGATGCCGAGGATCGCGAGCGCGACGGTTCCGAAGCGGATGCGGTCCCGGACGGCCCGGCTGGGATGCCACCCGCACCACTCGGCGATCGCGATCATCGCGCCCAGCAGGATCGGTGGGGTGAACAGCCAGCCGTCGTCCCGGTGGAGCTCGCCGCGGATCATCAGGATTGCGAACCCGTAGACGCACGCGTAGATCGCGACCACGGCCGAGGACAGGTCGCTCACCGCGTCGATCCCCTTCGCCTTGGCGCGTGGCGGCTGTGCCCCGAGGGGCTCCGTGTCAGGCATGTCCCGAGTCCTTGCGTCGGTCCGGCGTACGCCGGACGATGATGCGCGCCGAAACCGACCCGCAAGACTCCGAATTCCCTTTCAGTTCCATCTGAAACCAATGAGAACGGCAATCCACAGGCCCTGCCCTCAGGCCTCGGCGTCGGCGTCCTCGAAGGGGTGCTCGGCGACGAACTGGCGGGCCTGGTCGTACATCCGCGCGATGTAGTCCTCGAGCTTGTCGGCCTCGACCCGCCACTGACCGCGGCCGCCGATCTTGATGGCCGGCAGGTCGCCGCGGCGTACCAGCGCGTAGACCTGCGCGCTGGAGGTGTTCAGCACCTCGGCCACGTCGGCCAGGGTGAGGAATCGGGGGCTGGCTGCCATGGGCACATCGTGGCATCTCCGGCCCCTCGCCGCTCGTCCGGCACGACGGCCTGTGGAGAACGGGGTGACGAATCGGGCCGCGCGACGCATGATGTGCGGGTGTCCAGTCTCGGGAGTCCGGGCACGCCGACGACGCCGTCCGCCCAACGGGTGGGCCGCAGCGGTTGGCGTGACCCCAGGTTGTGGATCGGAGTCGCGCTCGTGGTCGCCTCGGCGATCGCGGGAGCCCGGCTGCTCGGCGGTGCCGACGACACCGCGCGGGTGTGGGCGATGGCGCACGAGACGGGGCCGGGCGCGCCGCTGAGTGCCGACGACGTCGTCGTACGCCGGGTCCACTTCGCCGACGACAGCGACCTCGCGCTCTACTTCTCGGCCGACGACGACCCGCCGACCGGGATGGTCCTGGACCGTGTCGTCGGGGCCGGTGAGCTGCTGGCACGGTCCGCGGTCACCGAGGCCGGCGCGTCCGACCTGGTGCGCGTCTCGGTGCAGGTCGATCCCGGCCGGGTGGATCCCGGCGTGCACGCGGGATCGGTGGTCGACGTCTACCTCGACGACCAGGCCGCGCCGACCGGCGGCAAGGACCTCGACGGCAAGGCGCTGAGCGGCGTCACCGTGCTGGCCGCTCCCGGCTACGCCGACTCGTTCGCGGTCGACGGCACCCGTCAGATCGTGCTCGCCGTCCCCGCGTCGATGGTGGAGGTCTACGAGCGCCGGATCGCCGCGATGCAGCAGCCGACCGTGGATCTCGCGGTGCACTGATGGCCGCGATCGTCGTCGTGGTCGTCGACATCGGCGCCGGCTGGGAGGCGGCCGCGCTGTCGCACCTCGCCGCCGACCCCGGCGTGATCGTGCTCAAGCGCTGCGTCGACGTGGACGACCTGCTCGCCACCGCGAGCACCGGCCAGGCCGAGGTGGCGCTGATCGGCGCCGAGACGCCGGGTCTGGACCGCGAGGTCGTCGACGAGCTCGCCGAGCACGGCGTACGCCTCATCGCGGTCGCACGCGACCTCGAGCGGACCCGCGCCCGTGCCACCCGCATCGGCCTGGCCGGCATCGTCGGCGCCGACGACCTCGAGGAGCTCGCCGAGGCGATCCGGCGCCCCTCGATCGCGCACCCGGCCGAGCGGCTGCCGGGCGAGTCCGAGCCCGTCGACACCCGCGACGTTCCCGGCATCACGGCGGGCCGCGTGGTCGTGGTGTGGGGGCCGACCGGTGCCCCAGGACGTACGACGACCGCGATCGGCCTGGCCTCCGAGCTGGCCCGCCGCGGGCTGAGCACGGTGCTCGTCGACGCGGACCCCTACGGCGCCTCCGTCGGCCAGCACCTCGGCGTGCTCGACGAGATCTCCGGCCTGCTGGCCGCGGCACGGCACGTGGCTGCGGGTCTGCTGGTCGAGCGGTGGCACGAGGTCCCGCGACGGCTCTCCGACCGGCTGCACCTGGTGTCCGGGCTGCCGCGCCCCGACCGCTGGCGTGAGGTGCGACCCGGGACGGTGGGGCAGCTGGTCGAGTGCGCTCGACGTACGTCCCAGGTGGTGGTGGACACCGGGTTCTCCCTCGAGCAGGACCCGAGCATCGACCCCGGCAGCCGGGCGACCCGCAACGGCCTGACCATCGAGGCCCTCAGAGTCGCCGACGAGGTCGTGGTGGTCGGCGGCGCCGACCCGGTCGGACTGGCCCGGCTCGCGCGTGCCCTGCGCGACCTCGACGACCACCTCGACCAGGCCGTCGCCGACCGGCCGCGGGTCCGGGTGGTGGTCAACCGGATGCGGCCCACCCTCGGCTGGCGCGAGGCGGACGTGACCTCGATGCTGGCCGGCTTCGGGGCGCAGGACGTGCGGTTCCTGCCCGACGACCCGGCCGCGGTCGACAAGGCGCTGGTCGCCGGCCGGAGCCTGGTGGAGTCGGGGGAGTCGCCGCTCACCCGAGCCCACTCGTCCCTGCTCGACGCGATGGCGGGCGTCAGCCGCTGAACAGCAGGAACAGACCGCCGGCGGTGAAGCCGACCATCGCGAACAGCATCGGCAGCTGACCGAGCACGTGCCAGCGCGGCGGCAGGACCGTGATGGCCCGGTCGTGCGCGGAGACGGCGGCGGTGATGTGGCCGATGACGACGGCGACGACCTTGAGCGTGGCGAGCAGGGTCGGGTGGTAGGAGAACCAGAAGTTCGAGCTGAACCCGGCCGTGCCGAGCACGTCCCAGCCCCGGCCGAACGGGTCGCTCACCCGGGCCAGCGTCTCGATGCCCTTGTCGATCAGGAACGTCAGGTAGTGGGCCACGATGTAGCCCGCCACGATCGGCACGATCGTGTGCCCGAACAGCCGCGGCATCCTGACCCGTGCCACGCCCTCGTCGGGGGTCAGCATGCAGGCCAGCGCGAGGACGCCCGCGGCGACGCAGACGAACGCCAGCAGGCCGAGGTTGTTGATCGTGTAGCCGGTGATCGACGAGGTCTGGATGAAGCGGATCCAGGGGTTGGAGTCCTTGAACGAGTCGAACGCGGTCGAGCCGAACAGCACACCGACCACGGCGACCAGTCCCGCTCGCGGCACCACCGTCGCCAGGTTCGCCAGCGGGCTGCGGAGGAGCAGGCGGCCGTCCTGCTTGGCCCAGATCGACATTCGGCTCATCAAGGTGGAGTAGACCTCGAACGGGTCGGCGCGGGCGTACCAGCGCTGGCCGAACACCAGCCCTCCGATGAGCATCGCGCTGAGGTAGAGCGCCAGCCACAGGCGCATGCCCGCGAGGCTGGTCGAGTTGGACGAGACCAGCTCCTGCCACACGAACGCGTAGAGGCCGAGCGCCGCCGGCCAGTGGCCCAGCCACTCGGGGTAGTCGAACATCCCCTCGCGCGGGTCGCCGCCGGAGAGCCGGGTGAGCCCCGCGGAGATCGTGCGCATCGGGTTGAGCGCGCGCCAGAGGGGGCCGACGAAGATCGAGGCGACGGGTACGCCGACCCACACCCACACGAACACGATCCCGAAGAACGGGTTGGTCAGGTCGGGCCGCCCCCAGATCGCCGTCGCGAGCACCACCGCGAGCGCCAGCAGGCCGACGACGCGCAACGCGCCCAGGCCGTACGCCGACCTTGCGACCCGGTCGAGCAGCGCCGGTGCCGGACGCCCGCCCGCGACGGCGTACCTCGGCTTGCGCCAGGCCAGGATCAGGACGGTGAAGGACAGGACCAGCGCCGCGACGGCGCCGGACACCGCGAGCTCGAGCGGGATCGGGAGGTCGGACTGACCGCCGAACCCGTGAGCGGCGATCATCACTGCGGCTGGACCTCGAGCTGGAACAGCGTCTTGTGCAGGTCCTCGACCTCGACCTCGATCTGACCCGGGCGGTCGACCGAGAAGTGGTAGGTGTGGTGGCCCTTCGCCGCCTCGATCGGGAGCCCGTCGCCGCCGGTGTGCACGTGGATCTCCTGGGCGACGTCGGTCGTGACGTCGAGGACGATCTTCTGGCCGACGACGGCGTCGATCCGGGTGCCGTTGGGGCTGATGGTGTCGCCGTGGATGGTGATCGGGATGGTCAGCGGCTTGCTCGCGTCGGCGCCGCCCTTGCCGGCGGAGCCGCCGCCGGAGCAGGCGGTCGTGGTGAGCAGGAGCGCGGCGGTGACGGTCACGGCGCGGAGCGCGGTGCGGTGCGTGGAGGGCAAGAGCCAGCCTTTCGGAGTTCGTGGCGGTGCGTCTGCGAGAATCCCACTCGGGACTGAACAGGTCCTGAGGAAGTCAACCAGTCGGAGGATGGGACGCCGTGGTCGATCGGGTCAACCGCCGTGATCTCGCGTTCCTGACCGAGGAGACGCCCGAGACGCCGCAGCACAACGCGACGATCGAGATCTTCGAGCCGGGCGAGGGCGAGGGCGCCTTCGACTACCACCGACTGCTCGACCTGATCGGCGACCGGCTCGCGTTCGTGCCGCGCTACCGCCAGCGGCTGATGACCGTCCCGGGTCACCTGGCCAACCCGGTGTGGGTGGACGACGAGGGCTTCGACCTGACCTTCCACGTACGCCGTTCCGCCCTGCCGCGCCCCGGCAGCACCGAGCAGCTGCTCGACCTGGTCTCGCGCATCGTCTCGCGTCCGCTCGACCGGACCCGCCCGCTCTGGGAGATGTACTTCATCGAGGGTCTCGAGGGCGGCCGCGTCGCCGTCCTGTCCAAGACCCACCAGGCGCTCGTCGACGGCGTGCACACCGTCGACCTCGGCCAGCTGCTGCTGGACCCCTCGCCGACCCCCCGGGTCCTCGAGCCCGACGACTGGGAGCCGCGCTCCGCGCCGACCCCTGCCCAGCTGCTCGCGCACGCGGTCGAGGCCAGCGTGCTCTCGCCCGAGGTCCTGCTGGACACCGTGCGCACCCGAGCAGGAGCGGTCCGTCGCTTCGTGGAGCAGGGGGACCGGCGTACCCGCTCGTTCCTGACCAACGTCGCCAGCAAGGCCGGACGAGGTACGCCGACCAACGGCGGGCTCTCGCAGCAGCGCCGGATCGTCACCGTGAACACCCGGCTCGCCGACTACCGCGCGGTGCGGGCGGCGTACGGCGGCACCGTCAACGACGTCATCCTCGCCGCCATCGCCGGTGGCCTGCGTGGCTGGCTGATGACGCGCGCCGAGTCGCTCGGCGGCCTGCGCCAGGTGCGCGCGCTGGTGCCGGTCTCGGTCATCGACGAGGAGCTCGAGGCGACCTCGCTCGGCAGCCAGATCGCCGCCCACTTCGTCGACCTGCCGATCGGCGAGGCCAGCCCGGTCGTGCGCCTGCACCAGGTCTCCTACTCCTTCCAGGCACACAAGGAGACCGGCCGCTCGGTCGCCGCCAACCGGCTCGCCGGCGTCGCCGGCTTCGCGCCGACCACGTTCCACGCGATCGGCTCGCGGGTCGCCGCGCGCGAGCTGCGCCGCGGCTACCAGATGTCGGTGACCAACGTCCCCGGACCGCAGTCGCCGTTGTACGCCGCCGGCGCCCGGATGCTCGCCAGCTACCCGGTCCCGCCCCTGCTGCCCGGCCATCCGCTGACGATCTCGGTGACGTCGTACGACGGCGGTGTCTACTACGGCATCACCGCCGACCGCGACTGGGTGCCCGACGCCGACCTGCTCGGTGCCTGTCTCCAGGAGGCCCTGGTCGAGCTGGTCGACATGTCCTCGCCCACCCGCTCCCAGGCTCCGCGTGGGCGGGACCGGGCCGACTCGTGATCGCGCTGCACCTCGGCCACCTGCCCTGGTGGGGCCAGGTCCTGGTGATCACCCTCGCGGTCGGCCCGTTCCTGCTCCTCGGCGTGGCGATCTGGATCCGGGCGCGCCAGGACGCCCGCGCCGCCGCAGCCTCGGGGGAGTCCCCGGAGGTCGAGGAGGTCGCGCAGCGACTGTCACGAGACCCATCCGACGACTGATCGCGTCAACTCAAGGTTGACAACGTGCGTGTCAACTGTAGATTTACATAGGTGGAGATCGTTCCGTCCGCCCGCAGGCACGGAATCGCGGATGCCTCGATCCTCCATGCGTGGGAGAACGCCCTGCGCTACGTCGAGTTCGAGTACGTCGGTGAGGACCGCCTGCTCGTCATCGGGCCCGACGACGCAGGCAATCTGCTCGAGCTGGTCGCGTTGCCGGTCGACCGGCCGGCTCGCGTCATCCATGCCGACAGGCTCCGACCGAAGTTCTACGACTATCTCCGCTGAGGAGGGTGATCTCATGGCAACCAAGCACTCCACCGAGTCGGCAGGTCTCGAGCGGCTCGATCCGTCTTCGGTGCCGCCGCGCGACGCAACGCACTTCCGGAACATCATCGCGGCACGGAAGCGGATCGAGGAGGCCGAGGAGGGTCTGCGCGCCGCCGTCGACGCTGCTCGGGAGGCCGGCGACTCGTGGACGGTGATCGGCGCCGCCCTCGACACCACCCGCCAGAACGCCTACCAGCGTTTCGGCAAGCGCTGATGCTGCGAGCACCTTGAACAGTGGACGACAGGACAGGGCCTGAGTGATGCAGTAGAGGACCTCGCGGACCTTCGTGCCGCCGCCGACGCGCGCGGAGATGGCTGACGGCGAACCCGCTATCCGCTGGGATCAGGTCAAGGCCGAGCTCGGCCTCGGATGACGGCAGGTCACGTCAGCGAGCGAGGTAGCGCGTCCCGACGATCTGCTCGCGCTTGAGCGCGCTCCTGATCATGGACAGGACGAGGTCCTCGAGCTTGCCGCCGATGAGCGGGATCTTGACCGTCGCGTCGAGGGTGACGGTCTCGGTGCAGACGCCGACCTTCTCGACGATCTTCACGAAACCGCTGATCTGACCCGGCTTGCCGGGGATCTCGATGTCGACGGTCGCGTCGGCGGGGCTGGTCCAGGTCTCGCTCTGGATCACGGTCGTGGTGTCGCCGACGACCTTCTTGGCGAACCCGGGCACGCCCTCGGTCGGCTGGACCATCTCGATGCGCACCGTCTTGGCGTCCACGCCGCCGTCGATGCGGACGGTCTTGGAGAGCGCCTTCTGCTCGTCGCAGACCTCCTCGCGGAACGCGGGGTCGGACAGCATCGCCGCCACCGTCGCCAGGGGAGCCTCGTAGACCATGTCGAAAGCGATGCGCTTAGCCATGTGCACATCATGCCGAAGGCTTTGCCTCGCGCTAGAGACGGGAGGGCCTGGCAGCCCAGGCTGCGCGGTCGCGCGTAGCCCACTTTGTCGCTTTCGCAACGCTATGGTCTGCGAGGGCCTACGGTGCGGCGGGAGGATGCTCGGGTCTCGGGAGGGTTCATGGTGGGACGTCGGTTCGTTGGTCTGACTTCGGTCGCGGTCGTGCTGAGTGGTTTGTCGGTGGTCTCGCCGCCGCCTGCACCGGCGGCTCCGGGCGTTGTGTCGGCGGATGTGGTGTCGGCGGCTGCTCGCGGTGTGGTGGGTGCGGTGGCGACTCGTGATCCTGCGGATGGTTCGTCGCCGTTGCCGGCGGTCGATCCGGCGGATCTGCCGAGTGATGGTGTGGAGCCGGTGGCGGCTGATGGTTCGTGGGTCTCGGTACCTGGCCAGCCGCTCGCGGTTCGCGTGCCCGACGCTGTGGCATCGGACCTGAGTGCTCCGCCCTCC
Organism: Nocardioides montaniterrae; assembly: GCF_054782655.1. Lineage (NCBI taxonomy): Bacteria > Bacillati > Actinomycetota > Actinomycetes > Propionibacteriales > Nocardioidaceae > Nocardioides > Nocardioides montaniterrae. The sequence continues at coordinate 22,350 of NZ_BAAGSB010000009.1, read as the reverse complement.
GAGGCGACGCCGTCCACGGACGTGCCTTCGGCTTCTGCCTCCGAGTCGTCCTCGTCGGCCGAGACCCCGTCCGCTACCTCCTCCGTGAGCGCATCTGCGTCGGCGTCCCCGACCGACGCGCCGTCTACTTCCGCGTCCGCTTCCCCGTCTGAGTCGCCGTCGACGACTGCGCCGTCCGAGGCTCCGTCGGTGGTGGTCGGCACTGCTGGTGACGTCGCTGATGCTGCAGCTGCGTTGGTCGGTGTGGTGCAGGTTGCTGATCCGGCAGATGCGGATGCTGCGGTGGCCTCGGGTGATCCGGCGGATCTGGCGAAGTCGGATGCTGCTTCTGTGGGCGGCGTTGAGGTCCGGTTCTCCTATGCGGACTTCTCCCAGCTTTATGGAGCGGGTTGGGCCGAGCGGCTCCAGGTCGTGGCGCATCCGGCGTGCTTCTTGACGACCCCGGACGAGCCGGCGTGTTCGGTGAGTGTGCCGGTCGAGCTGCGTCACGAATGGGCTGGGGAATCGGTCCGGTTCACGACATTGGACCCCTCGGTGGTCGATGACGCAGTCGCTGCTGCCGGAGTCGGCGATACCGCCACGGCACCTGATCTTTCGGCGGGTCCGGGACGTTCGGTACCTGCAGGTGTCTCTGCGACGGGCACGCCGACGCCCGGCGGTGGGACGATCTATGCCGTCGGCACGGGGGCCGGCGGGTATGGCGCGACGCCGGTCAACGCGGCTGGGAAGTGGCAGGTCGGGGCTGGGTCGGGCGAGTTCTCGTATGCCTACCCGTTCTCGATGCCGGCCCCGTTCGCGGGCACCGCGCCGGACCTCTCGTTGGCCTACTCGTCGGGTGCGGTGGACGGGATGACTTCGGCGGTCAACGGCCAGGCCGGTCCGATGGGTCTGGGCTGGTCGATGGACCCCGGTTCGATCACCCGCTCGTATGCCTCCTGCTCGACTGATGGTGGTTCGTCGAACTACGACCTGTGTTGGAAGACCACCAGCGGCGGCACATTGGTCGAAGAGCTGACGTTGAACCTGAACGGGCACACGTCGCGGCTGGTTCGGGATGAGAACGCGCAGAACACGTTCCGGCTCAAAGACGACCCGGGGTGGCGGATCACCCGCTACAAGTCGACGTCGCCGGCTAGCACGGCCCCGGACAACGACGACAACGACAACGAGGGCTTCCGGGTCACCACCACCGATGGGACGCAGTACTGGTTCGGGTGGGGTCGGGATGCTTCCAATGGCGTGTTGACGGTGCCGGTGTATGGCAACAACTCCGGCGAGCCGTGCTTCAACTCCTCGGTCGCGGCGCCGGATCGGTGGTGTCAGCAGGGGTGGCGTTTCATGCTGGATCGGGTGGTGGATCCGGTCGGGAACGTCACGAAGTACACCTACGCCAAGGAAGGCAACTACTACCACCGCTGGGACACGACGAACACCCACTACGACCGTGCAGCGGAGCTGTCCAAGGTCGAGTACGGCATCGACCGCGACACGGGCGTGGCCCGGGAGACGGTGAACTTCACGTTGACGCGGCGGTGCACCCAGGTGGTCGCGAACCCGTCCGCGTCGTGCCCGGACCCGTTCCTGGCGTCCTCGGCGAGCTCGTACCCGGATGTTCCTGCAGATCTTATGTGCGCCTCGACGACGGAGTTGGCGTGCTCGGTCGCGCCGTCGTTCTTCGCGACCTACATGGTCACCAAGGTCGTCACGAACTCCGTCACGGGGACGACGGCGACGCCGGTTGACCAGTGGGACCTGGCCTACACATTCCCCGACCCCGACACGACCGCTGACGCGCAGTCGCCGGGTAAGGACACCAAGGACCTGTGGCTCAACGCGATCACGCACACCGGCAAGGACGGCGGCACCCTGTCCACCGCTGACACCACGTTCGCCGGGGTCTCGTTGCGGAACCGGGTCAACCCCGGTGCCGAACGTAAGTACTACAAGTTCCGGATCGGAGAGGTCCGCAACGAGACCGGTGGGCTGGTGCAGGTCGAGTACGGCCATCAGGCCGGCCACGCCTGCGACGACACCTATGTCGCGTCGTTGGCGAAGTATGCCTCGACGCGGGAGTGCTTCCAGGCCGCGTGGCTCAACGACGCGGACACCAAGGACCAGAAGTGGACCTGGTTCCACAAGTACGTGGTCAAGAAGATCACCCTGGGCGACAAGATCCTCGGCTACCAGTCCGGCACCCCCGGCACGTCAGCGCTGGGCAAGCTGCGAGTGATCACCTACGACTACACCGACGACCGGGGCGTGGCCGATGACCCGGCGTGGCGTTACGACGACACCCCCAACCAGCCCGACACCTGGGCCTCATGGACCGACTGGCGCGGCTACGGCGTGACCATCGTCCGCGAGGAAGACGCCTCCGGCACCGTTCTGTCCAGGAAACGGATCTCGCGGTATCGGGGTTTGAACAACACGGCCGCGAACACGGCTCAAGCGTCCGACCCGTCGTTGCCGCGGCCCACGGCCCGAATCTCCACCCTCGAGAACAACGGCACCAACGAACCTCTGGACTATCAGTGGCTCAACGGCGAGACCGCTGAGGAGGCGACCCAGACCCCGTCCGGTCAGGTGATCAGCCGGACCTACAACCAGTGGCAGCCCAGTGAGATCACCACGATCGACAATGGCGACAACGGCACCCCGACCACCGGGACCGGTGGCAACGCGCGGATGCCGGTCCCGGCATTCACCAAGACCGCCACCACCCTCTTCAACCCCGACGGCAGCGTGCGCAGCACCCGCAACCGGGTCGTGAACTATCTCTACGACCTCACCCCCGGCTCCGCGAGCGTGGGAACGGGCCGGCTGCTGCAGGTCGAGGACACCGGGGCCCAGGCCAGCAGCGATGACGACACCTGCACCCAGTACTCATGGGCGTTCGCCTCGAACGCCTGGATCCGCGGCACCAACCGAACCCGCACCTACCAGGCCTCCTGCCCGGCCACCGGTTCCCCGGCGGACTCCAAGCTCCTCAACGACCAGCGCACCTACTACGACCACCTCGAAACTGGCTCAGGCGCCCTGACCCAGGGGCTGGTGACCGCGGTCGACACGGCAGTGAACGATCCCGTCTCCGGGGTCGGAACCGGGAACCCGATCCGGACCACCACCAGCTACGACCAGTACGGCCGCGTCACCGAATCGACCGCGCCCGCCTACCTCAACGACGGGGCCGGGGTGAAGACCACGACGTCCTACAACCCCGGGATCGCTGGCAAGCCGCTCACCAAGATCACCACCGTCGAGAAGAACATCGACGGCAGCGGGACAGGTGCCGGGCTCGACCTGACCACGACCACCGACCTCTCCACGGGGCGAGGGCTGCCGGTGAAGGTCACCGACCCCAACGGCGGCGTCACGACCATCACCTACAACCCGCTCGGTCAGCCGCTTCAGATCCGCGAACCCGGCCAGGCCGATGCCGACCCCGCGAACATCAGCTACACCTACACCCAGGCCGCGCCAGGAGCCTCCCCGCCGGTCCCGAGCCGCGTCAAGACCTCCACGCTGCGCTCGCTCGCGGGCGGCAGCATCTACGACGACGCCTACACCTACCTCGACGGCTGGGGCCGGACCGTGGAGACCCAGACCGACCAGCCCGACGGTGACGGCGGCCGGATCGTGGCTCTGACCGGCTACGACGCCCGGGGCCTGACCTACGTGACCGCACCCGCCATCCCCAATCCCTCAGCAGCTGGATCCGGGTTGCTCAACCCCGCTCTGTCCGATGTGGTTCGTTACGCCACCAGCACCTTCGATGCCGCCGGCCGCACGCTGAGCACCTCGACCAAGACCCTCGGCACGACCGTCGCCACAACGGGGATGACCTATCTGGGTGACGCCACCCTCGGTGAACCCGCCACCGGCGGAGTCACCAAGACCATCATCGACGTGCGCGGGAACACCACCCGCGTCGAGCTCCACAAGACCAGCGATCCCACCACGATCGACGACGCCTCCGACGCTGTCCTGGACGCGGCCGACTACGCCATCGACGGTGTCGGCCAGCTCACCGGGATCACCAAGACCCTCGACGACGACTCGGGGAACCCGGTCGATCACACCTGGGCCTACGGCTACGACCTGGCCGGTCGCCGGATCTGGTCCTACGACCCCGACACCGGAGCCACCGCAACCTCCTACACCGCGGGCGGCCATCCCGCCACGGTCACCACCGGCCACAACGGCCCCCTCACGGGCGCGATCGACACCTCCAGCCCCTACGCCCCGGTCATCGACCACCCCGCCTCGATCATCACCACCAAGTACGACCCCGCCGAGCGGCCCACCAAGCGCCTGGACTACACCGACGTCGCCGACAGCTCCGACACCCCGATCACGCTCGCGACCTGGGGCTACGACGACCCGGCCGTGTCGAACAGCCTCGGTCGCCAGACCTCCGAGACCACGCCCATCGCGAACGTCCTCAAACCTGACGGCGGCACCGACCTCGGCGAGCACGTCGCGAAGACCCTGGCCTTCGACAACCGCGGTAACCCCACCTCCACCAGCGAGACGGTGCCGTCCTGGATCGTCGCCGGCACCGGCGACAGCACCACCTACCAGTGGGACACCGTCTTCAACCAGGCCGGCGAACTGGTCAGCCAGTCCTATCCCGCCGTCCCCGGCCTTCCCGCGCAGACCGTGAACTACGTCTACACGACCGGCGGCCGGGTCGCGTCCATGACCACCAGCGACGGCACCACCACCGGTGGGCACATCCACCTCGCTGACGAGGTCTACAACAACATCGGCCAGACCACCGCCCTGGACACCGGCCGGTTCAACGGCGACCCCACCGGGCGCCCGAACCAGAGCGACGGGTTGCAGCGCAACTACACCTACGAAGCCGCCACCGGCCGCGCCGCGTCGATGGCCGCGGACGTGAAGTCCACCAACGCCGCCACCTTCACCGGCCTCGCGCTCGGCTACACCTACGACCTGGCCGGGAACCCGACCCGGATCAGCCACACCCAGCAGCCCACCGCCACAGGCGCAGTCCGCTCGAAAGAGTTCTGCTACGACTACGACCCCGCGCAACGGCTCACCCGGGCCGCGACCGGCGTCCCGGGCACCGGTTGTGCGAACCCTCGCGCTGCTGACGTCTCGTTCCCCAACGCGAACGAGAACCCGAACTATGACCTGGCCTACACCTACACCGGCGACCGGTTGAGCTCGGTCACCGAGAACATCCCTCAGGCCCTGACGAACCCGGCTACCACCACTTATCACGTCGGCGACGCCGGGACCGCTGGCGGGAGCCCGCACCAGACCACCAAGCTCACCGCCTCAGGAGGCGGGATCCTCTCCGTCCTCGGAACGGCCAACTGGCCCCGGTCGCTGCCCCCGAACGCGAACCTGACCTACGACGGCCAAGGCCGCATCACCAAGTGGACCCCCGACCTCACCGGCGCCACGAACTCCGGCAACGTCGACCTGCTCAACCTCACCGACGCATACATCTCGACTTACGACCACCAGGGGAACCTGGCCAAGACCACCCCGGACTCGATCCCGGCCGTCAGCCAGACCCTGGCCACCACCATCCGCAACTCCTACCGGTCCGACGGCACCCGGCTGATCATGCAAGCCACGTCCCTGGCCGAGGTCCTCAAGCAGACCACCCTCCACCTCGGCGACGGCACCGAGATCAAGAACAACCACCCCGGCATCCAAACCGTCCGCGACTACGCCACCCCCGCCGGAACTCCCGTCGCGACCGTCGATGCCTCCTCCGGCGCCGACCCGCGGTGGACCGTCCGGTTCGCCGACCTGCAAAACAGCCTGCGTCTCTCGTCCATCACGACCTCCGACGGCCACGCAACAACGACCCAGCACAACTACTACCCCTACGGCGACCCCACCATCGCCTCCGACGCCCAATCCGTCGCCAACCCCGCCACCCCCAGCACCCGCGGCTACCTCGACAAGCCACTCGACCCCAACGGCGACATCCGCCTCGACCACCGCGCCTACAACGCCAACCTCAGCCAACTCACCACACCTGACCCGATCTTTGAACCCGGCGACCCACTCTCTGCGAACCCCTACGCCTATTCACGTAACAACCCCATCAGCTTCACCGACCCCAGTGGCTTGGCGTGCCACGCTCAGGGGGGGATGGATGGCGGCTACTGCCCCATAAGCAGCCCTGCTTTCCAAGGTAACGGCACCGTCGACAATGCCGCGGGACTCGACTCAAAGGCCCAATCTGCAGCGAACGAGGCAGTTGCTCCGGCTCCGATCGTTTGCGACGGCGCCGGAGTCTGTGGGGTCGTCGCTGGCATGGGCCCGCATGGCCCGCCCCCGCCGAGTCACCCCGAATGGCTCACATACGAACTGATCGCCTTCGCGGCGCCATTCGCGGCTGTCGGCTGTGCAGTTGCGGCCGAGGGATGCGTCGCAGCCGGGCTCGAGTCCATCCCGGGAGCCGAGGGGGTGGCTTCTGGAGCAGTCGGGGGAGGATTCGCCGGCCTCAGTAGGCTGCTTGAACCCAGCGATGCCGGTGGCGCTGCTGCCGCTAGGGCCGCAAACGCTGGTGCCCGGATGGCCGATGGGCTCATTGGTGTTCCCCAGGCCCCGATGTCTCGCGCCTTGGCTCGCCTGCAGGGTCTACGGCTCGGCGACAAGAGCATCGTGCAGGGCGTCGATGCCTTTGGGTCTCGAGCGGGCAGCACCTTCCGTGGTCGTGGACCCACGGCTGGGTCTGATCTGGACCTGCTGGTGCGGATCGACCCGACCGCCCTTGGCGGACGCAGCGGCCCCTGGATCCAACGGACGCTCAAGAGCATCGCAGGCGACTTCGAAGCCGAGGCTGGCTTCCCGCTCTCGATTCATGCGCCGGGCAACATCGGCATGTTCGAGAAGTCCATACCCGGCGTTACGTTCGTTCCGCTCGGGTGATCGCAATGCCGAACGTGCGCCTCACGATCGACGGCCGTGAAGTCTCCGTGCACGACACGGTCCGCCTCTTTCAAGCTGATCCGTTCCCCGGCGGTCACTGGTACGAACTCATCATTGGTGAGGTCCGGGGTTGGCCGTGGGACCGCCTAGAACAGACGACGGACCCTCGTCCCGTCGATCAGCGCGATCTCCTTCTCGCGCTGGAAGCGCTTGTCGCTGTCGAACCTGGCGAAGGCTCTCCGCCCGCAGCCTTTGCGCTGAACACTGTCGCGGCAGTCGAGGTGCGGCAGGGTGAGATCCGGTTGTCCGGTGTGTGCTCACCGATCGTTGCTGAGGGGGCCGACAAAGGTTAGCCGACTGCCGGCCGCGGCGAGATTGATCGCCGTGTCATGCCCCCCGTTTTTTGGCCCTGTCATGCCCCCCGTTTTTTTGGTCCATATCTCGTGAGAGCGCTCGCTACTTTGAGAGTCCTTGTGGAGGTGTGTGATGGCGGCAGCTAAGAGGTTCACGACCGAGCAGATCGTGGCGAGGTTGCGGGAGGCGGAGAAGCTCCAGGCCCAGGGAGCGACGGTTCCGGCGATCTGTAAGAAGCTGGGGATCAGCGAGCAGACGTTCTACCGGTGGCGCATCAAGTACGGCGCGTTGAAGGAAGACGAGGCGCAACGACTCAAGGCGCTTGAGGCCGAGAACGCCCGTTTGAAGCGGATCGTGGCCGAGCAGGCCCTCGACATCTCGATGTTGAAGGACTTGCAGAAGGGAAATTGGTGAGCCCGGCTCGCCGCCGGGCTGCAGTGGCGCATCTGGTTCGCAAGTTCAAGGTCTCCGAGCGCCGTGCCTGCAAGGTCGTGGGCCAGAACCGCTCCTCGAACCGGTACCGGCCGGTGTCGACCGACTTCGAGCAGCAGCTGGTCGTGGCGATGAAGAAGCACGCCGATCGCCATCCGCGGTTCGGGTATCGACGGGTCCACGCCCTGCTCGTGGCCGACGGTTGGGACGTCAACGTGAAGCGGGTGGAACGGTTGTGGCGCCGCGAAGGGCTCAGAGTGCCGCCGCCACGGTCCAAGGCGTCAGGTCAGAAGGCACGTGGGACTGACGCCCATTCGTTGTGGATGCTGCCCTCGACCAGCCAGGGCCATGTGTGGTCCTGCGACTTCATGAGCCTGCGGACCTCCCGCGGGACCGCGCTGCGGGTCTTGAACGTGGTCGATGAGTTCACTCGGATCTGTGTCGGCTTCCATGTCGGCTACACGATCGGGGCGATGGAGGTGCAGCGCACCTTGGAGCGGCTCTTCGAGGTCCATGGCCGGCCGCAGGTGATCCGTTCGGACAACGGCCGGGAGTTCATCGCGGCCAGCCTGCTGGCCTGGCTCAAGGACCAGGGTGTGGAGCCGGTCCAGGTCGCCAAGGCGAGCCCGCAGCAGAACGGCTTCATCGAGTGGTTCAACGGATCGATGCGCGATGAGCTGCTCAACCGCGAGGTCCTGCACTCGCTGACCGAGGCTCGCGTGCTGATCGGGCACTGGGTCGAGCACTACAACACCGAGCGGCCGCACTCGGGTCTGGAGATGCGAACCCCGGTCGCGTACGCGGCGTACATTGCGACCCAGCCCTCACTATCGACGGCACCCTGTGAGAGGGGCTGATGAGAGTTGCTACCACCACCGAACGTGGACCAGTCGCGACCATGTCCAGCGAGCAGGTCAACACAGAGTTCTCTCACTTGATGTGGACCAACTTCTCGGGGCTGGACATCTCGAACCTGCGTCACGAGATCAGCATCAAGCATGACTACTACGGCGACGCCGTCCAATGGGGCGAGGCGTGGCTGAAAGAGAACGGATGGAAATGAGTGAACCGCAGACAAACCTCCGCGTTCTCAAAGCGTCAAGAAAGAAGCCGGAGCCGGGTGACATTTTCGCCCTGCAGCCAGCGCGAGATCTGTTTCTTTTCGGACAAGTCGTTCTCGCGGATTTCTATGGCCCGATGCCTAATACGTATCTAATCTACGTTTACGATCACAAGTCGGCTTCTTCCGAGCCGGATCTCGGAAAATTGGTGCCAGAAAGGCTGCTCGTCGCGCCTCTCTTCATCAATAGAATTCCGTGGACGAAAGGACTATTCGAAAATGTAACGCGCCGAGAGCTTGACGGTCATGTCTTGCAGCACCATCGATTTCGCGACTGGAACGGCCAAGTCGTGGACGAGCATGGCGAAGTTTCGGTCGCACGCCGAGGGCTAGTAGGGCAATACGCGCTGTCCAGTTATCGCTGGTTGGACGATCACGTCAGCGACGCTCTCGGGATCCGCCGCGCGGCCGAAGACACCTTGTAGGTCGCCGACTTAGGCGGCAGGGTTTCGTCGAAATCTTGTGCCCTCCTCAACCAGGAGCGCATGGATCATCCGGTAGCCCCACTTCGGGTGCCGGCCGGGGGAAGCCGTCGCTGATCCGGGCCGACAACGGCCGCGAGTTCGTGGCCGACTCCCTGCGCGGATGGCTCACCGACCGAGGAGTTCGGGCCGTGTTCGTGGCGAAGGCAAGCCCTCAGCAGAACGGCTACATCGAACGCTTCAACGGCACGATGGCACGCGAGTTGTTCGGTAACGAGGTCTACCACTCGGTGCTCGAGGTCCGGCACGTCGTGAACGAGTGGACCGAGAAGTACAACACCCGCCGAGCCCATCGAGGATTGGGCGGCAAGACGCCAGCTGCGTACGCCAAGATGTACCCAGACACAGTCGATCCGGAAGTGGATGGTGGTTGCCCGTGAGAGTCACTACCACCACTTGCGCTGGACCAGTCAGGTCAGCGGTTTCGACCGGATGCCGAGCCCGGAATTCTCACACCGGGTGGACCAGATCCTCGGGGCCGGACAGGAGAAATTGCCAACGGAGGTTTGAATGTGATCCCCCGATAGGTCGACGCCCGGCGAAGATCTGCTCACTGTCCGTCAAGCGTTCCTCGCGATGACCGACTTCATCTGGGAGTTCGCCCAACGCGCAGGAGACGACCTGATGACGCTTATTGGCGACACGGGCATCGAGGCGGACGGAGGCCGACCGATCCCGCAGCATGGGACGACTGGCTCGCCAGCGTCGCCAAGATCCGATCTGAAAGGGCGCCTCGGGGCGGTTGACCGTGTTAGTTCAACACCGTGATCGCAGCGTTCCTCGGGTTGCTGCCGGTCGGCACGGCGCGACGGCGCCGGTAACCACCGTTGAGCCGCGGGGATACGTACTTTGGGCCGTGTCAGGAACCTTGGTCGAAGCGCGCGGGCATTGCAGCGCGAACTCCTGACGATTTGGTTGTCCCAGCTGGGTCCGGACGCCAGCACCCAGTCGTTATCGGATGGCAACCCGCGGCGAGGGCGACGCGCATGGTCGCGGCGCTAGTGTCGGAGCCGTGTCAACGACGACGCGAAACGACCTGTCGGCGACTCCCGCGATCCGGGACGAGCGCGAACGGGTCCTGACCGCTGCAGCCCAGTCCGCCCGACCGCACGAGGGCAGGGGAGGGCCGCCGACCGACGTCGAGGCACTCGTCGAGCTGCTGGCGGCGTACTTCCACCACGCGCCGACCGAGGAGCTCGCGGCCCGCAAGCCGGTCGACCTGTACGACGCCTTCGCGTCGCACTGGCACTGGGCCCAGGGCCGTACGCCGGGAACGGCCAAGATCCGCGTCCTGACGCCCACGGTCGCCGAGCACGGCTGGTCGGCCGCCGGCCACAGCGTCGTGGAGATCGTCGTCGACGACATGCCCTACCTCGTCGACTCGGTCGCGCTCTGGCTCACCGAGCACCGCCATCCGTTGCCGCTGCTGCTGCACCCGACGTTCCCGGTCTCGACAGGCTCGACCACCGAGGCAGGCTCAACCACCGAGTCGTGGATGCACGTCGAGATCGCGCGCGTCGACGCGGCCGACGCCGCGGAGATCACCCGCGGACTCACCGGCGTGCTGGCCGACGTACGTGCCACCGTCGAGGACGGCCCGGCGATGCAGGCGTCGGTCCGCGAGCTCGCGGACGCGCTGGGCGACACCCCGGTCCCCGAGGACGAGCAGCGCGAGGCGTCCGACCTGCTGGCCTGGCTGGTCGAGGACCACTTCACCTTCCTCGGCTACCGGGAGTACCTCCTCACCGACGACGACACCTGCCTGAAGCCCGTCGAGGGCAGCGGCCTGGGGATCCTGCGCGACCCCGAGGGCGGTGGTCCGTCCCCGGCGGTGCGGATGCCCGACGCCGTGCGCGCCAAGGCGACCGAGCCGACGCTGCTGGTGCTGGCCAAGGCCAACGCGCGGTCCACGGTGCACCGCGCGGGACATCTCGACTACGTCGGCGTCAAGCTGTTCGGTGACGACGGGAGGGTGATCGGCGAGCGCCGGATCCTCGGCCTGTTCTCGACCTCGGCCTTCACCGAGTCGGTGCTGGCGACGCCGGTCGTGCGCACCCGCGTCGCCGAGGTCGTACGCCGCAGCGGGCTGGACCCCAAGAGCCACGACGGCGTCGCGCTGCTGGACACCATCACCACCTTCCCGCGCGAGGAGCTGTTCCACGCCGCGACCGGCGAGCTCGCGCCGATGGTGGACGCCGCGATGAAGGCGCGCGAGCGGCGTACGGTCCGCGTGCTGCTCCGCCGCGACACCTACGGCCGCTACGTCTCGGTGCTGGCCTACCTCCCGCGCGACCGCTACAACACCGGCGTGCGCGAGCGGTTCCAGCGCATCCTCACCGACCGCTTCGACGCGGAGTCGGTCGACTTCCAGGTCTCGATCAGCGAGTCCGCGACCGCACGGGTCAGCTTCACCGTCCGCCTCGCGCAGGGACAGCTGCTGCCCGACGACATCGACACCGCCGATCTCGAGCGTGCCCTGGTCGAGGCCTCCCGCTCGTGGCGCGACGGCTTCGCCGACGCCGTGGAGGCGACGTACGGCGAGCAGGCCGCGGCCACCCTCGTCCGTCGCTACGCCGACGCGTTCCCCGAGTCCTACAAGGAGGACTTCGACCCGCGCACCGCCGCGATCGACATCGGCCGGCTCGAGGAGCTCGGCGACGACGACATCGCGCTCAGCCTCTCCACCGACCCGCAGCTCGCCGACTCCGAGGACGAGGTGCGGCTGAAGGTCCACCGCGTCGGTGGCCCGATCTCGCTGTCGACCGTGCTGCCGATGCTGTCCTCGCTCGGGGTGGAGGTGCTCGACGAGCGCCCGCACGAGCTCGAGGGGCTGGGTCGGCGTACGTTCGTCTACGACTTCGGGCTGGCCTGTCCCGGGGGGCTGCCCGACGACCAGCGGACCGCGTTCGCCGACGCGCTGCGCGCCATGTGGGACGGCCGCGCCGAGGTCGACGGTTTCAACGGGCTGGTCCTGCGGGCCGGCTTGGACTGGCGTGAGGCGAGCGTGCTGCGGGCCTACGCGGCGTACCTCCGCCAGGGCAGCAGCCCCTTCACCACCGACTCGATCGAGGCCGCGCTCAGCACGAACGTCAGCCTGACCCGGCTGCTCGTCCGGCTCTTCGAGACCCGCTTCGACCCGGACCTGGACGGCGACCGCGAGGAGCGCGAGCAGCGGCTGGTCGAGCGGATCGAGGGCGAGCTCGACGAGGTCGTGAGCCTCGACCACGACCGGATCGTGCGGTCCTACCTGGCTCTCGTCCGCGCGACGCTGCGGACCAACCACTTCAAGGTCTCGACAGGCTCGACCACCGAGGGGGCGCTCGCCCTCAAGCTGGAGCCGTCCCAGATCCCCGACCTGCCGGCGCCGCGGCCGAAGTTCGAGATCTTCGTCTACTCCCCGCGGGTCGAGGGCGTGCACCTGCGCTTCGGCGCGGTCGCCCGCGGCGGCCTGCGGTGGAGCGACCGGCGCGACGACTTCCGCACCGAGGTGCTCGGCCTGGTCAAGGCCCAGATGGTCAAGAACACCGTGATCGTGCCGGTCGGCGCCAAGGGCGGCTTCTACGCCAAGCGGCTGCCCGACAGCAGCGACCGCGAGGCGTGGCTGGCCGAGGGCATCGCCTGCTACCAGACGTTCATCCGGGGCCTGCTCGACCTGACCGACAACCTGGTCGGCGGCGAGACCGTCCCGCCGGAGCGGGTGGTGCGGCACGACGGCGACGACTCCTACCTCGTCGTCGCGGCCGACAAGGGCACCGCGACGTTCTCCGACATCGCCAACGAGGTGGCGGCCGAGTACGACTTCTGGCTCGGCGACGCGTTCGCCTCCGGCGGCTCGGCCGGTTACGACCACAAGGCGATGGGCATCACCGCCAAGGGCGCGTGGGTCTCGGTCCAACGCCACTTCCGTGAGCTCGGCATCGACTGCCAGAGCGAGGACATCACGGTGGTCGGCGTCGGCGACATGTCCGGTGACGTCTTCGGCAACGGCATGCTCTGCTCCGAGCACATCCGTCTGGTGGCCGCCTTCGACCACCGCGACATCTTCCTCGACCCCAGCCCCGACGCGGCGGCGTCGTACGCCGAGCGCCGACGGATGTTCGACCTGCCGCGCTCGTCGTGGCAGGACTACGGCAAGGACCTCATCTCCGAGGGTGGCGGTGTCCACTCGCGCTCCGCGAAGTCGATCGCGCTCACGCCGCAGGTACGTGAGGCGCTGGGCATCGCCGACGACGTCGACAAGCTGACGCCCGCGGAGCTGATCCACGCGATCTTGCTCGCTCCGGTCGACCTGCTCTGGAACGGCGGCATCGGCACCTACGTCAAGGCCTCCTTCGAGACCCACGCCGACGTCGGCGACAAGGCCAACGACGCGATTCGCGCCGACGGCTGCGACCTGCGCGTGCGGGTGGTCGGGGAGGGCGGCAACCTGGGCCTGACCCAGCGCGGCCGGATCGAGTACGCCGAGGCGGGCGGGCGGATCAACACCGACGCCATCGACAACTCGGCGGGGGTCGACACCTCCGACCACGAGGTCAACCTGAAGATCCTGCTCGACCGCGTGGTGGCCGACGGCGACCTCACCGCCAAGCAGCGCAACGAGCTGCTCGCCTCGATGACCGACGAGGTCGCCGCGCTGGTGCTCGCCGACAACGACGCACAGAACCTCGCACTGGCCAACGGTGCGCGCAACGGCCGGAGCCTGCTGCACGTCCACGAGCAGTGGATGCGCTGGCTCGAGGGCGAGGGCCTGCTCGACCGCGAGCTCGAGGCGCTGCCGTCGCGCGAGGAGGTCAAGCGCCGGATCGAGGCCGGCGGTGCGCTCACCCAGCCCGAGCTCGCGGTGCTGATGAGCTACACCAAGCTGGTGATGGCCGATCGGCTGCTCGAGACCGACCTCCCCGAGGACCCGTACCTCGAGCAGGACCTGCTCGGCTACTTCCCGGAGCCGATCCGCGCGGGCTACCCGCAGCAGATCGCCGACCACCCGCTGCGCCGCGAGATCATCGTGACGGCGGTCGTCGGCGACCTCGTCAACGGTGCCGGCACGACGTACTGGCCGCGGCTCGCCGCCGAGACCGGTGCCGAGCTGCCCAGCCTGGTCCGCGCCAACTTCGTCGCCCGCGAGATCTACGGCTCGCTGCCGTGGCGGCGCGAGGTGGCGACGTACGACAACGTCCTGGACGCCGGGGTGCAGACCCGGCTCCGGGTCGAGATGCGCACCCTCGTCGAGCGGGCGTCGCGGTGGTTGCTGACCCAGCGGCGCAACGACGAGAGCCAGGACCTCGTCGACGAGTTCGCCGGACCGGTCCAGGAGGCGCTGCTGCGGCTGCCCGACCTGCTGGTCGGCGAGGAGGCGGAGGCGTACGCCGAGCGGCGGGCCGCCTGGGTCGAGGCCGGTGTGCCCGAGGAGATGGCCGCACGGGCCGCGAGCTTCGAGGTCGGCTACGCGCTGCTCCACGTCGTGGAGATCGCCGGCCGGCTCGGTGCCGAGGTCGACGACGTCGCGCGCCAGCACTTCCAGCTCGGTGAGCGGCTCGGGCTGCCGCTGCTGCACCGCCGGATCGCCGTGCTCCCGCGCGACGACCAGTGGCAGACCATGGCGCGCGCCGCGCTGCGCGACGACCTCCACGCGGTCCACGCCTCGCTGACCGAGGCGACGCTCGCCGACGAGGAGGCGCTCGCCAGCGACGACGTACGCCGGGCCGCCGACCTGATCGCCGAGGTCTGTGCCGACGACGCCACCGACATCGCCCGGGTCTCGGTCGCGCTGCGGGCGGTGCGGGCGCTGCTGTCGTAGCGGTCCGCAAGCGTTTCGCGAGGCCACCGAGAGGGAAGTGGCTCCTGCGTGGCGCTCCATCAGACGATCCGGGACCTCGTCTCGGCCCATGGCGACGGCATCCTCGCCGACGCCGCCGGCTTCCGTGGGGTCCTCGACGACGTCCTCGACGAAGGGGCTGCGACGACCGGGGAGATCAACCTGCTCGTCGACGCGGTGCGCTTCGGCGCCACCTTGCCGCTCGCGCGGATGATCCAGGGCGGCGCGGACCCGGCGCGCGCGGTCGACGAGTGCGGCGCCCGGCTCGCCCGCGACCGCGGTGGCGACGTGGCGTCCGCGTCGTGGGCGACCGCCGTCCTCGCCCACGCCCGGGGCCTGGTGCCCGAGGCGGTCGTCCTGCGGTACCGCTCTCGCCCTGCGCCCAGCGCCTTCGCCCCGCCGACCTCTCCTCCGCCGTCCGCCCCGCCCGCGCCGACCCCGCCCGTGCCGCCGGCCCCGCCCGTGCCGCCGGGCCCGCCGGCCCGGAGGTCGCGGACCGGCCGGCTCGTCGCCGGCGCCGTGGTCCTCGTCCTGCTCGCCGGAGGCGGCGTGGCCGGTGGCATCGCCCTCACGCACCACAAGGAGCCGCGGAAGACCGACAAGCCGAAGGTCGACCCGCTGACGCCGGCCGCGATCAACGCCCGCTACTCCGACCTCGCGGGCTCGATCACGACCGGGACCCGGGACTGCAAGGCCGCCACGGGCAGCGACGACGAGACCGCCACCGAGGTGCTCAGCTGCGTCGCGACCGGCGGCACCCTCACCCTGCGGACCTACGCGACGCTCGACGAGCTCAAGGCGCAGCGCCACCAACGGCTCGACCGCGTCGCCGGCTCGATCAGCCACGACGCCGGCCAGACGGCGTACTACTCCTTCGACCCCGAGGCCGCCGACCACAAGGCCGAGGCCGCGGTCGTCTACTGGGACAACGAGACCGGGCTGCAGTCCGCCACCCTCACCGGAACACCGGGTGTCCCGATCGACACGCTGACCACGTCGTTCAAGGCGACCCGTCCGCTGGCCGACCTGCCCGCCGGCCCCGTCAACCCGATGCTGGTCCGGTTCCTCGACTCCTTCCTCGACCCGGCCGGATGCCAGCAGCACGCGATCTACTTCGACGACGCGACCGAGGAGGTCCGCTGCGAGCACGAGGGCGGCGGGATCGGTGTCGTCGCGACGCGCTTCCCGCGTCGCTCGCTGATGCTCGACCAGCGCCAGGTCTTCGCCCGCCAGCACGACAGCGCCGAGGAGAAGGGCCGCAGCGGCAGGTGGCGGTTCAGCGGCGTGCGCAGCTTCTACAAGCCGGGCGCGATCTACGCCTACCGCAGCCACGGCCGCTCCTACGTCTACTGGGACTGGTCCGAGCGCGGCTGCAACTGCCTGGCGCTCGCGGCCTACCGGGACGACGACAAGGGGCTCGCCAAGCTCGAGGCGTGGTGGCGCAAGGCCTCCAAGCGCCGCGACTACTGAGGACCGCTCAGGACCTCACCAGCACGACGAGGGTGGTGTCGTCGCCGCCGACGTACGCCGGCTCGGCCAGCCAGCCGGGCAGCTGCTCGCCGATCCACGACGCGCCGTGGTGGCGCGCGTGCTCGAGGAGCTGGCGGCCCGTCTGGTCGCGCCAGTCGGCCTCGACCCGAGCGGTCCCGAACCCGTCGGTGCAGGCGTAGACGAGGGCCAGGTCGTCGGCGTCGAGCACCGCGACCCGCAGCTCGGCCAGCGGGTCGGGCAGGCACAGCGAGGCGGTGTGCACGCCGTCGGATGCCAGCGGGCCGAGGGGGAGCAGTACCGCTCCGGAGGTGCGGACGGCGACGATGTCGCCGTCCCCGATCTGCAGGACGACCAGCCGCCGACCCGACACGGCGGCGGCCAGGACGGTCGTCCCGTAGGCGACGAACGGCGGCTCGGAACGGGACAGCGGATCGGCCGCGTGGTGCGCCTCGACCGCTTCTCGCCAACCGTCGACCACGCCGGCGGCGAGGCGGCGTACGTCGTCCTCGGTGGGGTCGGCCGCGAGCGTCGGCAGCGCGCGCCGGAGCTCGCCGACGGCGACCTCGACGGCGAGGGTCGCGCCGACGTCGCTGCGCGGATGGTCGCTGTGACCGTGCCCGTCGGCCAACGCGACCACGGCCCGGTCGTCCTCGACCCAGGTCGCGTGGGCGTCCTGCAGCGGCAGGTCGTCGCGGACGTGCACCGAGCCGAGCACGGAGGCCGCCAGCGCCGTCCAGGTCGACGCGTCCGTCACCCGAGGGTGCTCCAGATCGGGTCGCCGATCGGGTGCGGCGGCACGTTGGTCATCCCGGTCGCCGGCCCGACGACGGGCCGCGAGGCCACCTTGCTCGCGGCCTTGGACGCCCAGACGACGTACTCCACGAGCTGTTGGGGGTTGTCGGCGCGCAGGAGCGGGATCTCGGGGTCGCCGATGAACAGCTTCAACGCATCCATGTCGGCATCCCGGCCGACCCCGAGGGCCAGCCGTACGGCGCTCGCGCCCCACCTGTTCGCCAGCAGCGTCGCCAGTCCCTCGGCGAAGGTGACACCTGAGCTCTGCGTGGGCCGACCGTCGGAGACCAGGATGATCGCCGGCGGGAACGCGCTCGCGGACTCGTCGAGGTCGTCGAGCGCGGCGGCCAGGGCGGTCAACGCGCTGCCGAGCTCGGTGAAGCCCTTGGGCACGGCCGCCAGGCGGGACCAGGTGATGTCGTCGACGGGGGTGGGCTTCTCGACGACCCAGCGCGGCTCGTCGGCGAAGGCCAGGACCCGCACCAGCAGCTCGGCGTGCGGGTTGGCACGCGCCTCGTCACGCAGCTGGGGGAGCACCTCGCTCATCGCGTTGTTCAGCGCCTGGATGCGGCCGCCTCGGGCCATGGAGCCCGAGACGTCGAGGACGAAGATGAAGTGGAGGGGCTTGCGTGCGAGCGCTCCGCCGAGCCGATCCGTCATGCCGAATACGCTGTCCACCGGCAGGCGCGGTCAAACGTCTCGGGAGGAAGGTCGACGCATGGTTCTCGCTCAGGGCACCGCCGTCGACCTCGGACCGCTCGGACGGGCCTGGATCGCCGGGCTGATCGGGCAGGGCGGCCAGGGCTACGTCTACGAGATGCACCGCCACGGCGCCGGCCCGCTCGCCCTGAAGTGGTACCGCCCCGAGTCCGCGACGCCGCAGCAGCTCGACGAGATGAGCCAGCTCGTCGAGCTCGGGTCGCCGCACCCCCGGTTCCTGTGGCCGCTCGCGATCGCGCGCGTCGATGGCGAGCAGGGCTTCGGCTACGTCATGGAGCTGCGCGGCTCGCAGTTCCTCGAGCTGTCCTACCTCCTGCTCAACACCGATCGCGCGGGCCGCACCCTGGACGTCTCGTTCGGCGCGATCATCGAGATCTGTCGCCAGCTCAGCTTCAGCTTCCTGCGGCTGCACGCCGCCGGGCTCTGCTACCGCGACATCTCGTTCGGCAACGTCTTCTTCGAGCCGACGGACGGCGACGTCCTGGTCTGCGACGTCGACAACGTGGGCGTCGACAACGGCAAGAGCCGGGTGCTCGGCACGCCGTACTTCATGGCTCCCGAGGTCGTCCGCGACCTGACCTACAAGACGCTGCCCAACACCGAGACCGACCGGCACTCGCTGGCGGTCCTGCTCTTCTACGCGCTCTTCCTCGGCCACCCGCTCGAAGGCGCCGCGACCGAGTCGGGCCTGCGCGACACCGACTGGCTGACCGAGCACTTCGGCGACAACCCGATCTTCTGCATGGACCCCGCGCGCGACGACAACCGCCCGCCCGAGATCGTCCAGCAGTACTGGGGGATCTACCCGCAGTTCATCCGCGACCTGTTCGTGCACGCCTTCACCGACGGCGTCGCCTCGCCGGGCGCGCGGATCACCGAGGGCCAGTGGATCAAGGCCTTCGACCGGCTCCGCGACGGCATGGTCTCCTGCCTCACCTGCGGCACCACCAACTTCTGGACGCCCGGCCCGCAGGTGCGGTGCTGGAAGGACGGCGCCGTCATCGCGCCGTCGTACTTCTTGGAGATCGGCCGCCGCTCGGTCGCGGTCGGACCTCGTACGACGATCCGCGCCGACCACCTGACCTCCGGCATCGACGACCCGACCGTGCTCGCCGAGGTGCGCGCGCACCCGCGGCTCCCGGACCGCTGGGGCCTGGTGAACAGGTCGGACTACTCCTGGCCGGTGACGTACGCCGACGGGCGAGCCCTGCTGCTGCAGCCGGGCCAGATCGTCAAGCTCGACCACGGCGCCCGGTTCCAGCTGCGTGGCGCCGACCTCGTGGTCAGCCGGCCTTCTTCTTAGGCGCGCTCTTCTTGGCGGCGGCCTTCTTGGCGGCCGGCTTCTTCGCGGTCTTCTTGGCCGCGGACTTCTTCGGCTTCTCCTCGGCCGGTGCCTCGCCCCGCGCGGCCTTGGCCGACTCGACGGAGCGCTGCAGCGCGGCCAGCAGGTCGACGACCTCGCCGCCGGTCTTGGTGGAGGTGGCCGTCCGCTGGATCTCGCCACCCTCGATCTTGGCCTTGACCACGGCCTGGACCGCCTCGGCGTAGTGGTCCTCGAACTCGTTCGGGTCGAAGTCTCCCGACAGCGTCTTTACCAGCATCTTCGCCATCTTCACCTCGGCGTCCTTGGCCTCCTCGATCTCGACCTTGAAGTCGGGGACGCGGATCTCGTCGGGCCAGAGCAGGGTCTGCAGGACGATCACCGGCTCACCGTCGGGGACCTGGTGGATGCGGAGCAGCGCGATGGTGGTGCGCTGGCGCAGCGCGACGGTCACGACGGCCACCCGGCCGGCGTCCATCAGCGCCTGGCGCAGCAGGGCGTACGGCTTGGCGCCGGTCGCCTCGGGCTCGAGGAAGTAGGCCTTCTCGAACATCATCGGGTCGACCTGCTCGGCCGGCACGAACTTCTCCACCGCGATCTCGCGGGAGGCGACGAGGGGGAGGTCGCGCATGTCCTCGTCGGTGAGGATGACCATCTCGCCGTCCTCGGTCTCGTACCCCTTGGCGATGTCGGAGTAGGGCACCTCCTCGCCGTCGACCGAGCAGATGCGCTGGTAGCGGATCCGGCCGCCGTCCTTGGCGTGCACCTGGCGGAAGGAGACGTCGTGGCTCTCGGTCGCGGAGTAGAGCTTCACGGGCACGCTGACCAGCCCGAACGAGACCGCGCCCTTCCAGATCGCACGCATGTCACCACGGTATCCGAGAGGATGGACGTCATGCCCTTCGTTCCGCCGATGCTCGCCGCCCGCGGCGACGTGGTTCCCGCCGGCGCGGAGTGGGTCCACGAGGTGAAGTGGGACGGCATCCGCGCGGTCGTCGCGGTGTCGCCCGACGGGGTCCAGGCGTGGACCCGCAACGCCAACGAGATAGCCGTGCCGCAGCTGGCCGGCCTGGCCGGTCTCGGGCGGTCGATGACGCTCGACGCCGAGCTCGTGCACCTGGCGGCGCCCGGACCCGGCCGTGCGCGCGAGGGCGGTCAGCTGTTCGTCTTCGACCTGCTCGCGCTCGACGGCCGCTCCCTGGCCGACCGCCCGTGGAGCGAGCGGCGGGAGCTGCTCGAGTCGCTCCACCTCGGGGACGACCACTGGCTGGTGCCTCCGACGTACGACGACGGCGACATGCTGCTGCGCGCCACGAAGGAGCAGGGGCTCGAGGGGATCGTCTCCAAGCTGCGCTCCTCGCCGTATCGTCCGGGCGTGCGCTCGCGCGACTGGCTGAAGTTTCCGCACCGTGACCGGGTGTCGCTGGTGATCGGCGGCTGGCGTGCCGAACGGGCCCACTCGGGCACGAGGCTGGGCGCGATCCTGGTCGGTACGCCGACCCCGGCCGGCCTGGTGTTCCGCGGCCGGGTCGGGTCGGGGCTGGCCGGGAAGGCGGGTGCGCGGCTCGCCGCCCTGCTGGCGCCGCTGACCGCGGAGGAGAGCCCGTTCACCGAGCCGTTGCCGCGGCTCGATGTCGCCGGGACGACCTGGGTCTCGCCGAGTGTCGTCGTCGACGTGGAGTCGCTCGGGTTCACCGCGGACGGCCGGCTCCGTCAGCCGGCGTACAAGGGTGTGCGCAGCGACCTGGGCGTGGAGGACCTGACATGACCGAGACCTGGGTGGAGGTCGAGGGCCGTCAGCTGAAGCTGACCAACCTGGCCAAGGTGCTCTATCCCTCGACCGGCTTCACCAAGGGCGAGGTGCTCGACTACTACGCGCGGGTGTCGTCGGTGCTGCTGCCGCGGCTGGCCGACCGGCCGGTGACGCGGATCCGCTGGCCGCACGGCGTGGGCCGGGAGTCGTTCTTCGAGAAGAACGCCCCCGCCGGTACGCCGTCCTGGGTGCGCGTCGTCGACGTGCCGACCACCGGTTCGCGGTCGGGCACCGGCGACGGGACCCTGCGGTTCCCGATCCTCTCCACGCTGCCGGCCCTGATGTGGGCCGCGAACCTGGCTGCGCTCGAGCTGCACGTCCATCAGTGGACGGTGTCTGCCGCGGGCGAGCCCCTGGGGGCCGATCGGATCGTCATCGACCTCGACCCGGGCGAGGGCGCGGGCCTGCAGCAGTGCTGCGAGGTCGCGCTGCTCGTGCGCTCCGCCCTCGATGAGCGCGGGCTGTCGCTGCTCCCGGTCACCAGTGGCTCCAAGGGCCTGCACCTGTACGCCCCGCTGGCCGCACCCATCGCTCCCGACGAGGCCGTCGAGATCGCCCGATCGGTCGCCGAGACGCTCGAGGGCTCGCACCCCACGCTGGTGACCTCGACGATGACCAAGGCCCGGCGTACGGGCAAGGTCTTCCTGGACTGGTCGCAGAACTCCGGCTCCAAGACCACCGTCTGCCCCTACTCCCTGCGCGCCACCCCGCGCCCCCAGGTCGCCACGCCGGTCACCTGGGACGAGGTCTCCGCCGGTGCCTCGGATGCCTTGGGACTCGAGCAGTTCTCGCCGGCCCAGGTCCTCGACCGGATCGAGGAGTACGGCGACCTGATGTCGCCGGTTGAGTAGCTGCCTCGTCGTTGGTTGGTTAGCCGCCGATCGCTGGCGAGGCGGCGTATCGAAACCCTTCGTTGGTTGAGTAGCCCGAGGCGCTAGCCGAGGGCGTATCAGTGATTGGCTTGGTGGGCCTGGTCGCGGTCTGACTCACGCGCCTATCTGACGCCGCTGGCTGTCTTGGTTTCGAAGTGTCGGCTGCGGCCGGGCGTCATCTGAATGATCGCGCCGGGCCGGCCTGCATGACTTGATAGGA
>NZ_BAAGSB010000008.1:0-126043 GCF_054782655.1 Nocardioides montaniterrae | reverse complement strand
CCACTTCATCCTCGGCACCGACCTCGGCAGCCGAAGCCGCACACGCCGTACCTGTGGATGAAGCAGCCCTCGGATCATCACTGTGGATAACTTCCGAGGCTGATCCGCCGATCGACGTAGCGTCGTCGCATCGCATGCGGCGTTCTCGGGAGGTTGCGATGGATCTTGTGTCGGGTGGCGGCTCCAGCGGTGGGTTCCGCGTCGCTCCGGGGCCGTTGGCGGACGCGGCGGGCGGCTTCGACGCCGTTGCCGTCGGGTTGGTCACGAAGGACGTCGACATCGTCAAGGACGAGCTGATCTACACCGGCAACGACGACCTCGGTGTCGGCCTGCGGGACTTCGCCTGGTGCTGGACCGACGGCATCTACGCGATCGTGGGTGAGCAGGTCCGGTTCGCCAAGGGGATCCGCGAGGCGGTGAGCGACTACCTCGGGGTGGATGCGGACGTGGCGTACGCCGTGCGGGTGCTCCAGGCGGCGGTCCATGAGCGCCGCGGCTGACCTGGCGCTGGGCACGGCGCCTGCGGGCCTGATCCCTGGCGACACGACGGCCCTCGCGGCGCTTGCGACCAATACGACGTCGTATGCCGAGGAGCTCGCGGCGGCGTACCGCGGGATCAGCTACATCCAGGTCCACGGCGAGCACTGGACCGGCAAGGCCGCCGACGTCTACGAGGCGGCGCGGCTGAGCCACCTCGCGTCGCTGCGGATCGCGGTGAAAGCGTTCGAGGATGCCGCGACGGCGCTGACCGGGTACGTCAGCGCGGTGCACGCCGCGCGGGTCCAGGCGAGATCGGCGTTGGTGGAGTACCAGGCCGCCGCGGCTGCCGAGGCGGCGTGCGCTCGCCCCGTGCTTCCGCATCCGCCGGCGCACGGCGGCGTGCTGGGACCTGTGATGCCATCGGTCACCCCACTCGCCGTCCCGGCCAGCAAGGTAGCGGCGATCCGGCGACTCGAGGCGGCACGAGCCGACGTGCACCAGGCCGGGTTGGACGCGAAGGCGTTGCTCGAGGCGGCGGCGAAGACGGCGCCGTCGCCCGCCAACGCTCCGTTGCTCCCGCCGCTGAAGGAGCTGGCCAAGGACGTCGTGCTCGACTCGATCCACGCGCCCGGGCACCTGCTGCACGGCGCGGCCGGGCTGGGGGAGTCGCTGTGGGACGCCCTGCGCCTGCCGCACGATCCGGACCATAGGACCGATGCCGGAGCCTCCGCCCGCGAGTTCGCCGGCGGACTCTTCGGTACGGCGATGCTGGCCGGCCTTGTGCTGGACGGGGCCGGGTTGGTGGTCAAGGGTGTCGCGATGCTGCCGCGCCTTCAGGCGTTGGTGCGAGGAGCAGAAGCGCTTCGGACGATCAGGGTCGAGGATCTTGGGCAAGCGCAAGCGGCCAACTATGCGCGCTACGTCAAGAAGCTCCCCGCCGGGGCAAAGGAGCCGATGGTCCACGCCCGTCTCGATGGCTCCGTCCAGTTTTCAGCAGAGGTTCCTGGAAGGGTTCCCGGTTCGTACGCGGTCTACATAAAGGTTGTCGACGAGGGCGGTCGCACCACGGAGTACGTCAAGACCACCATCGCGCCTGACGGTTCTCTCGTGCATATCAAGGACAAGATGAGGCCATGACAAAGGACGACCACCTGATCACGTTGACCGATCTCATCGAGCTGCGGCGTCCCATCGCGGAAGCTGTCTCGGGCGTCGCGGCACTCGACTGGGATTCGGACCAGGAGGTCGCAGTCCTCAGCCTCGTAGACCTGAAGCGCGTCATGGAGGCCTTCCAGCGAGCAGAGCTGGCTGCCGATGAGGTCGAGGCCTGGGCGGAGGCGCTCCATGGTCGTGACGACGTCGGGTTCGAGGCGGCACACGCCGACCTGTTGGCGCAGGCTCTCTTCGAGCTCTCGACTCCTGAGTTGTTCGGCGGGCTTCCGGAGGTTGTCGAACGGTTACGGCACACTTCGGGATGAGCGGCTGATGCCATGAAGGACGGGGTTCAGTATCCCTACATGCGCGCCGAAGTGGTGGCGGCGCTCGAATCATTGAGCGATGTGGAGCACCAGCGCACTCGATGGGGTCGCTACATCGAGAGCGAGAACTTCTATGATGACCTGACGCTCAACATCCACATCCTCTACGACGACTGCTGCGTGCTGCCGGACCCGGCGCCGGCGGTGCCCTCGGTGCTGCTCGAGTCGGACGTTCCCGGCCTGGAGCGACTCGGTGCCGTGCTCACCCCGATGCTCGACGACCTGGGCAACAGCACTGACGAGGTGTACCTCGCTGACCCGCGTTGGCCGGCGGTGGTTGCTGCCGCCGGGCTTGCCCTCACGGCGATGCGCTGAAGGACGTTGTTGACCTCATCAGCGTGGTGTTTCGTAGTCACCAGGTGACCATGAGACACCACGATGATCGTTCGAGGCTGTGGATGGCGGCCGACGCTGACGGGCCGAACGACGTAGCGTCGTGCGTGTCACCTCGACATTCTCGGGAGGTTGCGATGGCGATGATCAAGATCGCTCGGGCAGCGTGTTCTGCGTTGGTCCGGCGTGGCTGGTGGACGCGGCAGTCGACTCTGACGCCGTGGGGGCACCCAGTGAACCCGGATGTTGAAGGCGCGGCGGTGATCGCCGTTGAGTGGGAAACACGGGTTCTGATCACCTTGTCGACCGGCTCGGCTCTCGGAATCGAAGGGCCGTTCACCGTGACCTCTGCTGACGGAACGTCTTCTGCGATCGATCCTGAGCGACCGGATCTGGATCCGGGGCTGAGGGGACTCCTTGTCGGTCGTGTGGTCGCGCGGGTTGAGGTTCGCCCCGACACCGGGACGCTGCAGCTCACCTTCGCGGACGACGGTCGTCTGCGAGTACCGCCTGATGCTGACTACGAGAGTTGGACTCTCTGGCATGCGGAGGGATCCATGT
Organism: Nocardioides montaniterrae; assembly: GCF_054782655.1. NCBI lineage: Bacteria > Bacillati > Actinomycetota > Actinomycetes > Propionibacteriales > Nocardioidaceae > Nocardioides > Nocardioides montaniterrae. Next base: position 123,131 of record NZ_BAAGSB010000008.1, on the reverse strand, counting down.
CGATCGGTCTACCGGGCGGAGAGGTGGCGCTGTTCCGTTCCGTGCCTGACGACCCACGCTGAGGGGCCGGGTGTCAGTGGCATCCCACGACTGTCGAGATGCAGGTTCCGGTCGACGTACGGCCAAGAACCCAGCCACAACCTGCATCTCGGCGTCAGTCGGCGTCGAAGAGTCCCCGGATGTCGTCGGCGGAGATCGAGGTGGACATCGCGCCGTCGCCGTCGACGACCTGGGCGAACAGCTCGGCCTTCTTGGCCTTGAGCGCCATCACCTTCTCCTCGATGGTGTCGGTCGCGACGAGGCGGTAGACCATCACGTTGCGGGTCTGGCCGATGCGGTGGGCGCGGTCGACGGCCTGGGCCTCGGCGGCGGGGTTCCACCACGGGTCCAGCACGAAGACGTAGTCGGCCTCGGTCAGCGTCAGGCCGACGCCGCCGGCCTTGAGGGAGATGAGGAAGACCGGGGCGTCACCGTCACGGAAGCGGTCGATGGCACCGGCGCGGTCGGTGGTCGAGCCGTCGAGGTACGCCGTCGCGATGCCGGCCTCGTCGAGGCGTGAGCGCACCCGCCCCAGGAACGAGGTGAACTGGCTGAACACCAGCGCCCGGTGACCCTCGGCGGTCAGCTCCTCCAGGTGCTCGAGCAGCACGTCGAGCTTGGCCGAGCCGACGCCCTCGTGCTCCGGATCGACCAGCGCCGGGTCGAGGGCGAGCTGGCGCAGCTTGGTGAGCGCCGAGAAGATCGCGACCCGGTTGGCGTCGAAGTCCTCGAGCAGGCCGAGCAGCCGCTGGCGCTCGCGCGCCAGGTGGGTGTCGTAGATGCGGCGGTGCCGCGCCTCGAGCACCACGTCGAGCTCCTGCTCCTGCTTCTCGGGCAGGTCGGCGGCGACGAGCTCCTTGGTGCGCCGCAGCATGAACGGCTTGATCCGTCGCCGGAACCGTTCGAGCGCGACGCGATCGCCGTCCTTCTCGACCGGCCTCACCACCAGCTCGGTGAACTTCTTCGGGGTCGGGTAGAGCCCCGGCGCCGCGATCGAGAGCAGCGCCCAGAGCTCCATCAACCGGTTCTCGAACGGTGTGCCCGTGACGCAGAGCCGGAACGGAGCGTGCAGCGAGCGGATGGCGGCGTACGTCTTGGACTGGTGGTTCTTGACCTGCTGCGCCTCGTCGAGCACGACACCGGACCAGGGGAGTGGGCTGTAGGAGTCCTGGGCCAGCCGGACCAGTGTGTACGTCGACACGACGATGTCGCTGCCTGAGCAGATGGCTGCCACGTCGTCGTCGCGGCGCGAGACCACACCGACCCGCAGGTCCGGCGCGTGGCGGGCGGCCTCCGAGGCCCACGCGGTGACGACCGAGGTCGGCGCGACGACCAGGAACGGGGCTGCCGACGGCGAGATGGCGCGGGCATGGGCGATGAGGGCGAGGACCTGGAGCGTCTTGCCGAGTCCCATGTCGTCGGCGAGCACGCCGCCGAGGCCGTGCTGCCAGAGGAACGCCAGCCACCAGAAGCCCTCGCGCTGGTAGGAGCGCAGCTCGGTGACCAGACCGGTCGTCTCGGGCTGAGGGATCGCCTCCAGGTCGCGCAGCGCCTTCGCGCGCTCGACCCACTCGGCCGCCTCGGCGTCGACGATGCCCGCGTCGGCGAGCTGGGCCCACAGGCCCAGGTCGCCGCGGCCGACGCCGATCCGGTCGCCGTCGCGCTCGCGCAGCTCGGCGGCCGCAGCGACGACCTCGCGGAGCCGGTCGAACTCGGGTCGGTCGGTGGTCAGGTAGAGCCCGCTCGGCAGGATGACGAACTCGGCCTCGGCGGTCAGGGCAGCGAGGACGTCGGGCAGCGGGATGGCCTCGCCGTCGACGGTGACCGCCACCTCGAGGTCGAGCCAGTCGGTGTGGTCGGTGCTCTCCGGCTCGACCAGCGCGAAGCTGATCTCCGGCGACTCGGTGGCCTCGCGGAAGTCCGGCGCCTCGCTCTCCTCGACCCGCACCCGGTCGAGCGTGCGGAGGAACGGCAGGTCGTTGAGCGCGAACGCCAGCGCGTCCCCGCCGGACAGGGCCCGTCGCTTGAACAGCCCGTCTGGCAGCTGTGCGGCGATCTCGTGCTCCGCGCCCCGCAGACGTACGCCGGTCCGGTCGGCCGGCCCGTCCGCGGGGAAGTCGTGGCGGATCCGCCCGTCGGCGTACTCCCAGAGCCACTCGAGGCTCACCGCGGTCGAGCCGTGCCAGGACACGATCAGGACCAGCGTCGGCCGCAGCGGCTCGGGGACCTCGACGGAGGCATCGGGGGAGCGCACGGGCACGAGCGGGAGCAGGGAGCGGAGCTCGTCCCGCAGCTCGTCGAGCTCGCCCTCGGGCACCACGAGCGGCGCGGTCTCGAGCAGCGACTTGGCCGCGGCCGTCAGCGGCGCGGAGGTCGGAGCCAGCGTCAACCGCCCGTCGTCGAGCAGGCCGACGACGTGCGCGATCGGGAGCCCGATCGGGATCACCTCGTCGCCCCTCCACAGGCGGGAGCCGTCGTCGATGCCGACCCGGAGCTCCGTGGTGGTGCCCTGGCCCGCGGCGACGTCGACCGTCAGCCGGGCGGGCTCCTCGGCCAGCACGATCTCGCGCAGGGGCGCGCGACACACGACCTCGACGCCGGCGTCGACGGCGTCGCGCAGCAGCCGCACGGCCTGCGGCCCGAAGTCGCGTACGTCGGAGGCCGCACCGCCGGCGAAGTAGGCGTGATTGACCTGCAGCGAGGTCTGCAGCGCGACGAGCGCGGCGGCCTGGGACGGGACCAGCTGGCGCCTGCTGGCCAGGAGCGGGACGTCGCTCCAGTCGGCGCCGGTCTTGATCCAGCGCTGCTTGGCGCCGGGCCGCAACGGCCGGACCAGCACCCGCGCGCCCGCGCCGTTCCAGGAGCGCTGGCGCGCGGGCTCGTAGGCGAACTCGAGCGCCATCGTCAGCGGATCCCGCTCGCTGGGCAGCTCGCGGCGCAGCTCCTCGCTCAGCCGGCCCAGGCTGGTGCGCCACTGCGGCTTGGCGCGGACGTCGGCGCTCTCGACGAACCCGCGCCGCAGCGCGAACGCCAGCGCGGCACCGTGCTTGCACAGCGAGCCCACCGGACAGGTGCACACGGTGAACAGCCAGCCGCGCCCGCGGGCGCCGCCGGCGACCTCCGCGTGCAGCTGCACCTCGTACGGCACGTCGCGGGTTCCCGCCACCAGCGCCGTCGCGGTCACCGACCCCGCGCTCAGGGTGGAGAGCTCGATGTCCCGCACGGCGCCGACGTACGACAGCGCGCGCCCGATCGTCGCCGGGTCGAAGTGCTCGGCGAGGTAGGCGTCGGTGAGGGAGGCGAGGACGTTCATGCGAGCGGCCAGTCAATCAGTCGGTGGCGACACCCAGGTGACGGCCCGGGTGCTGCGCGGCGTACGCCGACGCCGGCTCGGGCGTGCTGCGGTGGTAGCCGATCGGGATCCACAGGTCGCCGATCGTCGAGAGGTAGACGACCTGCCAGTGGTAGAAAGCCCGGAACCACGCGGGATCGTCGGTGATGATCCGCCGATAGGCGAGGATCCCGTCGACGTACCCCTGCGCGTTGTTGTAGGCCAGCAGCGCTCGGCGTACGCCGCTCTCGCCGTCGCTCGCGCCCATCGCGGACAGGTAGTGCGCGGCGCCCATGATCGCGTCGTGGGGATCGGTGACGTCACCGGTGCCGTACGCCGCCCAGGTCGACGGCATGAACTGCATCGGTCCCTGCGCGCCGGCCGTCGAGAGGCCCTGGACCTTGCCGAACGCCGGCTCGACGAAGTTGACGGCCGCGAGCAGCTGCCAGTCCAGCCCGTAGCGATCCGCCGCCTCCTTGTAGAAGCGCAGCAGGTCGGCTGCCGGGGCCGGGGCCGCCACCCGCCAGGCCGGTACGTCGGGGGAGAGCCTGGTGAGCACGCTGCGCAGCCGTTGCCGGGCGCGGACCTGCAGCCGCGCCTCGGCGCGGTACTCGTTCGGCAGCGCCCCGATCACGCCCGGCACCCACGACGGGTTGCGGGCGAGCTGGCGGTAGCGCAGCTGGGCTTCGAAGGCGGCCTGGTCGTAACCCGGGCCCCCGGTCTCGACGTGCAGGCGTAGCTCGGCGTGAGCGAGTCGGTGGGCCAGCCGGCGTGCGTCGGGAGCCGGCGTGAGGGGATGGAACGTCGGCAGCGAGATGCCGACGGACGGGGCGGTCGAGACCTGCGCCGACTCCCCCGTGAGCGGAGTCGTGCTCGGCTCGGTCCGGTCCGAGCACCCCGCGACCGCCGCGAGCCCGACGAGGGCGGCGGCTGCAGCGAGGTGCCGCAACATCACTCGGCGGCGTCCCGCGGCTGGTAGCCCCGCTCGCCACCGGGGACCCAGAGCACGTCGCCGACGTCCTTGTTCGCGACCCGCGCGAGGATGAAGAGCAGGTCGCTGAGCCGGTTGAGGTACTTGATCGCCAGCGGATTCATCGACTCGCCGTGGACCTCGTTCGCGGCCCAGGCGGCCCGCTCGGCCCGGCGTACGACGGTCCGGGCGACGTGCAGCTGGGCCGCCGCCGGCGTACCGCCGTTGAGGATGAAGGAGCGCAGCTTCTCCAGGTCCTCGTTGAAGTGGTCGCACCATGCCTCGAGGCGGTCGATGCAGTGCTGCTCGATGCGCAGCGGCGGGTACTCCGGCTCGGGGACGACCGGGTTGCACAGGTCCGCGCCGACGTCGAACATCTCGTTCTGGATCTGGGTCAGGACGGCCACGACGTGGTCGGAGAGGCCCCCGGTCGCGACCGCGACGGCGATCTGCGCGTTCGCCTCGTCGACCGTCGAGTACGCCTCGAGCCGGAGGTCGGTCTTGGACGTGACGCTCATGTCGCCGAGCCGGGTCTGGCCGGCGTCGCCGGTGCGGGTGTAGATGCGCGTCAGGTTGACCATGGCGCCGAGCCTAGGCGGTGGGCTGGCCCTAGGGTGTGCGACATGTCGTTGCCCACGACGCTCGGGCGTCTCGCGCAGGTGCGCCATCTCGGGTCGGGCGGGTTCGCCGACGTGTGGCTCTACCGCGACCCCCAGCTGGACTCCGAGGTCGCGGTCAAGGCGCTCCAACGGGGCTGGGCCGGCGTCGCCGACATCCGCGAGCGGTTCCTGCAGGAGGCCCGGCTGCTGCGGTCCGTCGACTCGCCGTACGTCGTGCGCGTCCACGACATCGGCGAGACGCCCGACGGCATCCCCTACTTCGTCATGGCGTACGCCGACGCGGGCACCGTCGCCGAGGTGCTGGCGCAGCGCGGGGCGGGTCTGGGGCTGCAGGAGACCGCGGCGATCGTCGCGCAGGCGGCTGAGGGGCTGACCGCCCTGCACGCCCGCAACGTGGTGCACCGGGACGTCAAGCCGGCCAACCTGCTGCTGACCCGCACCCACGACGGCCTGCGGGTGCTGATCGCGGACCTCGGGGTGGCCCGGGTCATCGACGGCGGTGAGGTGACCCGCGACGTCGGCACGCCGGCGTACATGTCGCCCGAGCAGTTCGACCCGAGCCTGCCGCTGGACCGCCGCTCCGACGTACGCAGCCTCGCGGCGGTCGCGTGGGCGCTGCTCGCCGGTCGTTCGCCGCAGGCGGCGCTGGGTCCCGGCGCGCGTGTGCCGCGGCTCTCCACGGTGCGGTCCGTGCTGCCGTCGGTCGACGAGGTCATCGACCGCGGTCTGGCCGCGCACCCGGACGACCGGTGGCCGGACGCGCGCACCTTCGCCGGCGAGCTCGCCCGCGCGGCCCATGACGCGGGCGCCGAGCCGGGACCCCTGCTCGGGGAGCTCGCGCCGCTCGTCGCGGCGTCGGGCGGTCTGCCTCCGCTGGCGCCGCCGAGCCGGCCGCCGGCCACGCCGGCGATGGCGCCGCCCGCGTTCCCTCCGCCTCCTCCACCTTCGCTCCACGCTGCTCATCCGCCGGCGTCCGCTGCACGCCGCTGGAGGCTGGTCGTCCCGTTCGCGGTCGTGGTGCTCGTCCTCGGCGGCGTGATCGCCTGGCTCGCGCTGCGCGGGGACAGCGGCAGTGGTGCGGTCAACGCCTACGAGCGAGCCGCGATGAAGTTCGTGACGGCCGTGCAGGCGGGGGACTGCAAGGACGCCTCCTTGTACGTCGACCCGAACGACCTCGCCTCCGAGCACATCGACACCGCCACCTGGGACTGCACGCACGACGGTTGGGCCAGCAACGTCCTGAAGCTGAGGGCCGACGGCACGCGCCGGGTCGAGGACATCGGTGACGGACAGGTCCGGGTGGTCTGGGTCGGGCAGGGATCGCTCGTGGTCTCCCGCGTCGACGGGTCCGGCATCAGCTTCTACGTCAACAACATCGTCTGCTGCAGCTGACCTGCGGGCGGGTCCGCGCCAGTCCCACTGGTCACATCAGTCCCAGCGACCCGCCGATCAGATGCAACCGATCGCGCGTGCCGCGCGTCATGGTGGGTACAGGTGCGACTCGCTCGACGGAGACAGGTGATGGTCGTGGACGTGGCCAAGGACGGTCCCACGCTGGTGCTCAGTGGTGACTTCGACGTGCGCAGCACCGGCCAGGTCCGTGAGGCGATCAACGACCAGCTCGAGCAGTACGACGGCGACATCACCGTCGACATGCGCGGCGTCGAGTGCATCGACGTCACCGCGCTCAAGGTGCTCGCCGCCGCCAGCCGGCGCGCCCTCAAGGCCGGCCACCACGTCGTCCTGTGTGGCACCGGCCCGAGCGTGCGACGCATGCTCCACCTGACGCACCTGATCCGCGTCGTCGAGCTCGAGCGGGACGACATCCCCGCCTGACCCGGCGCCCCTCGGAAGTGACGGTGTGCACAAACGCACACCTCACCGCCGTTACCGAGCGGTAGCGGACGCCTTAGGCTGCGCCTATGAGCGAGACCCCGCAGAAGGACCGCCCCTGGGTGATGCGCACGTACGCCGGCCACTCCACGGCCGAGGCGTCCAACGCGCTCTACCGGACCAACCTGGCCAAGGGTCAGACGGGCCTCTCGGTGGCCTTCGACCTGGTGACCCAGACCGGCTACGACCCGGACAGCCCGATGGCGCGCGGCGAGGTCGGCAAGGTCGGCGTACCGATCCCGCACCTGGGCGAGATGCGCAAGCTCTTCACCGACATCCCCGTCACCGAGATGAACACCTCGATGACCATCAACGCCGTCGCGATGTGGATGCTCGCGATGTACCAGGTCGTCGGCGAGGAGCAGAACCCCGACATGGAGCCGGCCGAGGTGGCCAAGCTCCTGGCGGGCACGACCCAGAACGACATCATCAAGGAGTACCTCTCGCGCGGGACCTACGTGTTCCCGCCGGAGGCCTCGCTCCGCCTGATCGCGGACATGATCGCCTACACGGTCAACTACATCCCGAAGTGGAACCCGATCAACGTCTGCAGCTACCACCTGCAGGAGGCCGGCGCCACGCCCGTGCAGGAGCTCGCCTACGCCCTGTGCACGGCGATCGCGGTGCTCGACCAGGTCAAGAACTCCGGCCAGGTCAGTGACGAGGACTTCGAGAAGGTCGTCGGTCGGATCTCGTTCTTCGTCAACGCCGGCGTCCGGTTCGTCGAGGAGACGTGCAAGATGCGCGCCTTCACCGAGCTGTGGGACGAGATCACCGCGGAGCGCTACGGCGTCCAGGACCCGAAGATGCGCCGCTTCCGGTACGGCGTGCAGGTCAACAGCCTCGGCCTGACCGAGGCACAGCCCGAGAACAACGTCCAGCGCATCGTGCTGGAGATGCTCGGCGTCACGCTCTCCAAGAACGCGCGTGCGCGCGCCGTGCAGCTCCCCGCGTGGAACGAGGCGCTCGGCCTCCCGCGTCCGTGGGACCAGCAGTGGTCGCTGCGCCTGCAGCAGGTCCTGGCCTTCGAGTCCGACCTGCTCGAGTACGACGACATCTTCGACGGCTCGCACGTCATCGCGGCCAAGGTCGCCGAGCTCAAGGAAGGTGCCCGGGCCGAGATGGACCGGGTCCAGGCCATGGGTGGCGCGATGGGTGCCGTCGACTACATGAAGTCCGAGCTGGTCGCCTCCCACGCCCGTCGTCGGGCCCGGATCGAGGCCGGCGACGAGATCATCGTGGGCGTCAACAAGTTCGACACCACCGAGCCGTCGCCGCTGACCGCGAACCTCGACGAGGCGATCATGACCGCCGACCCGTTGGCCGAGGAGGCCGCGCTCGCGTCCGTCGCCGCGTGGAAGGGTCAGCGTGACCAGGCGGCCGTCGACGCCGCGCTCGCCAAGGTCGCCGAGGTCGCCAAGACCGACGAGAACCTGATGGCCGCCACCCTCGAGGCCGCCCGCGCGGGTGCCACGACGGGCGAGTGGGCGGGCACGCTGCGCGAGGTCTTCGGCGAGTTCCGTGCGCCCACCGGTGTCGCCGGTGCGGTCGGCGTGGCCGAGGCCGGCGCCGAGCTGACGGCGGTCCGCGAGCGGGTCGAGGCCACCGGCAACGAGCTGGGCGGTCGCCTGCGCCTGCTGGTCGGCAAGCCCGGGCTCGACGGCCACAGCAACGGTGCCGAGCAGGTCGCCGTCCGTGCGCGTGACGCCGGCTTCGAGGTCATCTACCAGGGCATCCGCCTGACCCCCGAGCAGATCGTCGCCGCGGCGGTCTCCGAGGACGTCCACTGCGTCGGCCTGTCCATCCTGTCCGGCTCGCACATGGAGCTGGTGCCGGCGGTCCTCGAGGGCCTCAAGGCGCAGGGCATGGACGACGTCCCGGTCATCGTCGGCGGCATCATCCCCGAGTCCGACGGGAAGGCGCTGATCGAGCAGGGCGTCGCCGCGGTCTACACCCCCAAGGACTTCGGCCTGACCGAGATCATGGGCGGCATCGTCGACGTCATCCGGAAGGCCAACGGCCTCGACTGAGCTTCAACGACAGCGGCCCCGAGCATCGCTCGGGGCCGCTGTGTCGTGTGGTGCACGCCGGTCAGCCGGCGTCGATCACCTTCGCCAGTGAGTCGGCGTCGCGGCCGACGACCGTCGTGCCATCTGCGGCGGTGATGATGGGACGTTGCAGGAGCTTGGGCTGCTCGGCCAGGAGCTGGAGCCAGGCGTCGCGCTGCTCGGCGTCCTTGGCGGGGAGGGTGACCCCCAGGCCCTTGGCGTCGGCGGTGCGGGCGATGTCCCACGGCTCCAGGCCGAGGCGATCCAGCACGTCGGACAGCTCGGCCACCGTGGGCGGCTGCTCGAGGTAGCGGCGTACGACGTAGTCCTTGCCGGCCGCATCCAGCTCGCTGACGGCGGTGCGGCACTTGGAGCAGGCGGGGTTGAGCCAGATCTCGATCACGGGGAGAACGCTACTGGCGGCGGCGGTAGAGCCACACAGCCGCCACGGCTCCCGCGAGCACGCCGGCCAGGCCGGTGATGCCCGGCACCCCGCCGTCGGGGTGGGCGCCGTGTCCGATCGCGAAGCCGACCAGCCCGAACGCGAGGATCAGCGCGATCAGCGCGGCGTTGAGGAACATCTCGTGGAAGTACGCCTTGGCGAAGGATCCGCCCGGATTGACCGCGGTGGGCGAGCTCGCCGAGGTCGCGGTCGTGGTCGCGGTGGTGGTCGCGGTGGTGGTCGAGCTTGCCGGGACCCCGTCGAGCGGGATCGCCTTGACCACCGCTGCCACGGGAAGCGGCCCGTAGATGTGTGGGAACGTCTCGGTGCCCCCCGGTACGGCCGGCTCGTCGATGACCGGTACGCCGAGCCTCCCGGTGTCGATCTGGAGCAGCAGCAGGGGAGTGGTGACATCTGCGTAGAACCGCTCGCGCACGGCCGGCCACTGGTCACCTCGCGACGCGTGGATGAACCCCTCCTCGGCGAGCGTGCGGCCGCGGGTCGAGATCGTGTACGAACCCGATGCCTGCGCCTGCGCCCAGTCCGAGGCGAGCGCGAGATGGAAGATCGTGGCCACGCGCAGACCCTAGGCCACGGTCCGACCTCACTCACATGTGAGTGAGGTCAGACCGTGACGGTCCGTCGGATCGTGCCGCCCGCGACGGACGCCTAGAACAAGCGGTCCGTCGGGTCGTCCAGCCCGCGAAGGACGTCGTAGTCGACGACGGCGCAGGCGATGCCCCGGTCCTCGGCCAGCACCCGGGCCTGGGGCTTGATCTCCTGGGCGGCGAAGATGCCGCGCACCTCGCCGCGCGTGGTCAGCAGCGGGTCGCGGTTGAGCAGCTCGAGGTAGCGGGTGAGCTGCTCGACGCCGTCGATCTCGCCGCGGCGCTTGATCTCGACGGCGACCGACAGGCCGGCTGCGTCGCGGCACATCAGGTCGACCGGACCGATGGCCGTGGGGAACTCCCGGCGTACCAGCACGAGGCCCTCGGCCAGCGTCGCCGGGTGGTCGGCGAGGAGCTCCTGGAGGTGCTTCTCGACGCCGTCCTTCTGCAGGCCGGGGTCGATGCCGAGGTCGTGCAGCGAGTCGTGGATGACCTCGTCGATGAGGATCCGCAGCGTGTCCGACGGGGCGTTCTTTGCGGCCTTCGCGGTGACGGTCCACTCGATGCGGCCGTCCTCGGTCTCGCCCTCGGCGACGGTGCACGGCGGTGACATCCAGTTCAGCGGCTTGTACGAGCCGCCGTCGGAGTGCACGAGCACGGACCCGTCGGCCTTGAGCATCAGGACCCGCGTCGCCATCGGGAGGTGGGCCGTCAACCGGCCGGCATAGTCCACCTGGCAGCGCGCAACCACGAGTCTCACGGTCCGCCAACCTACATTGGCCCTCGTGCAGATCGAACCCGACCGTCCGTGGTGGCGGCGCGACGGCGAGGGGTGGCTGCTCGCCGTACGGGTGCAGCCTGGGGCCAGACGCACCGAGGTCGTCGGGGAGTACGGCGACCAGCTCAAGATCCGCCTCCAGGCACCGCCCGTGGACGGCAAGGCCAACGCGGCGCTCGAGAAATACGTCGCCGAGCAGCTCGGTGTCGCACGCTCCGCCGTCAAGGTCCTGCGCGGACAGACGTCCCGGTCCAAGGTGGTTCTCGTCTCGTCTATTACCGCTGAGTAGCAAGCGGCCAGGATGGATGGGAGACTGCGCGCATGCCTACGAGTGAGCAGATCTTCGACACCCTGGTTCTCCCGTACCTGAACCACGCGGTCCGGATGAACGAGTCCGGCTACGCCTCGGTCGCCGACATCGACGCCGGCATGCGCTTCGGCTGCGGCTACCCCAAGGGCCCGCTGACCGTCATCGACGAGCTGGGCGCCGCCGCCGTGCGCGACAAGCTCGCCGCGCGGTTCGCCGAGTCCGGCGACAACCTGCACAAGCCGGCCGACCTGCTGGAGAAGCTGGCGAACGAGGGCGGCACGTTCGCCGAGCTCGGTGCCGCTGCCGGTGCGTCCGCGCCCGAGCTCAAGCACGAGATCCGCAAGGTCGGCGTCGTCGGCACCGGCACGATGGCCTCCGGCATCGTCCAGGTGTTCGCCCAGGCCGGCTACGACGTCGTGTACGTCGGCCGCAGCCAGGACAAGCTCGACGGCGTCATCGGCTACATCACCAAGAACCTCGACCGCGCCATTGCCCGCGGCAAGTCCACCGAGGACGACAAGTCCAACCTGCTCGACCGCCTCACCGGCTCGACCGAGCGCGAGGCGCTCGGTGACGTCGACATCGTCGTCGAGGCCATCGCCGAGGATCTCGACATCAAGCTCGAGCTCTTCCGCGACCTGGACGGCATCTGCAAGCAGGGCGCGATCCTGGCGACGACCACCTCGTCCCTCCCGATCACCCAGCTCGGTGCCTGCACGGACCGCCCGGCCGACGTCATCGGCATGCACTTCTTCAACCCGGCCCCGGTCATGAAGCTGGTCGAGGTCGTCACCACGCCGGCCACCGCCGCCGACGTGAACGAGACCGTCCTCGCGCTCTGCGCGAACGTCGGCAAGGTCGCCGTCTCCTGCGGTGACCGCTCGGGCTTCATCGTCAACGCGCTGCTCTTCCCGTACCTCAACGACGCGGTCCTGCTCTCGGAGACCGGTGTCGAGCTGACCGAGATCGACACCGCCATCAAGGAGACCGCCGGTCTCCCGATGGGCCCGTTCGAGCTGCTCGACGTCGTCGGCAACGACGTGTCGCTGGCCATCCAGAAGGAGCTCTACGCCGAGTTCAAGGAGGAGGGCTTCGCCCCGGCCACGACCCTCGAGGCCAAGGTCGCCGAGGGCAAGCTCGGTCGCAAGACCGGCGAAGGCTTCCACAACTACGCCAAGTGATCTGCGGGCGTGAGGTCTGAAAGACTTCGCGCATGACGCTCCACCACACGACCCTCGGCACTGCCGGGGGTCGTGTGCTGTTCCTGCACGGCCTCTTCGGGCAAGGCCGCAACTGGACCACCATCGCCCGTGCGCTGGAGCCGACGCACCGCGTCACCCTGGCCGACCTGCCCCACCACGGCCGTTCGGCGTGGTCGGACCACTTCGACTACGTCGAGGTCGCGGACCAGGTGGCCGAGCTGATCGGTGACGAGCCGACCGCCGTCGTCGGGCACTCGATGGGCGGCAAGGTCGCCATGATCCTGGCGCTGCTGCACCCCGCACTGGTCTCACGGCTGGTCGTCGCCGACATGTCGCCGGTCCGCTACGACCTCGGCGCCGGGGGAGGGCTGGGCCGTTTCGCGCAGGCGATGCTCGATGTCGACCTGAGCCTGGTCCGCACCCGCGAGGACGCCGACGCCCTGCTCGCCCCTGCCGTCACCGACCCGACGGTCCGCAGCTTCCTGCTCCAGAACCTGCGCCGCGACAGCGGTACGCCGAGCGGTTGGTCCTGGCAGCCCAACCTCGAGGTCCTCGCTCGCGACATGAGCACGATCGCCGACTGGCCCGAGGACCGGCTGGCGGGCGCCCCGGCGTACGGCGAGCCCACGCTGTGGCTCGCCGCCGGCGAGTCGGGCTACGTCCGCGAGGAGTACGCCGCCGCGATGGACCGTTGGTTCCCCCGCAACCGCAAGGTCGTGGTGAAGGGCGCCGGGCACTGGCTGCACGCCGACAAGCCCGAGCTCGTCACCGAGATCCTGCGCCGCTTCCTCGACGCCTGAGCGTCCCTCAGAGGAGCCAGAAGCGCCGCCTGTGGCCGGCTTGAGGCGCTGGTGACGCCTTTGCCCGAGCCCGGGTGGGCAGTGGACCTCGTCACTCGATTGCTTCTGTGGTTCCGCCGCACGCGGCCGCCAAGGCAACGGCGACCTGGTGCGCGGCGTCGCCCCAGAGGGCGCACGGAATCGTCTTCACCTCGTCGTACGGATCGTCGACGAGCTGGATGCAGAGCCTCGGCAGATCCGGATACGGCGGCGAGAACAGCAGCTCCCGTGGCCCCAGCTTCGGACCGAGACGCAGGCATCTGATCCGCTCGACGGGTTCGTCGAAGACCACCTTCGAACGCCGGACGACTCGGAGGCGTACGCCGTCGCTCACGTAGACCGTCCTCGCGCTGGTGCGCCAGTAGTCCAGGCTGAAGATCGACAGCAGCACCGGGCCGGCCGCTACGAGCAGTGCGTTCACGCACTGACCGTGATCGATCGTTCCCCGCGCGGCCAGCAGGAGGATCACCAATTCAGCGGTCGCTGAGGTCGCCAGGCCGATTCGGGCGTACAGCCAGATCAGCCATCGATCGCTGCTGACCGTCACGACCTCGCGCCCGTCAGGAGACGTCGAGTGAACGATCATGCGGTCGCTCCAGACGAGTGCCCGATGCCGATCAGCGCAGGTCCTGCTGCTTCACGACGACCTCGCGGAACACGAGGACGACGGCCGCGGCGACGGGGATGGCCAGCATCGCGCCGACCACGCCGAGCAGGGCAGCGCCGACCAGCGCCGCGATCACGATGACCGCGCCCGGAAGCTCGACGGAGCGGCTCATCACCCGGGGGTAGATGACGTAGTTCTCGATCTGCTGGTAGATCACGTAGAACACGATGCAGGCGATGCCGCTGGGCACGTCGGAGGCGAAGGCGATCGCGCAGACGAGCACCGCACCGATCGTCGCACCGATCATCGGGATGACGTCGAGGATCGCGACCACGAAGGCCAGTGCGACGGCGTACTCGCTGATGCCGGTGAACAGCAGGAAGATCAGCGAGGAGATGCCGGCGCAGAGAGCGACGACGAACGCGCCGGAGACGTAGCCGCCGATGTTGGCGATGATCTTGTCGCCGAGCAGCTCCACCCGGCGGCGACGCGACGCGGGCGCCAGCTGGTAGACGGCGTGGGTGGTCGTCTTGAGCGAGGCGAGGAAGTACAGCGTCAGCACGATGATGATGAAGCCGTTGAACAGCACCGACAGGATCTTCATCCCGACGCCCAACGCACCACCGAACGCGGTCGAGACGAAGTCGCCGCTGGAGACGAACTCCTTCAGCTTGCCGATGACGTCGTACTCGTCGTTGAGGCGGCGCACCGCCTCGTTGCGCTGCAGCTCGTCGAGCCAGTTCGGGACGTTCTCGGTCAGCGAGTGCACCTGGTCGGTGATGACCGGGACGATCGCCACCAGGAACAGCGTCAGCACGACCAGGGCCGCCAGGATGACGACGAGGAGCGCCCGGGAGCGCCGCAGGCCACGACGCTCGAGGGCCTCGACGCTGGGGTTCAGCCCGGCGGCGAGGAAGAACGAGACGACCACCAGCATCAGCACCGAGCTGATGCCGAGGAAGGCCTGGTAGAGGCTGTAGGCCAGCAGGGCACCCGTCGCGCCGACGAAGCCGATGAAGAACGGCGAGCGGCGGTCGAACCGTTCGCCCGGTACGCCGTACGTCGGCTCGTCCTCCGCCGGCGGGGCGGGCACCTCGGTCAAGCCGGTCTCAGCTCTCGTCCGCGCTGAAGCCCGCCACCAGGTCGGCGAGGGAGGAGAGCTGGGCGGTGATCGCGTCGCGGCGGCGGGTCAGCCGGTCGAGCTCGGCGCGCGTGGCGGACGCCTTGCGCTCGGCCTCGGCGTCGCCGGTGCCCTTGAGCGCCTCGGCCTGCGTCTTGGCGGAGGCCAGGATCTGCTCGGCCTCGTTGCGGGCGCGGGCCAGGATGCCCTCGGCCTCGGACTGGGCCGCGGCGCGGTTGGCCGAGGCCTGGCGCGACGCCTCGGCGGCGCGTTCCTCGGCGGCGTTGGCACGCTGCTCGGACTCCTCGACCAGCTTGCGGGTCTCGGCGACGGCGGTCTTGTGGTGGTCGGTGGCCTCGCGGGCGAGACGCTCCTTCTCCACGGCCAGCATCCGGCGGGCCTCCATCACCTCGCGGTCGACGGCGGCACGCGCCTGCTCCACCTCGCGCTGGACCTCGCTGCGCAGCTCGGCGGCCTCCTGGTGGGCGGCCATCTTGTGCTGGTCGGCCTCGCGGCGGGCCGCCGCCCGCATGTCCTCGGCCTCGCCCTTGGCGAGCTCGCGCTCCTGCTCGGCGTCGGTGAGCAGCCGCGAGCGGTTCTCCTCCATCTCCGACCGGTGCGCGGCGCGCAGCTCGTCGGTGTGGCGGGCCGCCTCGGCGCGCATCGCGCGGGCGTCGGCCTCGGCTTGGGCGAGGATCTCGGCCGCCTGCTGCTTGGCCGTCTGGCGGATCTCCGCGGCCTCCTCCTCGGCAAGGCGCAGCATCGCGCTGGCACGGCCGCCGAGTCCGGCGTACGACGGGGTGTCGGTCTCGGCGACGGTCTCCTTGAGCCCGGCGAGCTCCTGCTCGAGCTCGATGACGCGGCGCTCGGACTCCTCGAGGCTGGCGCCGAGGTTGGCCTTCTCGGCGGAGAGCTGGCGGATGTGGGTGTCGACGGCGGCCTTGTCGTAGCCGCCGCGGCGGACGAGGGGCAGGGCGCTGAGCGGGTTGGCCGAGGACGTCGAGGTACCGACCTGGCTCACCGACGATCGGGTCACGGCGGACGGCGCGGAGGGCGCGGGCGCGGAGGGCGCGGGCGCGGCGGGCGCAGCCGGGGCAGCGACGACGGGGGTCGCGATCACCTGGGTCTCCTCGGCCCGGGCGGCCTCGGGAGCCTGCTCGTCGGTCTCGGTCTGGGTGTCGTCCGACTCGTCGTCGAAGATGGAAAGGCCCTGGTCGCTCATCGGCGGAAGCTCCAAAGTGGCTCGGTGTTACTCGGGGTCGGGCCAATCCTCCCCGATGAACGCAACAGATCCCACCCCGGTGTCCCGGAGTGGGATCTGCTGACGTTGCTGCGGGCTCCTAGATCAGATGCCCCGGAACAGGTTGATCTTGTCGAGGTGCTTCTCGCGCATCTCGGCGTTCTTCACGCCGAGGCCCTCCTCGGGGGCCAGGCAGAGCACGCCGACCTTGCCCTGGTGCTTGTTGTGGTGCACGTCGAGCGCGGCCTGGCCGGTGTCCTCGAGGGAGTAGACGCGCGACAGGGTCGGGTGGATCTTGCCCTGCGCGACGAGGCGGTTGGCCTCCCACGACTCGCGGTAGTTGGCGAAGTGGCTGGAGACGATCTTCTTGAGGTTCATCCACAGGTAGCGGTTGTCGTACTCGTGCATGTAGCCCGAGGTCGACGCGCAGGTGGTGATGGTGCCGCCCTTGCGGGTGACGAAGACCGAGGCGCCGAAGGTCTCGCGACCCGGGTGCTCGAAGACGATGTCGATGTCCTCGCCGCCGGTGAGCTCGCGGATGGCAGCACCGAAGCGCTTCCACTCCTTCGGGTCCTGCTTGGTGCCCTCGTCGTTCCAGAACTTCGGAGCGAGCTCGGAGCGGTTGATCACCATCTCGGCGCCCATGTTGCGCACGATCTGGGCCTTCTCCTCGTTGGAGACGACGCAGACCGGGTTGGCGCCACCGTTGAGGGCGTACTGCGTGGCGAAGCCACCGAGGCCGCCGGAGGCGCCCCAGATCAGGACGTTGTCGCCCTGCTTCATGCCGCCGCCGTTCTTGGAGACCAGCTGGCGGTACGCCGTGCAGTTGACCAGGCCGGGGGAGGCGGCCTCTTCCCAGGTGAGGTGCTCGGGCTTCGGCATGAGCTGGTTGGCCTTGACCATGGCGACGTCGGCGAGGCCGCCGAAGTTGGTCTCGAAGCCCCAGATGCGCTGGCTCGGGTCCATCATCGTGTCGTTGTGGCCGTCGGGGGCCTCGAGCTCGACGGAGAGGCAGTGCGCGACGACGCGGTCGCCGGCCTTCCACTTGGTCACGCCGGGGCCGACGGCCAGCACGACGCCGGAGAGGTCGGAGCCGACGATGTGGTGGTCGAGGTTGTGGCGCGCGCCGAGGTCCGACTCGCGGCCGTAGCGCTCGAGGAAGCCGAACGTGGAGACGGGCTCGAAGATCGAGGTCCACACGGTGTTGTAGTTGATGGCGGAGGCCATGACGGCGACGATCGCCTCGCCCGGGCCCAGCTCGGGCATCGCGACCTCGTCGAGGTGCAGCGACTTGCGGGGGTCCTTGTCGCGGGACTGGACGCCCTCGAACATGTCGACCTCGTCCTTGTGGACGGTGACGGCGCGGTAGGACTCCGGGAGCGCCAGGTTGGCGAACTCCTCGGGACTGGCTTCGGCCTGGATGGCGTCGAGGATGTGCTGCACGGTCGTCGTCTCCCTAACGGATGCGGAATCGGGGGTGGCAATACGGCCGTCGCGGAGGTTACCGGTCGTTAACCGGTTGTGGGTGCGTTCGTGAGGGCCGTCTCATCGGTTGCCCGCCATGCGGACACGCATGGGCCACGATAGAGCCGTGGTCGACCTCAATGCAGATGTGGGCGAGTCGTTCGGACGCTGGACGCTCGGCGACGACGCCGCCCTCCTCCCGCACCTCACCTCGGCGAACGTGGCCTGCGGGTTCCACGCGGGAGATCCGCTCACGCTCCGGCGTACGGTCGCGATGTGCGTGGCGCACGGCGTCACGATCGGCGCC
Source organism: Nocardioides montaniterrae (assembly GCF_054782655.1). NCBI lineage: Bacteria > Bacillati > Actinomycetota > Actinomycetes > Propionibacteriales > Nocardioidaceae > Nocardioides > Nocardioides montaniterrae. The sequence continues at coordinate 105,313 of NZ_BAAGSB010000008.1, read as the reverse complement.
CAGGTCGGCTACCGCGACCTTGCCGGGTTCGGCCGCCGCTTCATCGCGATGTCGCCGGCCGAGCTGACCGCGGACGTGCTCTACCAGCTCGGCGCCCTCGACGGGCTGGCGCGAGTGGCCGGCACGTCGGTGCGCTACCTCAAGCCGCACGGTGCGCTCTACCACGCGGTCAACCAGCGGCCCGAGCAGTCGCAGGCGGTGATCGACGCCGTCGTCGAGTACGGCGGCCTGCCGGTCATGGGCCTGCCCGGCTCGCCCTTCCTGCTGCTGGCCGAGGCGGCCGGCCTGACCGTGGTGACCGAGGGCTTCGCCGACCGCGGCTACCTCCCGGACGGTGGACTGGTGCCCCGCGGCCAGGCGGGTGCGCTGCTCGAGTCGCCCTCCGAGGCCGCCGCTCAAGCGGTGTCGCTGGCGCCGGCGGTCGACTCGCTCTGCGTGCATGGCGACTCCCCGGGCGCGGTGGCCATCGCGGCTGCCGTCCGCGCCGCGCTGTCGGAGTCCGGCGTGGAGGTCGCGGCCTTCGCATGAGGCTCCTCCCGTACGGCGACCGCGCCCTCCTCGTCGAGCTCGCCTCGACCGACGAGGTCGTCGCCCTCACCGACCTCCTGCGCTCCTCGCCGTCGGTCGCCGAGGTCGTCGCGGACGTCGTACCCGGTGCGCGGACCGTGCTCCTCAAGGCGCGCCCGGGGGTGTGGGTCGAGCGCCTGCGGGCGGTGGTCCCTGACGAAGAGCACGACTTCCCCCGTCAGAAGTGTGCTCTTCGTCAGGGACTACCCGACGTCGTCATCCCCACCACGTACGACGGCCCCGACCTGGTCGAGGTCGCCCGGCTGACGGGTCTCGACGAGGCCGAGGTCGTGCGGGCACACGGGGAGAGTGAGTGGCGGGTGGCGTTCGGCGGGTTCGCTCCGGGGTTCGCCTACCTGGTCGGAGGCGACGCGAGGCTGACGGTGCCGCGGCGCGACACCCCGCGGACGAGGGTGCCGGCGGGGGCCGTCGGGCTCGCGGGGGAGTTCAGCGGGATCTACCCGCGCGAGTCGCCGGGCGGGTGGCAGCTGATCGGGCGGACCGACGCCGTCCTCTGGGACCTCGCGCGCGACGAGCCCGCGCTGCTGCGGGCCGGTGCCACGGTCAGGTTCGAGGCGCTCGATGCGTGAGCTGGTCGTCCACGCCGTCGGCGGGCCAGTGCTCGTCCAGGACGCCGGCCGGCCCGGGCATGCCGCGATCGGGGTGGGGGCGAGCGGTGCGGCCGACGTCTCGGCGTACGACCTCGGCAACCGGCTGCTCGGCAACGCACCCGGTGCCGCTGCGCTCGAGGTCGTCCTCGGTGGCCTCGAGGTCGAGGCGACGGCGACATCCTGGGTCTGCGTCACCGGTGCGCCCGTGCAGCTGAGCATCGACGGCCGCGCGGAGCCGTCCGGTGCGATCGTCGCGCTGCGGCCCGGTCAACGACTGCGGCTCGGGGTCCCGCCCACCGGCCTGCGCTCCTACCTCTGCATCCGCGGCGGCGTGGACGTCGCGCCGGTCCTCGGCTCCCGCTCCACCGACACGCTCTCGGCGATCGGCCCGCGGCCGGTCGCCGTCGGCGACCGCCTGCCGGTCGGTCGCCAGGTCGCCGGCGACATCATCGTCGACGCCGTCCCGCTGAGGTCGTACGCCGAGTGCCCGGTCCTCCGGGTGGTGCCGGGGCCGCGTGCCGGGTGGATCGCCGAACCCGCCCTGCTCACCCGCACCCGATGGGTCGTCGGCGGCAAGAGCGACCGGGTCGGCGTACGGCTCGAGGGCGGCCGCCTCGTCCTTCAGGACCCGGAGCGGCAGCTGCCCAGCGAGGGCGCGACCAGGGGCGCGATCCAGGTGCCTCCGAGCGGCGAGCCGATCGTCTTCGGGCCGGACCACCCGGTGACGGGTGGCTATCCCGTCGTCGGCGTCGTCGTGGAGGAAGACACCGACCGCCTCGCCCAGCTGAGGCCGGGGGAGACGGTCGGGTTCAGGTGGGTGTCGGAATCACCGGTTCACCGGTGAAAGCTGAACTTCCAGACCAATGCAATGGGGTGGAAGTTCAGGAATCACCGGTGAACCGGGGATTCCTGCGCACCGGAGTGACCAGCGTGCTCAGTGGTGCGCGGCGTCCGCGGCCGGCTCGACGAGCTCGACGAGCACGCCACCAGCGTCCTTGGGGTGGATGAAGTTGACCCGGCTGTTCGACGTGCCGCGCTTCGGGACGTCGTAGAGCAGCCGCAGGCCACGCTCGCGCAGGGTCGCGCAGACCGCGTCGATGTCCGCGACGCGGTAGGCGAGCTGCTGGAGACCGGGGCCCGACTTGGCCAGGAACTTGCCGATCGTCGACTCCGGCGAGAGCGGGGCGAGCAGCTGGATGCAGGAGTCGGTGTCGCCGACGCGGACCATGGCCTCGCGGACGCCCTGCTCCTCGTTGGTCTCCTCGTGGGCCACGGTCATGCCGTATACCTCGGTGTAGAACTTCATCGCCTCGTCGAGGTCGGGGACGGCAATGCCGACGTGGTCGATGGCGGTGAACAGGTGCTGGACGTCGCTCAGGCTCATGGGGCCATCATGCCGCGAGGCCGGCGTACGTCGTCCAGCGCGAGCCTGTGACGAGAGCCTCACGCGGTGGGGGACGAGACCCCTGCCCGACGCGCGTTGAGCCCGAGTACAGTCGCAAAAGTTCACTGGTTCGCCTTCCACGGAGGAAACATGTCCGACAACCCCAACGTCATCGTCGCCGGCGCGCGTACGCCGATCGGCCGCCTCATGGGTGGTCTCGCGTCCCTCTCCGCCGCCGACCTCGGTGCCGTCGCCATCAAGGGCGCTCTGGAGAAGGCCGGCGTCTCGGCGGACCAGGTCGACTACGTGATCATGGGCCAGGTCATCCAGGCCGGTGCCGGCCAGAACCCGGCGCGCATGGCCGCGCACGGCGCCGGCATCCCGATGAACGTCCCGACCATCACCATCAACAAGGTGTGTCTCTCGGGCCTCAACGCCATCGGCCAGGCCTCCCAGATGATCGCCTCCGGCGAGGCCGAGATCGTCGTCGCCGGTGGCATGGAGTCCATGACCAACGCCCCGCACCTGCTCCCCAAGTCGCGTGACGGCTTCAAGTACGGCGACACCACGCTCGTCGACTCGATGGTCTACGACGCGCTCTTCGACCAGTTCACCAAGCAGGCCATGATCAACCTGACCGACACCTGCAACGCGGCGTCGGACAAGTTCACCCGCGAGGAGCAGGACGCGATCTCGGCCCGCTCGCACCAGCGTGCCGCCGAGGCGCAGAAGAACGGCGTCTTCGACGACGAGATCGTCCCGGTCACCATCTCCAGCCGCCGCGGCGACGTCGTCGTGAGCCAGGACGAGGGCGTCCGCGCCGACACCACCACCGAGTCGCTCGCCGGCCTCCGCCCGGTCGTCAAGGACGGCACCATCACCGCCGGCTCGGCCTCGCAGATCTCCGACGGTGCCGCTGCGGTCGTCGTGATGAGCAAGGCCAAGGCCGAGGAGCTGGGCCTCACCTACCTCGCCGAGATCGTCGCGCACGGCCAGACCGCGGGTCCGGACTCCAGCCTCCAGCTGCAGCCCGCCGCCTCCACGGCCAAGGCGCTCGAGAAGGCCGGCCTGCAGGCCAGCGACCTCGACCTGGTCGAGTTCAACGAGGCCTTCGCCGCGGTCGGCATGGCGTCGGCCAAGGAGCTCGGCATCTCCGACGAGATCGTCAACGTCAACGGTGGCGCGATCGCGCTGGGTCACCCGCTCGGCATGTCCGGCGCCCGCGTGGTCCTGCACCTCGCCAACGAGCTCAAGCGTCGCGGTGGTGGCACCGGCGCCGCCGCTCTCTGCGGCGGTGGCGGCCAGGGCGACGCGATGATCGTGCGCGTCCCCAAGGCCTGAGGCTTGACCAACAGCAACATCCAGGGCGGCCGCCGCGGTGTCACCGCGGCGGCCGTTCCTGACTTGGTGGCCTCGGCACGCGAGGGCAACGCCCGCGCCGTCGGCCGGCTGGTCTCGCTCGTCGAGGACGAGTCCGCGCTCCTGCCCGACCTGATGCGCACCCTCGCGCCGTACGCCGGCAAGGCACATGTCGTGGGCCTGACCGGCGCACCGGGCGTGGGCAAGTCGACCTCGACCAACGCCCTGGTCGGTGAGCTGCGCAAGCGCGACCTCCGGGTGGCCGTCCTCGCGGTGGACCCGTCCAGCCCGTTCTCGGGCGGCGCGCTGCTGGGCGATCGGATCCGCATGGGCGACCACGTCCTGGACCCGGGGGTCTTCATCCGTTCGATGGCCGCGCGCGGCCACCTCGGCGGCCTGTCCTGGGCCGCCCCGCAGGCGATCCGTGTGCTGGACGCCTGCGGCTTCGACGTCGTGCTCGTCGAGACGGTCGGCGTCGGTCAGAGCGAGGTCGAGATCGCCGGTCTCGCCGACTCCACCGTCGTGCTGCTCGCGCCCGGGATGGGCGACGGCATCCAGGCCGCCAAGGCCGGCATCCTCGAGATCGGCGACCTGTACGTCGTCAACAAGGCCGACCGAGACGGCGCCCAGAAGGTACGCCGTGACCTGCGCGGCATGCTCGGCCTGGCCGAGCGTCGCGAGGGCGCGTGGAAGCCGCAGGTCCTGCTGACCACGGCCTCCACCAACACCGGTGTCGACGAGGTCGTCGACGCGCTCATGGAGCACCGCGCGCACCTCGAGTCGACCGGCGAGGGCGCGGCGCGCAAGGTACGCCGCAGCCGCGAGGAGATCGAGGCGCTGGCGATGACCTCGCTGCGCCGTCGCTGGGGATCGCTCGGCAGCACCGACCTGCTCGACGAGCTCGCCCGGGAAGTCGTGTCCGGTGCCAGCGACCCCTACACCGCGGCCGACCGGCTGCTCGCGGAGATCAGCGGCGCCTAGCGGCCTTCCGCGGGTCGTAGCCCGCCGGCCGCACCACGTGGCCGTGCGCGTCGAGCCCGACGAAGCAGTAGCCCAGGTGACGGGCCCGCCGGACGACCAGCGGCACCGCCTTGATCGAGATGTGCGAACGCGCGACGCCGTCGTGCTGGAGCACGAGGTTGTCCTGGCCCGGCCGCAGCGCGGCCACGATGCGGTGCGCGATCTGCCGGGCGTCGCCGTACTTCCAGTCCATCGAGTCGATGGTCCACAGCACCGGCCACAGCCCGAGCGAGCGGACCACGTGGTGCACGCGTACGTCGATCGCGCCGTACGGCGGGCGCATCAGGTGTGTCGGGGGGAGACCCGCCCGCAGGAGTGCGTGCGTGGTGCGGCCGAGCGCGCTGCGCACCTGGCGGTCGCTCTGCAGCTCCAGGTCGACGTGCTCCCAGGTGTGGTTGCCGATCGCGAAACCGGCGTCGGCCACGGCACGGGCGGTGCCGGCGTACGCCTGGACGCGCCAGCCGACCATGAAGAACGCCGCTGGGGCGTGCAGCGCGACGAGGGAGTGGAGCAGGCGCTCGGTGACACCGGGCTGCGGGCCGTCGTCGAAGGTCAGCGCGACCAGCCCGCGGCAGTGCGATCCGTCGACGGGAGTGGTCTCCGGCGACGTCGGGTGCACGGCGGCCTGGGCCGCGACGGGTCGCGCGAGCGCGACGGGGCGCCGCGCCGACGAGGTCGACGCACCGCCGCCACCGAAGGCGAGGGCGAGCACGATCGTTGCGAGGAGCGCCGTCAGCAACGGGATCCGAAGCCGGGATGGCACGGCCCAAGGATCCTCTGCCGGAGGCGTCGGCGCAGGGAGATCGGAGAGATCGCGGTGTCGTGTCCGCCACTGCGGAGCTCGGTGGTGGGTGGCTGCGAGGATGGAGGGGTGCGTGACGTCGTCATCCTCGGATCCACCGGTTCGATCGGTACCCAGGCCCTCGACCTGGTCCGGGCCAACCCCGACCGGTTCCGGGTCGTCGGGCTGACCGCCGGCGGCGGCAACCCCGACCTGTTCCAGCGCCAGGTCGCGGAGTTCACGCCGGCCGTGAGCGGACTGGGGGAGCAGGCCAGCATCGAGGCCGCGGCGTACGACTGCGACGTGGTGCTCAACGGCATCACCGGCGCCGTCGGCCTCCGGCCGACGCTGGCGGCCCTCGACGCCGGCAACACCCTCGCGCTCGCGAACAAGGAGAGCCTGGTCATGGGTGGCCCGCTCGTCCTCGAGCGCGCGAAGCCGGGCCAGATCGTGCCGGTCGACTCCGAGCACAGCGCGCTGGCCCAGTGCCTGCGCGTCTCCACCGGTGACGGCACCCACGACTACCGGGACGTACGCCGGCTCGTGCTCACCGCCAGCGGCGGACCGTTCCGGGGCCGGACCCGCGCCCAGCTCGAGGACGTCACGCCGGAGCAGGCCGGCAACCACCCGACGTGGGACATGGGCCCGGTCATCACCATCAACTCCGCGACCCTGGTCAACAAGGGCCTGGAGGTCATCGAGGCCCACCTGCTGTTCGGCATCCCGTTCGACCGGATCGACGTCGTGGTGCACCCGACCTCGGTGGTGCACTCGATGGTCGAGCTCGTCGACGGCTCGACGATCCTGCAGGCCAGTCCGCCGACCATGCTGATCCCCATCGCGCTCGGCCTGGACTGGCCCGACCGGGTGCCCGAGGCCGCTCCGGCCGTCGACTGGTCCCGACCCGAGACGTGGGAGTTCTTCCCGCTCGACGACGCGGCGTTCCCCGCGGTCGGCCTGGCCCGCACCGCGGGCGCAACGGGCGGCACCGCCCCGGCCGTCTACAACGCGGCCAACGAGGTCGCCGTCGACGCCTTCCGCAACGGACGGCTCCGGTTCACCCAGATCGTCGACACGATCGGCGACGTGCTCGCCGCCCACGACGTACGCTCGGGAGAGGCGCTGGGCGTCGACGACATCGTCGCCGCCGACGCCTGGGCCCGCGAGGCCGCGGCCCGCACGATCCAGACCCGAGGTGACCGATGACCGCCCTGCTGTACGCCGCCGGCGTGCTGATCTTCGTGCTCGCGATCGCCGCGTCGATCGGTCTGCACGAGCTCGGCCACCTGATCCCGGCGAAGGCGTTCGGCGGGAAGGTCACCCAGTACTTCATCGGCTTCGGGCCGACGGTGTGGAGCAAGCAGGTCGGCGAGACCGAGTACGGCCTCAAGGCCGTCCCCCTGGGTGGGTACGTCAAGATCGTCGGGATGCTGCCCCCGGGCGCGACCGACCTCGCCGACGAGGCCGCGGTCGACGCCGACGGCAACCAGGTCCTCCGGGTCCGCAAGTCCAACACGGGCCTGTTCACGCAGCTCATCTCCGACGCGCGCGTGGCCGAGTGGGAGAACATCCGGCCCGAGGACCACGACCGCCTCTTCTACCGGATGCCCTGGTGGAAGAAGGTCGTCGTGATGGTCGGCGGTCCGACCATGAACCTGGTCATCGCCTTCACCATCTTCGCCTCGGTCTTCGCGACCTACGGCAACAAGGGCGACGAGCACACCGGCATCACCGTCGAGCGAGTGATCCCCTGCGTCGTCCCGCTCAGCGAAGACGGCCGGGTCTGCACCCCGGCGGAGCTGAGCAAGCACCCGACGCCGGCGTACGCCGCGGGCATCCGGACCGGTGACCGGATGGTCTCCTTCAACGGCACCAGGATCGCCGACTGGAGCCAGTTCAACTCCCTGATCCGCGCGAACGGCACCCGTCGCGCGACGATCGTGGTCGCCCGTGGGGGCCACGACGTGACCATCCGCACCACGACCACGGTGCGTCCGCCCGACCACGCGGGCCAGCTGGTGAACAAACGCGTCGGCTTCCTCGGTGTCGTGCCGACCTCCGACCCCACCACCGGCGGCCCGCTCTACACGCTGCAGCAGATGGGCCGGATGACCAAGGACGTCGTCACCTCGCTGGCCACGCTCCCGGTCAAGGTCTGGGGCGTAGCGAAGGCGATCGTCGGCATCCAGAAGCGTGATCCGGCCGGGCCGATCAGCATCGTCGGCGGCGGCCGGCTCGCGGGGGAGACCGCCGCGAACCACGACATCCGCATCCAGGACAAGGCCCTGTCCCTCCTGATGCTGATCGCCGGCTTCAACTTCTTCATCGGCATGTTCAACCTGGTGCCGCTGCTGCCCCTGGACGGCGGCCACATCGCCAGCGCCCTGTGGGAGGCCGTACGCCGCGGCCTCGCGCGGCTGCGTCGTCGCCCCGACCCCGGGTACGTCGACGCCGCCAAGCTGCTCCCGGTCGCGTACGTCGTCGCGGGTGCCATGTTGGTGATGGGCGTCGTGCTGATCGTCGGCGACCTCGTCGTGCCCGTCCACATCACGTCCTGACCGACCCACGACGTCGAGCCGGTCCGGTGATCGAGCCCGCCGAGACCCCGCGCACTAGGCTGGAGCCATGACTGCCATCGGCTTGGGAATGCCCTCCGCTCCGGCGCCCGTCCTCGCTCCGCGTCGCCCGACGCGGCAGATCCAGGTGGGCAAGGTGGGCGTGGGCAGCGACCACCCGATCTCGGTGCAGTCGATGACGACCACGCTCACCAGCGACGTCAACACCACGCTCCAGCAGATCGCCGAGCTGACCGCCGCGGGCTGCGACATCGTGCGCGTGGCGTGCCCGAGCCAGGACGACGCCGACGCGTTGCCCGAGATCGCCAAGCACTCGCAGATCCCGGTGATCGCCGACATCCACTTCCAGCCGAAGTACGTCTTCGCTGCGATCGAGGCGGGCTGTGCCGCCGTACGCGTCAACCCCGGCAACATCAAGAAGTTCGACGACCAGATCAAGGAGATCGCGGCCGCGGCGAACGACCACGGCACGAGCATCCGGATCGGCGTCAACGCCGGCTCGCTCGACAAGCGCCTGCTGGAGAAGTACGGCAAGGCCACGCCCGAGGCGCTCGTCGAGAGCGCGATCTGGGAGGCCGGCCTGTTCGAGGAGCACGGCTTCCGCGACTTCAAGATCTCGGTCAAGCACAACGACCCGGTCGTCATGGTCCGCGCCTACGAGCTGCTCGCCGAGGCCGGCGACTGGCCGCTGCACCTCGGCGTGACCGAGGCCGGCCCGGCGTTCCAGGGCACCATCAAGTCCGCCACCGCCTTCGGCGCGCTGCTGAGCAAGGGCATCGGCGACACGATCCGCGTCTCCCTCTCGGCCCCGCCGGTGGAGGAGGTCAAGGTCGGCATCCAGATCCTGCAGAGCCTGAACCTGCGCCCGCGCAAGCTCGAGATCGTCTCGTGCCCGAGCTGCGGCCGCGCCCAGGTGGACGTCTACACACTGGCCGAGCGTGTCACCAAGGGCCTCGAGGGCATGGAGGTCCCGCTGCGCGTGGCCGTCATGGGCTGCGTCGTCAACGGTCCCGGGGAGGCCCGTGAGGCCGACCTCGGTGTCGCCTCCGGCAACGGCAAGGGGCAGATCTTCGTCAAGGGCGAGGTCATCAAGACCGTTCCCGAGTCCGAGATCGTGGAGACGCTGATCGAGGAGGCGATGAAGCTCGCCGAGACGATGGAGCCCGTCGACGGCGCCGGCGCCGAGGTCAGCGTCGGCTGATGTCGTCCGGGGTCAGCGCCAGGCCCTGACGTAGTCGACCTGGTACTTCGCCGGCAGCACCGTCTCGGCGGTGGGGTGGTTCCACGATGCCGGAGCGTCGACCGCCATGTTCAAGATGATGTTGAACGGCTTGTCGAAGGGCTGCGGGGCGACGAACGGGTAGCCGGGCTTCCACGTACGCCGGAAGCAGGTGGTGCCGTCGATGGCGAACCGGATCAGGGTCGGCGTCCACACCGTGGTGTAGCTGTGCCACGCGGTCGGGTCGGCGACGACGCAGCCGGCGCCGGAGTCGGCTGCCGTTGTGCTGCCGCGGTAGTGCAGCGTGGGCCGCACGTGGGTCGGGTCCTTGGACCACCACTCGGCCGAGTCGATCTCACCGGACGCGGGCCAGCGGCCGTAGGTCATCTTCGCCGGGTAGAGCCAGTACCCGCCGTGCAGCCCGGGCCCGTTCTGCGGGTAGCGGGCGCGGACCTCGAACCGCCCGTAGGTCTGGGAGAAGCGCCCGACGGTCCCGATGTGGCCACCGGTGTAGGTCGTGGAGAACCCGCCGGCGCCCGAGCGGCAGTAGAAACGGCGTCCGCTGGCTGCGGTCAGGTCGAGATGGCCCCCGGTCACGGCGACGTTCTGGGTCATGAAGCAGGTGTTGCCCACCCGGAAGCCACTCTTCGCGGTCGAGCTGACCAGCCACTTGCTGGTGTCGATCGCGACCCCGCTGAAGTTGTCCGCGAAGCTGCACTGCCACGCGCTGCCGTTGGAGCGGCGGATCACCGGGCCGCACCCGTCCACCGCCGTACGCGCAGCGGTCGTCCGGCCGGACGTGGCCTGAGCGGGGGAGGGCGAGCCGGGCAGCACCGTCAGCGTGACGGTCGCGGCCAACGCGACGAGTGCAGCGGGAAGCAGGACGAAGCGACGACGTACGGCGGCCAAGGGGTCTCCTGAGGGCGGAAGCGGGCGGGGCAAGTGGTGGGGCTCAGCGCCAGGCCCGCGCCCAGTCGACCTGGTAGGTCGCGGGGAACCGGGAGGTGTCGTCGATGTAGTTCCCGCGGTTGCCGTTGCCGACCGCCATGTTCAGGATCATCGTGAACGGCTGGTCGAACGGCTGCGGCGCGACGAACGGCGCGTCCGGCTGGACGGTACGCCGGAAGCAGGTGTTGTTGTCGATGCTGAACCGCATCTCCTTGTGGGTCCACACCAGCGTGTACGTGTGCCATCGGTAGGGCGTCGAGGTGAAGCACTTCCAGCCGTTGTCGACGTGCCAGTCGCTGCCGCGGTAGTGCAGGCCGGGCACCACCTGGCGCGGGGTGTTCGACCACCACTCGGAGACGTCGAGCTCGCCCGAGTTCGGCCACTTGCCGTAGACCTGCTTCTGCGGGTACATCCACAGGCCGGCCTTGAGCCCCGAGCCGTTGTCGGGGTAGCGGGAGCGGACCGAGAATCGTCCGAAGGCCTGCGCGAACTTGCTCCAGGTGGCGATGTGGGCGCCGGTGTAGCGCGTGAAGAAGCCGACGATCAGCGGCCCGCCGCCGCAGTAGAACTCGTGGCCCATGTCCTTGGTCGTCAGGCTGAGGTGTCCGTTGCCGACCGCGACGTTGTCCTTGGTGAAGCAGGTCTTGCCGATCCTGAAGCCCGTCTTCGCGGTCTCGCCGATCACCCAGTTGTTGCCGTTGAGGGTGGTCCCGCCGAAGTCGTCACCGAACGTGCAGTGCCACGGCGATCCGTCGCCCTTGTGGATCGCGGTCCCGCAGTACGGCGCGGTGCTGCGGGCCGAGGTCGTGGCCGCGGGGGAGGTGGGGGAGGCCGACGCGGTGCGTCCGGGCGCGGCGAGCGCGACGGCCGTGACGAACGTGGCCAGGGCGGCGAAAAAGGCGCGACGGCGGGAACGGTGGTGCATGCAAAGCTCCTCGAGAGCGCAGGCCGGCTCCCGAGACCCCCAGCGGTTTGAGCGCACAGTAGACCCGCACGGCCCCCTGGGGGAGGTGAAACGCAAAAAGAGACGCGGGCGGGGTCGGCAGCCGCCGAGCCCGCCCGCGTCGCAGGGCCTCCCGCTGGACTACTTCCAGGCCTTCACGTAGTCGACCTCGTACGTCGCCGGCAGCGTGGTCGTGCTGTCGACCAGGTTCGATCCGGTGTTGTCGACGGCCATGTTCAGGATCATGTTGAACGGCTGGTCGAACGGCTGCGGCGCCACGAGCGGGGCGTCCGGCGTCCAGCTGTCGGTGAAGCACGTGGTGCCGTCGATGGAGAACGTCATCTGGGTCGGCTCCCAGTCGAGCGTGTAGGTGTGCCACTGGGTCGGGTCGACGACCGAGCAGTTCCAGCCGGTGTCGGTGGAGGAGCTGCCGGAGTAGTGGAGCGTCGGCAGAACCATCGTCTTGGCGCTGGACCACCACTCGGCGACGTCGATCTCGCCCGAGGCAGGCCAGGCGCCGTACGCCTGCTTGGCGGGATAGAGCCAGAACCCGCCGCGCGCGCCGGGGCCGCTCTGGGGATAGCGCGCACGGACCTCGAACCGGCCGTAGGTCTGCGACCACTTGCCGACCGTGCCCATGTGGGCGCCGGCGTAGCGGGTCTGGAAGGAGCCGTACGGCGTGGTGCAGGTGAACGGCGCGCCCATGTCGCGGGCCGTGAGCCGCAGCTCGCCGTTGCCAACCGAGGCGTTGTTCGTGGTGAAGCAGGTCTGGCCGACCGTGAAGCCGCTCTGCGCGGTCGAGCTGACCAGCCACTTGCTGGTGTCGATGCTGCGTCCGGAGAAGTCGTCGTCGAACGTGCAGGCCCACCTGCCGCCGCCGGGCTTGTAGACGGCGGTGCCGCACGGGTCGGTGGTCCCGCCACCGCCGCCGCCCGGACGTGCCTCAGCGGCACCCGGGGCGGAGAGGAGCCCACCGACCACGAGGGCGGTGCCCGCCAGCACGGCGACACGCTTGCGGATCCGGGAGCTGAACGGCAGGGAGCGTGACATGGGTCGTTCCTTCGTGGGCTGGAGTGCAGGTGGTTCCCGAGGGCCGCAGACCGAGCGGCCGGGTCCAGCGTCGTGCAGCAGCCCCCATGCCCGGATCGGGTCATCGTCCCGCATCCTATGGTCATTTCGGGCCATGCCGCCTCCCCGGAGACAGCTGAGGTGGAGGTGGGGCGTGCTGGCGGCGCTGCGCACTAGGGTGGCGGCGTGCTGACCACACGTCGCGGGGTGCGGGCCCTGACCGGAGCCGATCTCGGCTCCTTCCTCGACCTCGCGCAGCAGGACCCGGTCACCAACGTCTTCGCGATCCACCGCGCGCAGACCACCAACCTCGAGCCGCGTTGGCTGGGCGGCGAGATGTGGGGCCGGTTCGAGGCCGGCGAGCTCGTCGCGGCGTGTCACCTCGGCGCCAACCTGGTGCCGGTCGAGGCCGACCCCGACGACGCGGTCGCGTTCGCGGACCGCGCGCTCGCGCACCGGCGTACGGCGTCCACGCTGGTGGGCCCGCAGGAGGCCGTCCGGCCGTTCTGGGAGCGCGTGGGCGAGCGCTGGGGGAGGCCGCGGGAGATCCGTTGGGACCAGCGACACCTGGAGATCGCCACCGCACCGGCCGTCGAGGCCGACCCCGACGTACGCCTCAGCGGCCCGTCCGATCTCGAGGTTCTCTACCCGGCCTGCGTCGCGATGTACACCGAGGAGGTCGGCGTCTCGCCGGAGTACGGCGGGTCCGACCTCTATCGTGCCCGCGTGCTGCAGCTCGTGAACCGCGGCTGGTCCTTCGCCAGGTACGCCGACGGCGAGCTGGTGTTCAAGGCCGAGGTCGCCTGTGCGACCCGGGATGCCGCGCAGATCCAGGGGGTCTGGGTGCCGCCCCACCTGCGTGGCCAGGGCCTGGCGACCGCCGGCATGGCGGCCGTCGTCGAGCAGGTGCGGGCAACCATCGCTCCCCATGTCTCGCTCTACGTCAACGACTGGAACGACGCGGCCCGCGCGGTCTATGAGACCGTCGGCTTCGTCGAGACCAACCGCTTCGCCACCATCATGTTCTGAACCGAGGAGACCCGATGACCGCACCACTCCGCACCGACGCCAAGATCGTCGCCGGCGCCTTCCTCGTCAGCGGCACCGTCCACCTGCTCAAGCCGTCGGTATTCGAGCCGCTGATGCCCTCGTGGGTGCCGGCCCACCGCGAGGTGATCGTGGGCTCGGGCGTGGCCGAGCTGCTCTGCGCCGTCGGGATGCTGAACCCGGCGACCCGGCGGGTCGCCGGCCTGGCGAGTGCCGGTCTGCTCGCGGGCGTCTTCCCGGGCAACGTCAAGATGGCGGTCGACGCGTTCCATGGCGACAACCGCGCGATGCAGGCGGCGTCCTTGGCGCGTCTGCCCCTGCAGCTCCCGATGATCCGGGGCGCGCTCCGCGCCGGTCGTTAGGCACCCTTAGCCTTGCTCCCATGACCGGGAACCTCAGCCGCATGTCCACGCTCTTCCTGCGCACGTTGCGCGAGGACCCGTCGGACGCCGAGGTTCCGAGCCACCGCCTGCTGGTGCGGGCCGGCTACATCCGCCGTGCCGCGCCGGGCATCTACACCTGGCTGCCGCTGGGCCTGCGGGTCCTGGGCAAGGTGGAGACGATCATCCGCGAGGAGATGGCGGCGATCGGTGCGCAGGAGGTGCACTTCCCCGCGCTGCTGCCCCGCGAGCCCTACGAGGCCACCAACCGCTGGACCGAGTACGGCGACGGCATCTTCCGGCTCAAGGACCGCAAGGAGGCCGACTACCTCCTCGGTCCGACCCACGAGGAGATGTTCACGCTCCTGGTCAAGGACCTCTACGGCTCCTACAAGGACCTGCCGGTCAGCCTGTTCCAGATCCAGAACAAGTACCGCGACGAGGCGCGCCCGCGGGCGGGCCTCCTGCGCGGCCGCGAGTTCGTGATGAAGGACAGCTACTCCTTCGACATCTCCGACGAGGGCCTGCAGACGTCGTACGACGCCCACCGCGCGGCGTACGTGAAGATCTTCGACCGCTTCGGCTTCGAGTACGTCGTCGTCAAGGCGACCTCCGGCGCCATGGGCGGCTCCGCCTCCGAGGAGTTCCTCGCCAAGGCCGAGGTCGGCGAGGACACCTACGTCCGCTGCACCACCTGCGACTACGCCGCGAACGTCGAGGCCGTCGAGGTCCGCGCCCCCGAGGCGCTCCCGTACGCCGACGCCCCGGCCGCCCACGCGGAGGCGACGCCCGCGACGCCGACCATCGCCACCCTGGTCGACCACCTCAACGAGGCCTTCCCGCGCGACGACCGTCCGTGGGCCGCCGGCGACACCCTCAAGAACGTGCTGCTCGTCCTCACCCACCCCGACGGCACGCGTGAGCCCCTGGCCATCGGCCTGCCCGGCGACCGAGAGGTCGACGTCAAGCGCCTCGAGGGCCAGCTCGAGCCCATCACCGTCGAGCCCATGGACGACGGCGAGCTGCGCAAGCACGACGCGCTGGTCAAGGGCTACATCGGCCCCGAGGTCCTGGGTGAGGAGTCCAAGAGCGGCATCCGCTACCTGGTCGACCCCCGTGTCGTCGAGGGCACCCGCTGGGTCACCGGCGCCAATGTCGACGGCTCCCACGTCATCGACCTGGTCGCGGGCCGCGACTTCACTCCCGACGGCACGATCGAGGCCGCAGAGGTCCGCGATGGCGACGAGTGCCCGCGCTGCGACGGCACCCTCGAGACCGCGCGCGGCATCGAGATGGGCCACGTCTTCCAGCTGGGCCGCAAGTACGCCGAGGCGCTCGAGCTCAAGGTGCTCGACGAGAACGGCAAGCTGGTCACCGTGACGATGGGCTCCTACGGCATCGGCGTCACCCGCGCCGTCGCCGCGATCGCCGAGGACAGCCTCGACGAGATCGGACTCTGCTGGCCACGCAACATCGCGCCGTACGACGTCCACGTGGTCGCCGCCGGCCGCGAGGAGGCCGTCTTCGCGGCTGCCGAGCAGCTCGTCGGCGAGCTCGCGGCCGCGGGCCTCGACGTCCTGTACGACGACCGCGCCGGCAAGATCAGCCCCGGCGTGAAGTTCAAGGACGCCGAGCTCATCGGCGTACCGACCATCGTGACCGTCGGCCGCGGCGTGGCCGACCCCGACAACCAGGTGATCGAGGTCAAGGACCGGCGTACCGGCGAGCGCACCGAGCTCCCGCTGGCCGATGCCGTCGCACGCATCGGCGAGATCGTCCGCGGCTGACCTGCAACTTCCGGGCGGTTCCCCGCGTCAGGAGAGGGGAGTGGGCGCTCTCGGCGCTCCTGAGCCGGAGGTTCGTCATGATCGTGAAGAGGCTGACCCTGCTGGCGGCGACGAGCCTGACCGGGCTCGTGCTCACGGGATGCGGTGCGGGCGGTCCCGTCGCGCACCCCGCCGCACCCACGACGCACCCGGTCGCCGCGACGGGCGCCGCGACGAGCGCGACCTCGAGCAGGGCGCCCGGGACGCACCCGCGCCACCCCTCGACCTTCGAGACGCCCGACCACAACATCACCTGTCGGGCGACGCCCGCGACCCGTGGTGTTGAGTGCGCCGTCTCGACCAAGCGCTGGCACGTCCCTGGTGGTGACCGCCACTGGTGCGGCCCGACCGCGCTCGAGGGGCTGGGCATGGCCAACGGCGACGAGCCCAGCTTCCTGTGCGCCACGGACGTCCTGGTCCCCGACCCGGACGAGGTGCTGGCCTACGGCCAGGTCTTCCGCGACGGCCCCATCAGCTGCTGGTCGCGCCGGTGGGGCGTCACCTGCAGCGACGGCGGCGACAACCACTTCATGGTTTCTCCGTGGACCTACCGCACCGACTGACGGGTTGAGGGTCGCGCTCGACGCGGTGGTCAGCCGATGAGCAGGCCGGTGAGGAGCGCGAGCAGCGCCTCGCGGACCTCGGCCGTGGCCCGCACCCGGTCCTCGGCCTGGGCGCAGTACAGGGCGGCCTCGTCGAGGGCGCCGACGAGGACGTGGGCGAGCGGTCGGACCGGTCGATCGGCCACCAGGCCGGCGTCGATCAGCGAGTGGAGCGCCGACTCGACGAGACCGACGCCGTAGCGGAGACCGACCTCGCGCCAGCGCTCCCAGCCCAGGACGGCGGGAGCCTCGATCAGCGCGATCCGGTGGAACTCGGGCTCGGCGCAGGTCGCGAGCCAGGCGTCGATGTTGGCACCGAGCATGGACTGGACGTCGTCGGGCGCGGCCGCCTCGATGAAGGCGTCGATCCGCTCGGCGATCTCGGACTCGACCTGCTCGAAGACAGCGGCGAAGAGCTCCTCCTTGCCGGCGAACTGGTGGTAGAGCGCGCCGCGGGTGACACCGGCCGCCTTGGCGATCTGGTCGGTCGAGAGTGCGCCGTACCCATGCTCGGCGATGAGCCCGCGCGAGGCGGCGACCAGGGCAGCACGGGTCGTCGCCGAACGTTCGGCCTGGGTCCTCTTGATTTCCATACAACCTGTCCGTAAGTTACGTACAACGTGTTCGTAACCTTAGTGGAGGCAGTCATGGGAACAGCAGGGACGCGCCGGAGCATCGAGCTTCCGGCCGGGACGGTCCACTACCGGGAGTCCGGTCCTGCCGAGGGACCGGCGGTCGTGCTCGTCCACGGCTTCCTGGTCGACGACACGCTGTGGTCCGACGTGCCGGAGCGGCTGGCGGAGCAGGGCTTCCGCACCTTCGCGCCGACCTGGCCCCTGGGCGCGCACCGGACGGCGATGCGGCCCGACGCCGACCTCTCGCCGCGTGGCGTCGCGCGCATCGTCGCTTCGTTCCTCGACGCCCTCGACCTGCGCGACGTCGTGCTGGTCGGCAACGACACGGGCGGTGCGGTCTGCCAGCTCCTCCTCGGCGTGGGGGAGGAGCGCATCGGGCGGCTCGTGCTGACCAACTGCGATGCCTTCGAGGCCTTCCCTCCGGCGCCCTTCAACGTGCTCTTCCGCGCCGCGCGTCACCCGGGCCTCGCCCGCGCGCTGATGCGGCCGATGCGGTCGGCTCGCCTCCGCAACGGCCTGCTCGGCTTCGGGCCGCTGGTCGCCCGCTCCCTCACCGCGGCGGAGACGCTCGGGTGGGTGATGCCGTACGTCGACGACGCAGGTGTGCGCGACGACGTCGCACGCTTCGCCCGGGGGTGGACGGGACGTGAGCTCGTCGACGCCGAGTCGTGGCTGTCCCGCTTCGATCGCCCGGTGCTGCTCTGCTGGGGCCCGAGCGACCGCTTCTTCACGCTCGCGCTGGGGCAGCGGCTGGCTGCTGCCTTCCCGGACGCCCGGCTGGTGGAGATCCCGGACGCGCTCACCTTCGTTGCCCTGGACCAGCCCGAGCGCCTCGCCCGCAAGATCGCCGCGTTCGCCCGGGTGCCCGCCGGGGGTGCCGCCTCGTAGGGTCGGCGGCATGAGCAGCTCACGCATCGCGGCCGTGATCTTCGACTGGGGCGGCACCCTGACGCGCTGGCACGACATCGACTTCCACGCCGAGTCGCTGGCCCTCGCGGCGGCGGTCGACCGTGCCGCGGACCATCCTTCGGTGGTCGAGCCTGTCGAGACCCACGCTCGTGCCCTGCACGAGGCCGGCAGCGTGATCTGGGGACGCAGTCGTGACCAGCAGCGCAGCGCGACCATCGCCGACCTCTTCGACGCGGCCGGGCTGCCGCACGACCCCGAGCTGCTCGGCGCCTACCACGACTTCTGGGTGCCCCACACCGAGACCGACCCCGAGGTGGGCCCGCTCTTCGAGGCCCTGCGCGCCGACGGCATCCGGGTCGGGGTGCTCAGCAACACCCTCTGGCCGCGAGCATGGCACCGCGGGGTCTTCGAGCGCGACGGCATCGACCACCTCATCGACGGCGACGTCTACTCCAGCGAGATCCCGTGGACCAAGCCGTCCCCACGCGCCTTCCAGGCAGCGATGGAGGCCGTGGGCGTCACCGAGCCGAGCGCCTGCGTCTACGTCGGTGATCGCCTGTACGACGACGTCTGGGGCGCCCAGAACGCCGGCATGCGCGCCGTCCACATCCCGCACAGCGCCATCCCGCCCGACCAGGTCGGCCACACCGAGGGCACCCCCGACGCCGTCGCCCACCGCCTCGCCGACATCGCCGCCCTCATCGCCCCCTGGCGCTGACCGCCACCGCAACCGAGCGCACCAAGCATGAGCTGCTGACCGCAAGCCGCCAACGAGCCTTGGCCCGAGCGAACGTCAACTGCGAGCGCGGCAGCGCGGCGCCGGTGGCGGCGACGCGCTCGCGCCTTGAAAAATGCCGGGGTCCGCGGCCTCGAACTCCGAGGAACTCCCGAGATGTCCCCCGAAGTACGGAGCCGCGGACCCTCGGTGACCGGGGACACGGTCCATACACGCGAGCGACGAGGTGGGGCTCGTACGCCGCGCATGCACAATCATGCAATGCATCGGCCCGATGTACACCTAGGAACGATCCTCATAAACATGCAGTGCACGAACCTGCAGAACGAGGGTCAGATGCCGGGGAACGCCTCGGGGTGCCCGCCCAGCCGGACCTCGCGGACCGCCGCGTCGAGGAGGGCATCGGTCGCCCAGGCGCGGTCGGCGCCCGTGGTGCTCCCGACGGCGAAGGCGTACGTCGCAGCGCACGACCTCTCGAGCTTCAGGGCCGCAGCGCCGATGGCGGCAGCGGTCGAGAGGTTCGCGGGGACGGCGTACGCCGGCGAGGCCGCGACGGGTTCGGCACCGAGCGCGCGGATCCGGTCGGTCACGGTGTCGCGGCGGTCGCGGTGCGCCAGGAAGGCGGCGGTCACCTGTGTGTACAGCGAGGCCTGGGCCGACTGGGAGGTCTGTGCGCCGAGGACGCTGTAGACGTAGGTCGCGGCGTGCTCGGCGGCGAGCACGTCCTGGAGCGCATTGATCGCGGGCGAGGTGCTCATGCGACCACCAGCCGCTGCCCGATCGCGGCGGCCATCGAGGCGAGCACCTGGGCGAGGGCTCCGCTCTCGACCTGGCCGGTGGCCCTGACCAACGACTGCTGCAGGCGCTCCTCGGCGGCGATGAGCGACTTCGGTGTCCCCGCGACGACCCCGGGCGCGATCCAGCCGGTGCCGAGACGGGCCAGGTGCTGCTGGTGCAGGGATGCCAGCTGGAGCGCCCAGGTCCGGTGCGCGTGGTCGTGCTTGGCCAGCTTCTGGGCCGCGGCGCGCGTGCCCGCCACCTGCCCGGCGATCTTCGCGACGAGGGCGGCGTCGGCGGCCGAGGAGTCGCCCGACTGCTTCACCGATCCGCTCCGCGGCGTGACCTCGGTCGCGTCGCAGGCAGCCAGGACGGGCAGGGCGAGGGTGGCGACGGCGGCGCCACGCAGGAGGCCGCGCCGATCGGTCGGCGGCAGGCTGATGGTCACCGGGTGAGGATAGTCGGAGGGTCACCTGACATGCCCTAGGGTTGGCTCTACAACCAGCTCGTACAACAGGACACAGGGAGACTCCCCATGGGATCGGGTAATCGATCGAATGACGCCGACCGGGTCGAGTCCCTCGTGTCAGAGCCGTTGAGCGACCTCGGCCTGGACGTCGAGGCGGTCGAGATCACGCCCGCCGGCAAGCGCCGCGTCCTGCGGATCGCCGTCGACAAGGACGGCGGCGTCTCGATGGACGACGTCGCCACTGCCACCCGGGCCCTCAACGCCCTGCTGGACGAGTCCGACGCGATGGGGGAGATGCCGTACACCCTCGAGGTCACCTCGCGGGGCGTCGACCGTCCGCTCACGCTTCCGCGCCACTGGCGCCGCAACGCCGACCGCCTGGTCAAGGTCACCCTCGCCGACGGCGAGACGGTGACCGGCCGGATCACCGCGTCCGACGACGCCACCGTGACCCTCTCGGTCGAGGGCGCCGAGCGCGCGGTGTCGTACGCCGACGTCGCCAAGGCGCTCGTGCAGATCGAGTTCAACCGCAAGGAGAAGTGACCCATGGACATCGACCTCAGCATCCTCCGCACGCTGGAGCGCGAGAAGGAGATCAAGTTCGACGTCCTCGTCGAGGCGATCGAGCAGGCCCTCCTGATGGCCTACCACAAGAGCCCGGGTGCCTACGAGAAGGCGCGGGTCGACCTCGACCGCAAGACCGGCCACGTGCGGGTCATGGCCGTCGAGTACGACAACGACGACAACGAGATCGGCGAGTTCGACGACACCCCGGACGGGTTCGGCCGGATCGCTGCGATGACCGCCAAGCAGATCATGCTGCAGCGCCTGCGCGACGCCGAGGACGAGATCAGGTTCGGTGAGTTCTCCGGCAAGGAGGGCGACATCATCTCGGGCATCATCCAGCAGGGGCGCAACGCGGACGACGTGCTCGTCGACCTCGGCAAGATCGAGGCGATGCTGCCGTTGAGCGAGCGGGTACCCGGCGAGGAGTACAAGCACGGCACCCGGATCAAGGCCCTCGTCATCTCGGTCCGCAAGGGCATGCGCGGCCCGCAGGTCACCCTGTCCCGGTCACACCCCAACCTGGTCAAGAAGCTCTTCGCCCTCGAGGTCCCCGAGATCGCCGACGGCTCCGTCGAGATCGCGGCGATCGCCCGCGAGGCCGGCCACCGCACCAAGATCGCGGTGCACACCAAGGTCGCCGGGCTCAACGCCAAGGGCGCCTGCATCGGCCCGATGGGTCAGCGGGTCCGCAACGTGATGTCCGAGCTGCACGGCGAGAAGATCGACATCGTCGACTGGTCCGAGGACCCGAGTGAGCTGGTGGCCCACGCGTTGTCGCCGGCCCAGGTCAAGGAGGTCCGCGTGGTCGATGCCGCGGCGCGGTCCGCACGGGTCGTCGTACCCGACTTCCAGCTGTCGCTGGCGATCGGCAAGGAGGGCCAGAACGCCCGCCTCGCGGCCCGCCTCACCGGCTGGCGGATCGACATCCACTCCGATGAGGAGCCTGCGGGCGCCTGACCCGTCTGCCGGTTCGGGTCTTCGTGGCCCGAGGCGGTAGTGTTGCGCCTTGGTGGCTCGCCAAAGGTTTTCCCCTGCACAGGCGGACGATTCTCCCCTCACGGGGCCCGTCCGCACATGCATCGGTTGCCGGAGACGAGCGGCCAAGAGCGAGTTGTTGCGGGTGACCGTCGGCTCGGATCCGAAGACCGGTCAGCCGGTCGTCGTACCCGATGCCAACGCCACTGCACCGGGTCGTGGAGCGCACCTGCACCCCACGACCGCGTGCTACGACCTCGCGGTGCGGCGGAAGGCCTTCGCACGTGCGCTCCGGGTGACCGGAGCTGCGTCGGGGTTGTCCAGCGCACCGGTGGGGGACCACCTCGACACTCAGACCGATCCGACCGGCCGAACAAGGGAAGCCGGTCCAACAGAAACGGGAGCACCCCGCTCATGAGCACTCGATGAGTACTTCGCGATGAGCATGTTCGTTTCGCTTCACCCATCAACGGTCTAAGACTCGCCCCATCGGGTCTGGGCCAAAAGGAGAATTGTGGCCAAGACCCGAGTTTCCGAACTCGCGAAGACGTACGGCATCACCAGCAAGGAAGCGCTGGAGAAGCTGAGTGCGATCGGAGAGTTCGCCAAGACTGCTTCATCCAGCGTCGAGCTTCCGGCTGTCAAGAAGTTCGAGGCTGCGTACGCCGCCGACCTGCTGGCTGCCAAGGGTGATGGTGGCGCTGCCGCCGAGCCCGCCAAGGCCCCCGCGCCCAAGGCGCCGGCCAAGAAGGCCGCCGCGCCGGCTGCCCCCGCCGCTGCTGAGGCGCCCGCTGCTGCCGAGGCGCCCGCCGCCGAGGCCGCCGCGCCCGCCGTCAAGCCCGGACCGCGTCCCGGTCCGGCCAAGAAGGCCGCGCCGGCTCCCGAGCCGGTCGCGCCCGAGGCTCCTGAGCCGCCGGCCGCTGCTGCGCCGGCCGCTGCGGCCCCTGCCACGCCCAAGGCGCCCGCGCCGAAGGCTCCGGCCCCCAGGCCCCCGGCCCCGCGTCCGGTCGGCAAGCCGGGCGGTACCCGCCCCGGCAACAACCCGTTCGCGCCCAGCCAGGGCATGGGCCGTCGCCCCGCCCCGGCGCCGCGTGACGGCACGACCGACGACAACCGTCCGCCGCGTCCGCCGGCCGGCGGCGCCGGCCGTCCCGGCATGCCGCGTCCCAACCCGGCGATGATGCCGAAGTCGCCTGCCGCGTTCGCGGCCGGTCCCGCGGGCCGTCGTGGCCCCGGTGGTCCCGGTGGCGGTCCCGGCCGTCCCGGTGGTGGCCCCGGCCGTCCCGGCGCTCCGGGCCGTGGTGGCCCGGGTGGCGCCCCCGGTGGTGCCGGTGCCGGTGCCCCGGGTCGTCCCGGCGGCTTCGCCGGTCGCCCCGGCGGCGGTGGCCGTCCCGGCCAGCGTGGCCAGACCCAGGGTGCCTTCGGTCGTCCGGGCGGTCCCGCCCGTCGTGGCCGCAAGTCGAAGCGGGCGCGTCGCCAGGAGTTCGAGGCCATGGAGGCTCCGACCCTGGGCGGCATGCGTGTCCGCAAGGGCAACGGCGAGACCGTGCGTCTCGCCCGTGGCTCCTCGCTGACGGACTTCGCCGACAAGATCGGTCTGGACGCCGCCTCGCTGGTGCAGATGCTGTTCCACCTCGGTGAGATGGTCACCGCCACCCAGTCCGTGGGTGACGAGACCCTGGAGCTGCTCGGTGACGAGCTCAACTACGTCGTCGAGGTCGTCTCCCCGGAGGACGAGGACCGCGAGCTGCTCGAGTCCTTCGACCTCGAGTTCGGCGCCGACGAGGGCGACGAGGACGACCTCGTGGTCCGTCCTCCGGTCGTCACCGTCATGGGTCACGTCGACCACGGAAAGACCAAGCTCCTCGACGCGCTTCGCGGTGCGAACGTCATCGAGGGCGAGGCCGGTGGCATCACACAGCACATCGGTGCCTACCAGGTCCACACCGAGGTCGACGGCACCGACCGTCGCATCACCTTCATCGACACCCCGGGTCACGAGGCGTTCACCGCCATGCGTGCGCGTGGTTCGCAGTCCTCCGACATCGCGATCCTCGTGGTCGCGGCCGACGACGGCGTCATGCCGCAGACGGTCGAGGCGCTCAACCACGCCAAGGCCGCCGGCGTCCCGATCGTGGTCGCGGTCAACAAGATCGACAAGCCGGACTCCGACCCGACGAAGGTTCGTGGCCAGCTGACCGAGTACGGCCTGATCCCCGAGGAGTACGGCGGCGACGCGATGTTCGTCGACGTCTCGGCCAAGGCGGGGCTCAACCTCGACAAGCTGCTCGAGGCCGTCGTGCTCACCGCCGACGCGTCGCTCGACCTGCGGGCCAACCCGACCCAGGACGCCCAGGGTCTGGTCGTCGAGGCCCACCTCGACCGCGGTCGCGGTCCGGTCGCCACGATCCTGGTCCAGCGCGGAACGCTCCGCGTCGGTGACTCGATCGTCGCCGGTCCGGCCCACGGCCGTGTCCGCGCCATGCTCGACGAGTACGGCAACGAGATGACGCAGGCCGACCCCGGTCGTCCGGCGATGGTTCTCGGTCTCTCCGCCGTTCCCGGCGCAGGCCAGAACTTCATCGTGGTCGAGGACGACCGCATGGCTCGCCAGATCGCCGAGAAGCGGGAGGCGCGCGAGCGTGCCGCCCAGCAGGCCAAGCGTCGGATCCGTCGCTCGCTCGAGGACTTCATGGCCTCCATGGAGAAGGGCGAGAGCCAGGAGCTCAACCTCATCCTCAAGGGCGATGTGTCCGGTTCCGTCGAGGCTCTCGAGGACGCCCTGTCCAAGATCGACGTCGGCGACGAGGTCGGCATCCGGGTCATCGACCGCGGTGTCGGTGCGATCACCGAGACCAACGTCGACCTGGCCGCGGCCTCCGACGCGATCATCATCGGCTTCAACGTCCGCCCGCAGGGCAAGGCGACGGAGCGGGCTGACCGCGAGGGCGTGGAGATCCGTTACTACACGGTCATCTACCAGGCGATCGAGGAGATCGAGGCGGCGCTCAAGGGCATGCTCAAGCCCGAGTACGAAGAGGTCTCCCTCGGCCGCGCCGAGATCCGGGCGATCTTCAAGTCCTCGAAGGTGGACAACAAGGAAGGCACCATCGCCGGTTGCTACGTCACCGACGGTGTCATCCGCCGCAACGCCAAGGCTCGCCTGCTGCGCAACAACGTCACGCTGCAGGAGAACCTGGACCTGGCCTCGCTCAAGCGCGAGAAGGACGACGTCACCGAGGTCCGTTCGGGCTTCGAGTGCGGTGCGGTCCTCCGTGGCTTCGGTGGGATCCAGGAAGGCGACGTCATCGAGTCGTACGAGATGCGCGAGATCCAGCGCAGCTGATCTGCGAGATCGTTCAACCCGGTCGGAGCCGGTGGTGTCCCCTGGATGCCACCGGCTCTGCCGACTGATAGGAACACAACATGAGCAACCCCCGCGTGCGGAAGATCGCCGACCGCATCAAGGTCATCGTCGCCGAGATGCTCGAGCGCCGGATCAAGGATCCGCGTCTCGGCTTCGTCACCATCACCGACGTACGCCTGACCGGCGACAGCCAGCAGGCCTCGATCTTCTACACAGTCCTGAACGGTGACGAGACCGAGACGGCCAAGGCGCTGGAGTCGGCCAAGGGCCTGATCCGCTCCGAGGTCTCCAAGCAGCTGGGCATGCGCATCGTGCCGACGCTGACGTTCTTCCACGACGCCCTGCCGGAGACCGCGCGGCACCTCGACGAGGTGCTGGAGCGGGCCCGTCAGGCCGACGCCGAGGTGGCAGCGCAGCGCGAGGGCGCGGCGTACGCCTCCGAGGAGGACCCGTACAAGAAGCCCCGCGAGCTCGAGGACGAGGACGGCGAGGACTGGGACGAGGAGGAGCCCTTCGATACGGCTCCTTCGTCGCCTACTCAGGAACCATGACCGAGTCCGGTCTGGTCGTCGTCGACAAGCCGGCAGGCATCACCTCCCACACCGTCGTCGCACGCGTACGCCGCCTCGCCGGTACCCGGAAGGTCGGCCACGCCGGCACGCTCGACCCGATGGCGACCGGCGTGCTGGTCGTCGGGGTCGAGCGGGCCACGCGCCTGCTCGGCCACCTGATGCTGACCGAGAAGGCGTACGACGCGACCGTGCGGCTCGGGCAGGTCAGCTCGACCGACGACGCGGAGGGCGAGCTCGGCACGCCGGTGGCCACCGACCACCTGACCGAGGAGGCCGTCCGAGCGGCGTTCGCCTCCCAGGTCGGCGACATCGACCAGGTGCCGACCGCCGTGAGCGCGATCAAGGTCGACGGCAAGCGCGCCTACCAGCGCGTGCGTGACGGCGAGGACGTCGAGCTCCGGGCACGACCGGTGACCGTGCACGAGCTGACGGTGCACGCGGTCCGTGGGCACGACGTCGACATCTCCGTGCGCTGCTCGTCGGGCACCTACATCCGCGCCATCGCGCGCGACGTCGGCGCCGCGCTCGGCGTGGGCGGACACCTGACGGCGCTGCGGCGTACGGCCGTCGGTCCCTACGACCTGACCTCCGCCCGCACCCTCGACGAGCTGGGCGAGGACTTCACGATCCTGCCGATCGCCGACGCCGCCCGCGCGGCCTTCCCGAGCATCGACCTGGACGCCGAGCAGGCACAGCTGGTCCGCTACGGCCGGCCGCTGGAGCTGGCGATCGACGCCCTCACCGCGGTCTTCGACCCGGCGGGGGAGTTCCTCGCGCTCTACCGACCCGACGGTGCCGTCGCGCGCCCGGAGGCGGTCTTCGTAGGATGAGCGCCGTGCGTGTGTGGCGAGACTTCGGCGAGGTACCAGCCGACCTGGGCCGTTCCACGGTCACCATCGGCAACTTCGACGGCATGCACCTCGGCCACCAGCACGTCGTACGCCGCGCACGCGAGCTGGCCGCCCAGGTCGGCTCGGCCGGTCTGGTCGCGGTGACCTTCGACCCGCACCCCATCGCGGTGCTGCGCCCCGAGCACGCGCCTCCGACGCTGACCAGCGTCGAGGAGCGGCTCGAGCTGCTCGCCGCCGCGGGCGTCGACGACGTCCTGGTCATCCCGTTCTCGCGCGAGATCGCGGCGTGGAGCCCGCTGGAGTTCGTCGAGCGGATCCTGGTCGAGGCGCTGCGCGCGAACGCGGTGGTCGTCGGCGCGAACTTCCGCTTCGGCAACCGCGCAGCCGGCGACTGCAACCTGTTGCGTGCCCAGGGAGCCGTCCACGACTTCGTGGTCGACGAGGTCACCCTCGACGGCGGCCCGCAGGTCTGGTCCTCGACCTACGTCCGGACCTGCCTGGCCGAGGGCGACGTCGCCGGTGCGGCCGAGGCGCTCGCCCGTGACTTCTCGGTGCGCGGCGTCGTCATCAAGGGCGACCAGCGTGGTCGCGAGCTCGGCTACCCGACCGCCAACGTGCCGTTGCGCAAGGGCGCCGCGGCTCCCGCCGACGGCGTGTACGCCGGTCACCTGACCGTGCTGGACGGCCCCGATGCGGGCACGACGTACCCCGCCGCCATCTCGGTCGGCACCAATCCGACCTTCGAGGGCGAGCGCGAGCGCCGGGTCGAGTCCTACGTCATCGACCGGACCGGTCTGGAGCTCTACGACCGTCAGGTCGAGGTCGCCTTCGTGGACCGCCTGCGGGGCATGGTCCGGTTCGACTCGGTCGAGGACCTGCTGGCCGCGATGGCCGACGACGTACGCCGCGCGCGCGACCTCCTCGCCTGACCGGGCGGCGACGTCAGCAGGACGGCTCGTGCGTGGCCGTCTGCAGGCGGGGTGCCGGCACGAGGACCCGCCCGGGCTCCGGCTCGAGGACGGTCGCGGCGACAGCGCCCGCGAAGACCATGAAGAAGAGCGCCTCGACCGGGGCGTCGAAGCGGTCGAGCAGGTACGAGCACGCGATCGCCGGGTAGCCGATCGCCAGCATCGCACCGAGCAGCCCGACGAACGAGCGGAACGGGCTCGGTGCCGCGTCGCGGACCCGACGCCACATCAGGGCGACGGTCATCGTGATGAGGGCGAACTCGACGATGCCTGAGGCCATGTGGACGTAGTGGTGCAGCGGCAGCTGCAGGGACCACTCGGCGTCGCGGCAGGCGTCGTCGCGGCCCTCCGGGCACGCGTAGGGATACATCCCGCCGATCACGCCGGTGACACCGAAGCCCAGCATCAGCTTCCACTCACGCAGGCGCTCGCTCGTGCGAGGAGCGCCCATCAGCAGCAGCCCCAGGACCACCAGGGCGCCGGAGACCATGTCGAGGCGGCCGAACAGGGTGGCGTGCGGCTGGCCGACGGCCTCCAGGTCGCTGAACATGCCGTCGGGGCTGGTCACCATGCCGGCCGCGATCGCGCCGATCCACCAGTTGTACGCAGGAATGCTCAACAGGCCGAGGGCCTGGCCGGCACGCAGCTGGAGCAAGGTGGGACGTGGGGGAGCCACCCCTGGATTCTCCCGCAGAACAGTTCCATCTGTCACCTATTTATCGGTGTGACGAGCGTCGTGCTCGTCACGCGGATTCGGCCGGCCCCCGCGCCGGTTGATAGCCTCGCCAGGTTGCCCCCAGGGGCGACGTACGCCGTATGAACGGCCGCGGAACGAGAGCGCTCCAGGTATTCAGGCTGGGGCACCGCGCAACGAACCGGAAGCAGGAAAGAAATGGCAGTCGGAACCGACGCTGAGACCAAGGCGAAGATCATCGCCGAGTACGCCACGACCGAGGGTGACACCGGTTCGCCGGAGGTGCAGATCGCACTGCTCAGCCACCGCATCGGCCACCTGACCGAGCACCTCAAGCAGCACAAGCACGACCACCACAGCCGTCGTGGCCTGCTGCTGCTCGTCGGCCAGCGCCGTCGTCTTCTCAACTACCTGAAGAAGACCGAGATCGAGCGCTACCGCTCGATCGTCGAGCGACTGGGCCTGCGTCGCTGATCGCGACCCTCAGATGCACGAGAACGGACAGCCCCGCACGGGGCTGTCCGTTCTGCATTTCCGGTCGCCCTCGCTAGGGTGACCATGACAACAAGTCCAATTCCTGTGGGACAACGAGTCCCACGACGTACGAAACAAGAGAACATCTGTGACTGAACCCGTCATCTCCGCCGTAGAGACCGTTATCGACAACGGCAAGTTCGGCACCCGCACCGTCAAGTTCGAGACGGGCCTCCTGGCCCGTCAGGCCGCTGGCTCGGTCAGCGCCTACCTCGACGGCGACACGATGCTGCTGTCGGCCACCACGGCCGGCAAGCACCCGAAGGACCACTTCGACTTCTTCCCGCTGACCATCGACGTCGAGGAGCGCATGTACGCCGCGGGCAAGATCCCCGGCTCGTTCTTCCGTTCCGAGGGTCGCCCGGGCGAGGACGCGATCCTCGCGTGCCGCCTCATCGACCGTCCGCTGCGCCCGACCTTCAAGAAGGGTCTGCGCAACGAGGTCCAGGTCGTCATCACCGTGATGGCGCTCAACCCGGACACGCCGTACGACGTCCTGGCGATCAACGCCGCGTCGCTCTCCACCCAGCTCTCCGGCCTGCCGTTCTCCGGCCCGGTCGGTGCCACCCGTGTCGCCCTCATCGAGGGCCAGTGGGTCGCCTTCCCGACGCACAGCCAGCTCGAGACCGCGGTCTTCGACATGGTCGTGGCCGGTCGGGTCACCGAGACCGGTGACGTCGCGATCATGATGGTCGAGGCCGAGGCCCCCGAGGCCACCCTCGAGCTGATCGCCGGCGGCGCCGTCGTACCGACGGAGGAGGTCGTGGCCCAGGGCCTCGACGCCTCCAAGGCGTTCATCAAGCAGCTCTGCGAGGCCCAGACCGAGCTCGCGAACGTGGCTGCCAAGCCCGTTCAGGAGTTCCCGATCTTCCTGGACTTCCAGGACGACGTGTACGCCGCCGTCGACGCCGCTGTCGGCGAGGACGTCCGCGAGCTCTACAGCGTCGGTGGCAAGCGCGAGGCCGTCCTGTCCAAGCAGGAGCGCGACGAGGAGGGCGACCGCATCAAGAGCGCCCTGCTCGAGAAGATCGGCGCCGACTTCGCCGGTCGCGAGGGCGAGATCGGTGCGGCGTACAAGGCCGTCACCAAGTCCGCCATCCGCACCCAGGTCCTGCGCGACAAGGTCCGCATCGACGGTCGTGGCCTGGCGGACATCCGCCCGCTGCACGCCGAGGTCGAGGTCATCCCGCGCGTCCACGGCTCCGCGCTGTTCGAGCGTGGCGAGACCCAGATCCTGGGCGTCACCACCCTCGACATGCTCAAGATGGAGCAGCAGCTCGACACGCTCTCGCCGGAGAAGCACCGCCGGTACATGCACAAGTACATCTTCCCGCCGTTCTCCACCGGTGAGACCGGTCGCGTGGGCTCGCCCAAGCGTCGCGAGGTCGGTCACGGTGCGCTCGCCCGTCGCGCGCTCCTGCCGGTGCTGCCGTCGCGCGAGGAGTTCCCCTACGCGATCCGTCAGCTCTCCGAGGCCATGGGCTCCAACGGCTCGACCTCGATGGGCTCGGTCTGCGCCTCGACGCTGGCCATGCTCGCCGCCGGTGTTCCGCTGAAGGCCTCCGTCGCCGGTATCGCGATGGGCCTCATCTCCGGTGAGGTCGACGGCAAGACCGAGTACGTCGCGCTCACCGACATCCTCGGTGCCGAGGACGCGTTCGGCGACATGGACTTCAAGGTCGCCGGCACCAAGGAGTTCGTCACCGCGCTCCAGCTCGACACCAAGCTCGACGGCATCCCGGCCGAGGTCCTGGCCGCCGCCCTCAAGCAGGCCAGGGACGCCCGCCTGACCATCCTCGAGGTGATGGCCGAGGCCATCGACGCCCCACAGGAGATGTCGGTCCACGCGCCGCGCATCATCACCGTGAAGGTCCCCGTGGACAAGATCGGCGAGGTCATCGGCCCGAAGGGCAAGGTCATCAACCAGATCCAGGACGACACGGGCGCGACCGTGTCGATCGAGGACGACGGCACGGTCTACATCGGTGCGACCAACGGCGAGGCGGCCGAGGCCGCTCGCGCCGCGGTCAACGCGATCGCCAACCCGACGATGCCCGAGATCGGCGAGCGCTACATCGGCACCGTCGTCAAGACGACCAACTTCGGTGCGTTCGTCGCGCTCATGCCCGGCAAGGACGGCCTGCTGCACATCAGCAAGCTGCGTGGCCTGGCCGGCGGCAAGCGCGTCGACAACGTCGAGGACGTCGTCTCGGTGGGTCAGAAGCTCCAGGTCGAGATCGCCGAGATCGACGACCGCGGCAAGCTCTCCCTCATCCCCGTCGTCGAGGGTGGCGCGGACGCCTCCGACGAGGCTGCTGAGGCCGAGGGCTCCGAGGACGAGTGACCTCCTAGCTCCACCGCCGAGGCCCGGCCAGCGATCCGCTGGCCGGGCCTCGGTCTTTTCTCAGTAGGTCGTGTAGGTCCCGTGCGGGTCGCGCGGCAGGCGCGCGAGCACGAGGTCGGGGTCGGTCTCCAGCTTGTGCAGCAGGCTCGCGACCTTGGCCTCGGGCAGCGAGAGGGCGGTGTCCCCTTCGCGCACGATCGCCTGCAGGCTCGCGACCAGCTTGGTGGAGATGGTGTGGGCGGCCTGCTGGGGAGCGACGTCGACGACGTCGCTCTCGAGGACCGTCGCGATGTGGTACGCCCCCAATACCTCCGCGCCGCCGGGAGCCTTCGCCACCAGGCCGGTGAGCGTCGACTCGACCTTGCCCGTCACCATCTGCTCGGCCAGCGTCTTGACCGAGTGGGGTGCAGGGATCTGGTCGACGAGGTCGGACACAGCCTTCTTGATCTTGCCGTCGATGGCGGCCCCGATGTCTGCGAACTTCCACCCGCTGCCGGGCGGAAACGGAAAGTCTGCAGCCGAGTCGTGCCATGCCTGGATCGTCGTGCGGAGGAGGTCGCGGGCGTGCGTGACCTGCTTGAGCATGGCTTGCTGGGTGGCGTCGATCGCTCGGCCGCCCGCACCTGCGCAGAGCGCAGCGCCGCAGGCGTAGTGGAGCAGAGCGGAGGGCACGACGCAGGCGTCGGCGGCCCACTTCGCGTAGGAGTCCTTGGCGTCGCCGTGCCAGTGCCCCAAGGCGACGTTGACGTCGTCGATGTCGTTGTTGATCTGGATCCCGTGGTTGACGGCGTTCTGGAGCTGGTGCGCGGCGCCGGACGTGAGCGCCTCCGCATCGACCTCGTAGTAGTTGCAGGTGATCGACCTCAGCCAGGCGGCCGTGCCGTACGCCTGGTCCTTGCCGATGTTGAACGCATCGTTGGTCCACTGCTGGTAGTCCGCCTGGCCCGTGCTCTGGATCGGGGCCAGCGGCAGGGTGGGGTAGACCGTGTACGCCGCGGTCGCCGGTATCTGCTGAGCCCGCACCGTGGGAGTACCTGCGTCGTCCTCGGGATGCAGCGCGAGGTTGCGCAGATAGCTCAGGAACATCTGCGACACCGCTTCGATACCCAGCAGGTCGCCGAGGAGCTGCTCGACCTCGTTGGTCAGGCTGACGAAGACGGACTGGCTGAAAGTGCCGCCGTCGCCGGAGTCGGGGTCAGGCGCCCTCACGACGCGTCCCCGTTCAGCTTCGGCGGCGTTGCCATCGGGGGTGGCTGGAGATCCTGCTCCTTGATCCCCAGCCGGTGCATGGCCGCAGCGGCGTCGGAGTCGCTGCGCTCGAAGTCGCGGGCGATGCCGAGCACGCCGTGGGCGGCGTCCTGCCAGGACAGCTCGGCGCGGCGGAGCAGGTGGTAGATCTCGGCGTTGATGTCGAGGGCCTTGACCAGGCTGGCAGGGGAGCCGGCATCGCTCACCGGCTTCTTCCACTGGTGGTAGACGTCCCCGATGCCTTGCAGGGAGGTCCCGATCTCGCTCGCTGTGGCGGGGAAGGAGTGCGTGCCCGCCCGGTAGAGCGCCCTGAACTGGACCTGTACATCCTCGGCCATCGCCCCGATACCTCCTGTGCGCCTTGCACCGCTCCGAACGGCGGTACAAGGAACGGCTTCCCGATACGGCGACTGGTCAAACGCTTGGGTACCGTCGGGGGATG
This sequence comes from Nocardioides montaniterrae, assembly GCF_054782655.1. Classification (NCBI taxonomy): domain Bacteria; kingdom Bacillati; phylum Actinomycetota; class Actinomycetes; order Propionibacteriales; family Nocardioidaceae; genus Nocardioides; species Nocardioides montaniterrae. The sequence continues at coordinate 72,894 of NZ_BAAGSB010000008.1, read as the reverse complement.
CAGTTGCGCGCGTCGTCGGCAGCCAGAACGACCACCATCGAGACGGTTCGCGACACCGAAGGGCGGACCACCTCCGTCGTACGCCGGACGCAGCTGCCGTCGGGCCTGCGGATCATCACCGAGGAGATGGCCGGGGCGCGATCGGCGACGGTCGGTGTGTGGGTGGGCGTCGGTTCGCGCGACGAGCGTGCCTCGACGCACGGCGCCTCGCACTTCCTCGAGCACGTCCTGTTCAAGGGCACCCGGTCGCGTACCGCGCTGGACATCTCGATCGCGCTCGACGCCGTGGGCGGAGAATTCAACGCCTTCACCGCGAAGGAGTACACCTGCTTCCACGCGCGGGTGCTGGGGGAGGACCTACCCCTGGCCGTGGACGTGCTCGGCGACATGATCACCGAGTCGCTGATCACCGCGGCCGACGTCGACGCCGAGCGCGACGTCATCCTCGACGAGATCGCGATGCACGAGGACGACCCGGACGACGTGGTGCACAACCTGTTCGCCGAGGTGGCCTGGGGCGCCGAGTCGCCGCTGGGCCGCTCCATCGCCGGCACGGTCGAGTCGATCCGGGGCATGCCGCGCGAGACCATCCGCCGCTTCTGGAGGCGCCACTACACCCCGCAGAACATGGTGGTCGCGGCCGCCGGGGCGGTCGACCACGACGTGGTGGTGCGCCTGGTCAAGAAGTCCTTCGGTCGCGGTGACTTCCTCGCCGGCCGGGCCGAGCCGATCGCTCCGCGCGCCGTTGTACGCCGTCCCAAGGTCCACGCCGGCGAGGCACGCGTACGCCGGCCCTTCGAGCAGGTCAACCTCGTGGTCGGCTCCGAGGGCCCGGCCCGCGACGACGCCGACCGGTTCGCCTTCGGTGTGGTCAGCACCGCGCTCGGCGGAGGGACGTCGAGCCGGCTGTTCCAGGAGGTGCGCGAGCGCCGCGGCCTGGCCTACTCGGTCTACTCCTTCGCCAGCCACTACTCCGACTCCGGCCTCACCGGCGTCGGCCTGGGCTGCCTGCCGGACCGTGCCGAGGACGCGCTGGCCGTCGTACGCTCCGAGCTCCAGCGCCTCGCCGCCCACGGCATCGACGAGGACGAGCTGCGCCGGGGCAAGGGCCAGCTGGTCGGGGGTCTGGTGCTCGGCCTCGAGGACGCCGGCGCCCGGATGATGCGGATCGGCAAGGGCGAGCTGACGCACAGCCAGCTCTACGGCATCGACGAGATCATCGAGCGCATCAATGCCGTCACCCTCGACGACTGCGCCCGTGTCGCAGCCGACGTGTTCGCGCGGCCCGAGCTGTTGGCTGTCGTCGGGCCGTAGGGCTCGCGCTGCAGTTTTCCCAAGGTATGCAGCCGAACCTGCACTTCCCAAGCGCTACAACCACGGGGGAGTGCAGGTTTTCCTGCATCCCTTGGGAAACCTGCAGGACTCAGCGGCGCCCGATGATCCCGATGACGCCCGGGTTCTTGCTGTCGACGATGTAGACGCGGAACCCACCCTTGGTGAGGGCGGCGGAGGTCTTCTGCAGGATCTCCGGGACGTCCTCCTCGCGCTGGGTGCCGAAGAAGAGGTTGACCGAGCCGCCGGGGAGCACGCGCTCGTGGAGCAGGGCGACCTCGTCGGTGCAGTCGCGGACCCAGAACAGGTGGACGTCGAAGGCGAAGACCTTGGTCAGACGCTTCACCGGGACGCGGAGCGTGGCCAGGTCGATCTGGCGGACGCTGAGCTTGCCGGCCTCGACGTGCTGGGCGCAGCGCTGCTTGGTGCGGTCGACGCCGGCCTCGGAGCGATCGATGGCGAACATCTTGCCCTTGCCCTCGAGGCGGCGGCAGATCAGGTCGGCGGCCGCACCGGAGCCACAGCCGATCTCCAGCACGTGGTCGTTGTGCTGGACGTCCATGAAGTCGACCGCCCAGCGGATGCGAGCCGGGATCGTCTGAACTGCCATGGGGGTCAGCCTGCCAGAAGCGACCGCACTCCGGTGCGCAGGTCGAGGCCCATAGACTCCTGTGTCGTGACTGAGAGCGTGCGCGTAGGGGTGATCGGGGCCCGGGGCAAGGTCGGCCAGGAGATGGTCAAGGCCGTCGAGGCGGCCGAGGACCTGACCTTCACCGTCGGCATCGACCAGGGTGACGACATCGCGGCCCTCGTCGAGAGCGACACCCAGGTCGTCATCGACTTCACCCACCCGGACGTGGTGATGGGCAACCTGGAGCACTGCATCAAGAACGGGATCCACGCCGTCGTCGGTACGACGGGCTTCGACGACTCGCGCCTCGCGCAGCTGGAGACCTGGTTGGCGGACTCGCCGCAGACCGGCGTGCTGATCGCCCCCAACTTCTCCATCGGCGCCCTGCTGATGATGCGGTTCGCCACCATCGCGGCACCGTTCTACGACTCGGTCGAGGTCATCGAGCTGCACCACCCGACCAAGGCGGACGCGCCGAGCGGTACCGCCGCCCGCACCGCCTCGCTGATCGCCGAGGCGCGCCGCGCCGCAGGGTCGGCGCCGTTCCCGGACGCCACGTCCCAGGAGATCGACGGCGCGCGAGGCGCCGACGTCGACGGCGTACGCGTCCATGCCCTGCGGATCCGGGGCATGATCGCGCACCAGGAGGTCGTCATGGGCGGCCCGGGCGAGACGCTGACCATCCGGCACGACTCCATGGACCGCGCGTCGTTCGGCCCCGGCGTGCTCGTCGGTTGTCGCGCGATCGTCGATCACCCGGGTCTCACCGTGGGTCTCGAGCACTTCCTCGACCTCGGCTGAGCCTGGCCGTTCTCCCTCAGGTTCCTGCAATGCAGGAACTTGCAGTGCCCGATCGATGGTGGGCTAGACCGGCCGCGCGGCAAGGTGTCGAGACATGCTCCCCAGACTTGTCTCCACCCTCGCCGTCGCGGCGGTCATCGGTGTGGCCGTCGTGCCGGGCGGCGCCCACGGCGCGACGGCGTCCGCACGCCACTCCCGGGCGGACCAGGCGCTCTCGGCTCTCGCGGACCACCCGGCGGCGGCTCGTGCCACCGGCGGCCAGCGGTTCGCGGTCACGGCCACCGAGGTCGACGCCGACGGGGCGACGCACGTGCGGATGGCCCGCACCTACCAGGGGCTGCCCGTCGAGGGTGGCGACCTGGTCGTGCACCGGGGCGCCGACGACTCCTGGAAGGGCGTCAGCCAGACCCTGGCCGCTCCGCTCGACCTCTCCGTGACACCCCGCGTCAGCGCGAGCGCCGCCACGGCCGCCGCTCTGGTCCGTACCGGTGCCGCCCGCGACGTCGCCGGCATCAAGGCGCACGGGACGCCCGAGCTCGTCGTCGACGCGCTGGCCGCCACCCCGCGGCTGGCCTACCGCGTCACCACCGGCGGGGTCCACGCCGACGGCACGCCAAGCCGTCTGATCACCTACGTCGACGCGTCCTCCGGCCGGGTGATCAGTCGTGAGGAGACGATCGAGACCGTCGATGGCGATGGCTACTCCCTCTACGGCGGAGAGGTCCCGCTCCAGGTGAGCCAGTCGGGGTCGTCGTACATCCTCAAGGACGCGACCCGCGGCGGCACCTACACCGTCGATGCCAAGAACGGCACCGACAGCATCCTGTGCACCCTGCTCGGGCTCGCGTGCGTCACCGGCACCCAGTTCACCAGCTCCGACACCGTGTGGGGGACCGGTACGACGGCCAGCCGCGAGTCGGCAGCCGTCGACGCGCAGTACGGCACGAACATGACCTGGGACTACTACAAGACCACCTTCGGCCGGGACGGGATCTTCGGCACGGGTGCGGGCTCGTGGAACCGCGTGCACTACGGCAAGAACTACGTCAACGCCTTCTGGGACGGCACCAAGATGACGTACGGCGACGGCAACGGCACCAGCTACGGCCCGCTGACGTCGCTGGACGTCGCGGGCCACGAGATGTCGCACGGCGTCACCGAGAACACCGCTGGCCTGACCTACTCCGGTGAGTCGGGCGGGCTCAACGAGGCCACCTCAGACATCTTCGGGTCGATGGTCGAGTTCTCCGCGAACAACCCCAAGGACCCGGGCGACTACCTGATCGGTGAGCAGTTCGCGCTCAACGGTGCCAAGCCGCTGCGCCGGATGGACGACCCCGCCTCGGACGGCTCGTCGCTGAACTGCTGGACCCCCAACGCCGGCAACGCCGACGTCCACTACTCCTCAGGCATCGGCAACCACTTCTTCTTCCTGCTCGCCGAGGGCTCGGGCGCGCGCACCGTCAACGGCGTCGCCTACGACTCGCCGACCTGCGACGGCAGCACCGTCTCCGGCATCGGACGCGATGCCGCGCAGCGGATCTGGTACCGCGCGCTGACGACGTACTTCACCTCCGGCACCGACTACGCCGGCGCGCGGACCGCGACCCTGCGGGCCGCCTCCGACCTGTACGGCGCCACGAGCAGCCAGTACGCCGCGGTGGCGGCGGCCTGGAGCGCGGTCGACGTCAGCTGACCCACCTGCGGCAGGCCCGCACCGGCTTATGGGGACGGTGCGGGCCTGCGTCACGTCAGCGACGTGTGCAGGCGGACCTGGCGCAGGGGAGTGCCGGTGCGGTCGTCGGCCAGCTCGCGGGTCGCGCCGTCGGCGGCCCAGCCGGCGGACTCGAAGAAGGTGCGTGCGGCGTCGTCCGTGGTGGCCAGCCAGTGGGTGGCGCGCAAGAACCGGTCGGCGACGAGGGTGTCCGCGCAGGCCTGCAGGAGGCGGGATCCGTGGCCGGCCCGAACGGCCGCGGGGTCGATGAGGAACTCGACGATCTCGCCGTCGGCGGCCGGGTCGCCGTCGGGATCCGTGGCCGGGCCCGTGTAGGCCATCCCGACGACGTGGGTGCCGGCCAGGGCCACCAGGCAGCGGCGCCGCGCCTCGGGCGGCTGCGAGAGACCGCGGCGTACGGCGTCCGCCAGGTCGTCACGCCCCAGCCCACTCTCTGCGAGGCGGGCGGTCAGCGCGTCGGCGTACCAGCTGCGCAGCTGGAGGTCCGCGATCGCCCCGGCATCGGCCGGCCACGCGACCCGGACGGAGACGTCTGCGATGTCCATGCCGCGATCCTGTCAGGGCGAGCCGATGGCGGGTGCACCGGTTGGGGTGCTGGATAGGGTCGGGAGCATGGAAATCCGCAACCTCGGGGCGAGCGGGCTGAAGATCTCGGCCATCGCCTACGGCAACTGGCTCACCCACGGCTCACAGATCGAGGAAGAGGCGGCGACGGCGTGCGTGCACCGCGCGCTGGAGGAAGGCATCACGACCTTCGACACCGCGGACGTCTATGCCAACACGGCCGCCGAGAGCGTGCTGGGACGCGCGCTCATCGGCCAGCGGCGCGAGAGCCTGGAGATCTTCACCAAGGTCTACTGGCCCACCGGCCCCGGCAAGCACAACGACCACGGTCTGTCGCGCAAGCACATCATGGAGTCGATCAACGGGTCGCTCAAGCGGCTCGGCACCGACTACGTCGACCTCTACCAGGCCCACCGCTACGACTACGACACCCCGCTCGAGGAGACGATGCTGGCGTTCGCCGACGTCGTGCGATCGGGCAAGGCGCTCTACATCGGAGTCTCGGAGTGGAAGGCCTCGCAGCTGCGTGAGGCTGCCGCGCTGGCCAAGGAGCTGCACGTCCCGGTCGTCTCCAGCCAGCCGCAGTACTCGATGCTCTACCGCGTCATCGAGTCCGAGGTCGTGCCGGCCTCGAAGGAGCTCGGCATCGGCCAGATCGTCTGGTCGCCGATCGCGCAGGGCGTGCTCACCGGCAAGTACCTCCCGGGTCAGCCGCCGCCGGCCGGCTCGCGCGCCACCGACGAGAACGGGGGCTCCGGTTTCATCGCGCGACTGCTCCAGGACGACGTGCTCGAGCGCGTGCAGCAGCTCAAGCCGATCGCCGAGTCGGTCGACCTGTCGCTGGCTCAGCTGGCCGTCGCCTGGGTCCTGCAGAACGACAACGTCTCCGCGGCGATCATCGGGGCGAGCCGTCCCGAGCAGGTCAGCGAGAACGTCAAGGCCGCGGGCGTGAAGCTCGATGCCGAGGTCATGTCCGCGATCGACCGGGTCCTGGACGGCGTGATCGTCAGCGACCCGTCGCTCACCGAGTCGCCGCAGCGCTCGGAGTGGACCGCTCAGGCCTGAGCCGCGAAGGCTCCCCGGCCCTAGTGATAGGTGTCGGGGAGCTGCTGGCCGACCTTGACGCGGGCCTTGGGCAGCCGCATGAACTTCATCTGCATGGACCGCATCACGGCGTACGACGTGGTGCCCTTGTGCGACTCGTTCGGGAACCGCACCTTGAGCTGACGCTTGAGCCGGATGATCACGAAGACCATGTCGATGGCGACGAACAGCACCGTGACCATCAGGACCAGCGAGCTGGCGCTGACGAGCGCCGGCTTTCCGCTCCAGCCGAGGATCAGCGAGACCACCAGCAGCGGGATCATCATCTCGACGATGGAGAAGCGGGCGTCGACGAAGTCGCGGACGAACCGCTTGACCGGCCCCTTGTCGCGCGAGGTCAGGTAACGGTCGTCACCGTCCTTCATGCCCTGCTGCATCTTCTGGCGAGCGGCCGCGCGCTGTGCCTTGTCGGCCTGCATCATCTCGCGGCGGGTCCGCGGGACCTTCGCCTTCGCCCTCGCGGCGGCCTCCGCCTCCTTGCGGGTGGGCGTGGGTCGTCCCTTGCCACCCTCCTTGACCTGGGTCGCGGACGGCTCGTGGGCCTGGGCGGCCTCGGACTTGGTACGGCGGAACACGGGTCGGTCAGGCCTTTCGGACAACGCTGGACTTGAGCTGCATGGGACCGAAGCCGTCGACCTTGCAATCGATGTCGTGGCCGGCGACGGCCGGGTCGATCAGGCGGATGCCGCGGACCTTGGTGCCGGCCTTGATCGCCTTGGGAGCGCCCTTGACCGGCAGGTCCTTGACGATGACGACGTCGTCACCGTCGGCGAGCGGGTTGCCGTTGGCGTCCTTGATGACCGCGGCGGCCGCCTCGGCGTCGGCCTCGGCCGCTGCCTCGCTGGGTGACCACTCGTGCGCGCACTCGGGGCAGACCATCAGGTCACCGAGCGGGTAGGTGTACTCGCTCGCGCACTCGGGACACGGCGGGAGGGCATCAGTCACGGTGGGACTTTCCGGGGAGGTCCAGCATGCGCTGGAGGGCGACGAGGGCGTCGGCCTCGGTCTGCGGGTCGACCTCGATGACGTTGACGACGTTGCCGGCGACGAGGTTCTCCAACGCCCACACGAAGTGGGGCAGGTCGATCCGATTCATCGTCGAGCAGTAGCAGACGTTGCGGTCGAGGAACATGATGTTCTTGTCCGGGTGGGCGTTCTTGAGGCGCTGCACCAGGTTGAGCTCGGTGCCGATGGCCCAGCTGGTGCCGGGCTCGGCGGCCTCGATCGTCTTGATGATGAACTCCGTCGAGCCCACGAGGTCGGCCTTGGTGACGACCTCGTACTGGCACTCGGGGTGGACGATCACGTTGAGGCCGGGGACCTTCGCGCGCAGCTCGTCGATCACGTCGGCGGAGAAGCGGCCGTGGACCGAGCAGTGGCCCTGCCACAGGATGATCTTGGCGGCCTTGACCTGGTCGACGGTCAGGCCGCCGTTGGGCTTGAGCGGGTTCCACAGGACGCAGTCGTCGAGGCTGAGGCCGAGCTTGAGGACGGCGGTGTTGCGGCCGAGGTGCTGGTCGGGCAGGAAGAGGACCTTGGTGTCCTCGCCCTTCTGCTCGAACGCCCAGTCGAGGGCGACCTCGGCGTTGGAGGACGTGCACACGACGCCGCCGTTGCGGCCGCAGAACGCCTTGATGGCGGCCGAGGAGTTCATGTACGTCACCGGGACGACCTGCTCCTGCACGCCGGCGGCGGCGAGCGCCTCCCAGGCCTTCTCGACCTGGAAGATCCGGGCCATGTCGGCCATCGAGCAGCCGGCGGCGAGGTCGGGCAGGATCACCTGCTGCTTCTCGCTGGTCAGGATGTCGGCGGACTCGGCCATGAAGTGCACGCCGCAGAAGACGATGTACTCGGCGTCCGGGCGGGCCGCCGCGTCGCGGGCGAGCTTGAAGGAGTCGCCGGTGACGTCGGCGAACTGGATGACCTCGTCGCGCTGGTAGTGGTGGCCCAGGACGAAGAGCTTCTCGCCCAAGGCGGCCTTCGCCGCGCGGGCGCGCTCGACCAGGTCGGGGTCGGACGCCTCGGGCAGGTCGCCGGGGCAGTCGACGCCGCGCTCGGACAGCGGGTCGACGCCCTTGCCCAGGGGAAGCAGCGGCAGGTCCACAGTGCTCATGTGCTCAATCCTAGGCTGGCCCCATGCGGATCCTGGTCGCGCCCGACAAGTACGCCGGCACCCTGACCGCGGTCGAGGCCGCTGAGGCGATCGGAGAGGGCTGGCGGCGGCACGCGCCCGACGACACGATCGACCTCGCGCCGATGTCCGACGGCGGCCCCGGCTTCGTCGACGTGATCGCCGCGGCGACGCAGGGCGAGCTGCTCGCGACCGCCGTCACCAGCCTGCCCGACCAGGACGTCCAGTACGACGTCCTGCCGGCCACGCTGCTGCGCGACGGCGACACCGTCTACCTCGAGTGCGCCCAGGCCGTGGGCCTGGAGGTGGCCGGCGACTCCGATCCGCTGCGGCGCAGCAGCCACTCCGTCGGCGTGCTCCTCGCGCACGCGCTCGAGGCCGGCGCGCGGCGCATCGTCGTGGGCGTCGGTGGCACGGCGACGACCGACGGGGGAGCAGGCCTGCTCGCTGCGCTCGGGGCGTACGCCGACGGCGGCGACCTCGACGACGGGCCGGAGGGCCTCAAGACGCTGGAGGCCGTGGACCTCGTGGCGGTGCAGGACCTCTTCGCCGGGATCGAGCTGGTGCTCGCCAGCGACGTGGACAGCCCGCTCACCGGCCTGTTCGGTGCGACCAAGACGTTCGGTCCCCAGAAGGGGATCCGCGAGGAGGACCTGCCCTGGGTGGACGGGGCGCTGCAGCGGTTCGCCGACCTCACCGACAAGCGGCTCGCCCTCGAGCCCGGCGCCGGCTCGGGTGGTGGCATCGGCTTCGGGCTGATGCTGCTCGGTGCCACCCGCGTCTCCGGCATCGAGCTGGTCGCCGGCCTGAACGCGCTCGAGCACCGGGCGGGCCACGCCGACCTCGTCATCACCGGCGAGGGCGCCTTCGACTTCAGCAGCCGCGCGGGCAAGGTCCCGTACGGCGTCGCGGCGATCGCCGCGCACGCCCTCCGCCCCTGCATCGCGCTGGCCGGCCGGGTCGACGTGGGCTCCCGCGAGATGCGCGCGCTGGGGATCGAGGCGGCGTACTCCCTGACCGAGACGGCCGGCGACCGCGCTCTCACCGAGCCGCGCGCGGCGCTCGCGGAGCTCGCGGAGCGTGTGGCCCGCACCTGGTCCCCGCGCTGATCCTCGGGTGGCCGTGGCGCCGTACTGAAACGTGTTCTACGTTGGCTCGGTGACCGATCTCCGCGCCCGCTTCGAGGCGCTCCGCACCGCCGACCACGTCGATCCCGCCGACCTGGACGCCCTCTGGGCCGACCTGCGCACCGTCAGCGTCCAGGAGATCCTCGGCGCCTGGCACGGGGGCGACTTCGCGACCGGCCACCTCGCCGGCAAGGCGCTGACCCGCCTGCGCTGGCACGGCAAGCGGTTCGACGGGCCGCTCGACGCCGTGCCGATGGTCTGCCGCGACGAGCAGGGTGAGCTCTTCGCCAACGCCGAGGCGGCCGGCGGGGGAGCGGCCTCGCTCTGGGAGGTCGGCTTCCGCGGCGAGACCACCGCGACCATGGTCTACGACAAGCTGCCGGTCTTCGACCACTTCAAGGCGGTCGATGGCGACACGCTCGTCGGCGTGATGAACGGCAAGCTGGAGCAGACCTTCGGTGTCGCCGAGCTCTACTGGTTCTGGCTGGAGCGTCAGGCATGAGGACCACGGCGTACGTCGTCGAGACGCCCGGTGGGCCGTTCGTCGAGGCGGAGATCGAGCTCGACGAGCCGCGCGAGGACGAGGTGCTGGTCCGCGTCGTCGCGACCGGGCTGTGCCACACCGACCTGACGGTCCCGCAGATGCTGCCCGCCGAGATGATGCCCGTCGTCGTCGGCCACGAGGGTGCGGGTGTCGTCGAGGCGGTCGGTTCGGCCGTCACCGGGATCGTCGTCGGTGACCACGTGGTGCTCAGCTTCCGCTCGTGTCGCGACTGCGACGCCTGTCGCGCCGGCGACGTCGGCTACTGCGACCAGACCCTGCTGCTCAACTACATGGGCATGCGCGCCGACGGGTCCTCGACGATGAGCCGCGACGGCGAGCGGGTGGGCGGCAGCTTCTTCGGGCAGTCGTCCTTCGCCCGCCACGCGCTGGCGTACGCCGACAACTGCGTGGTCGTCGACAAGGAGCTCGACCTCACCCGGCTCGGCCCGTACGGCTGCGGCTTCCAGACCGGTGCCGGCACCGTCCTCAACGTCGTCCTGGGTGGCGGTACGCCGGCGCCCGGGCTCAGCCTCGTCGTGTTCGGAGCGGGTGCGGTCGGGCTGGCCGCCATCGCGGCCGCACGCGGCGCCGGCATCGGCACGGTCGTCGCCGTCGACCCGGTGGCCTCGCGGCGGAGCCTCGCGGAGGAGTACGGCGCGATCGCGCTCGACCCGTCCCAGGGCGACTCCCCGATCCAGGAGCGGGTCAAGCAGGCGACCGGGGGCGGAGCGGCGTACGCCATCGACACGACGGCGATCTCCGCCGTCGTGCTGCAGGCGCAGCGCTCGCTGCGACCCCAGGGGACGCTGATCGCGCTGGGCCTGGGCGCCCCGACGTACGAGATCGACGCCATCGAGCTGCTCCAGAAGGGCCTGACGATCCGCTCGTCGATCGAGGGTGAGGGCGATCCGCTGACGATGATCCCCGACCTGCTCGCGCGCGCTGCCGACGGACGGCTCGACGTCGACCGGCTGGTCACCACCTACCCCTTCGACCAGATCGCGCAAGCCGTCGCCGACAGCGGCTCGGGCAAGGTCGTGAAGCCCGTTCTCGTCTGGGACTGACGAACACCGGGAATAACCGGCCGTGTGCGACCATTGACCTCAGTGAGCCCGATCCCGGGCCTGCTGCACAGACATTGCGACACACGTTTGGAGTGACCATGGGAGACGCTTGCTGCGGTGGCGGCCACAGCCACGGTGCGAACGCCGAGACCGGTGCGGCTCAGGCCGGCACCCAGACCGTCGCGGCCCCGGTCCTGACCGACCGCCGCGAGGACCAGATCAACCTCAGCCCCATTGCTGCCGAGAAGGTCAAGAGCCTGCTCGACCAGGAGGGTCGTGACGACCTGGCCTTGCGCATCTCCGTCCAGCCGGGCGGCTGCAGCGGCCTGCGCTACCAGCTCTTCTTCGACGAGCGCACCCTCGACGGCGACGTCGTCACCGGCTTCGACGGCGTCAACGTGGTCGTCGACCGGATGAGCGTCCCCTACCTCAACGGTGCCGTCATCGACTTCGTCGACACCATCGAGAAGCAGGGCTTCACGATCGACAACCCGAACGCCACCGGCTCCTGCGCCTGCGGCGACTCGTTCAGCTGATCCAGCACGCACGAACGCCCCTGGGAAACCAGGGGCGTTCGGCGTTTTTGAGGCTGGCCGGTCGGGCCGGTCACTCGACGGTCAGTCGAGGTGGAAGTGGATCGCGCCGGCCAGCTTGCGGGCGGCCTCGGAGATCGCGATGGCCTTCTTCGGGACGTCCTGCACGAACTCGTCGAAGTGGATGCTCGGGGCAGGCTTCAGGGCACGGTCGGCGGCGGCGCGCAGCAGACGGGTGACGGCCTCGCAGCTGTCCTTGAGCTCGGTGGGGGAGCCCGGCTCCTCGTAAGGGGTCATGCCTTCGACGCTAGGGGTTACCGACAGGTACGCCGAGGTCTACTGGTCGGTAGCTTCGGATGTTTCGCCCACCGTCACATTCGCGAGATCTTCAGGCGGCGCTGATCATGTGTGACGAGGCGTGGGTAGGGTGCCGTCACGTGACTGCTGCTTCCCACGGCCCGCTGCTGATCGCCGGCTCGATCGCCACTGACCACCTGATGACCTTCGGCGGAAAGTTCGCCGACTCCCTCGTGCCCGACCAGCTGGACAAGCTGTCGGTCTCGTTCCTGGTCGAGGACCTGGAGGTACGCCGCGGCGGCGTCGCCGCCAACATCGCCTTCGGCCTGGGTCGCCTCGGCCAGAAGCCGGTGCTGGTCGGTGCGGTCGGCGAGGACTTCGGCGACTACCGGTCCTGGCTCGAGCGCCACGGCGTCGACTGCGAGTCGGTGCACGTCTCCGACTCCAAGCACACCGCCCGCTTCGTCTGCACCACCGACTCCACGATGGCGCAGTTCGCCTCGTTCTACCCCGGCGCGATGAGCGAGGCCCGGCTGATCGAGCTGGCCCCCATCGTGGAGCGGGTCGGCACGCCGTCGTACGTCCTGATCGGTGCGGACGACCCCGACGGCATGCTGCGGCACACCGAGGAGTGCCGTCAGCGCGGCTACGCCTTCATCTCCGACTGCTCCCAGCAGCTCGCCTTCGCCGACGGGGACCTGATCCGCCCGCTGATCGACGGCGCCGCGATCCTCTTCTCCAACGAGTACGAGTCGCACGTCATCGAGAAGAAGACCGGCTGGAGCGCCGACGAGGTCCTGAGCCGGGTCGGCTACCAGGTCACCACGCTCGGCAAGGACGGCGTCCGGGTCACCGACAAGGACGGCCTCAAGCTCGAGGTCCCCGCGGCCACGAACGTCAAGGCCATCGAGCCGACCGGCGTCGGTGACGCGTTCCGCTCCGGCTTCCTGGCCGCGATCAACTGGGGCCTCTCGCTCGAGCGCGCCTGCCAGATCGGCTGCGTGCTCGCGGCGTACGTCGTGGAGACGGTCGGCACCCAGGAGTACGACTTCACCCACGCCCAGTTCGTCGAGCGCATCCGCGAGTCGTACGGCGACGAGGCCGCTGACGAGATCGCTCAGTTCATCAGCTGAGACGTCGTACGACGTAGAGGGGGTCACCCGACGCGGTGACCTCCTCGCCGACATACTCCTGGCCGCGCATGCGGCACCAGGCAGGTACGTCGAAGCGGGCCGCCGGGTCGCGGGCGATCACCGCGATCTCGCCGCCCGTCGGCACGCCCGTGAACGCCTTGGCCAGCTCGATGATCGGCCGCGGGCACGGCTGGTCCCCGCAGTCCAGCACCATCCGCTCGCTCACAGGTTCACCAGCTTCGTTCGGTCGCGCCCGGCCTCGGACCGGGGCCCGCGACCGCGTCGCGCGCCGAGGCGGCCGGTCGACTCCCTCACAGGCCCGCACTCCGGCGGATCTCGGTGACGACCTCGGTGACGGCCGCGCAGAACGCCTCCACCTCGTCGTCGGAGGTGGTCGCGCCGACCGAGACGCGCACGTTGCCGTGGGTCAACGCCCCCATCGCGGCCAGCACGTGGCTGGGCTCCAGCGTAGAGGCCGTGCACGCCGAACCGCTGGCGACCGCGAACCCGCGCCGGTCGAGCGCGTGGACGAGCTCGTCGCCGGCGACGTAGAGGCAGGAGAAGGTGACCAGGTGCGGGAGCCGGCGCACGGGGTCGCCCAGCACCTCGGTGTCCGGCAGCAGTGCGACCGCCTGCCGGATGCGCTCGACCTGACGGAACCGGCGATCGGCGGACGTCTCCTGGTCGGCGACCACCGCCTGCAGGGCGGCCGCCGCGGCGAGCGCGGCCGGCACGTTGGCGAAGCCGGGGGAGTCCAGGCCGTGGTCGCCAGGGAACGGCGAGGTCCAGTGCGTCTTGCGGCGTACGGCGAGCACGCCGACGCCGGCAGGGCCGCCCCACTTGTGCGCGGAGGCCGTGAGCACGTCCCAGCGGCGGGGGAGCGGGACGTGGCCGGCGGCCGCGGCGGCGTCGACGAAGAGTGAGGTGCCGGCCGGCACGTCGAGGTCGTCGACGGGCTGCAGCGTGCCGACCTCCTGGTTGGCGGCCTGCAGCGCGACCACGGCGACGTCGGGCTCTGCCGCGAGCCGGTCCATCTCGGCAAGGTCGACCCGCCCGGTCGCGTCGACGGGTACGCCGGCGCTGTGGCCGTCGCGCCACTGGACGGCATGGAGCACCGAGGAGTGCTCGACCGTGGAGTGCACGATGCCGGCGCGCTCGTCGCGCCCGGTGACCAGGCCCAGGAGACCCCGGTGGACCGCGTCGGTGCCCGAGGAGGTGAAGCCGATCTCGTCCGGATGGGCGCTCAGGGCGTCGGCCACGACCGCTCGGGCGTTGTCGAGGAGCAGCCGGGCATCACGCCCCTCGTGGTGGAGCCGCCGCGGGTCGGCGTACCCCCGCACGAGCGCAGCGAGCAGCGTGTCGCGAGCGGCGGGGTGCAACGGCACGGTCGACGCGGTGTCGAGGTAGTGCCGCTCGTCGTTCACGCCTCGACACTATCGACGGGTCGTGTGGGATACGCCGCACCGTGGAACTAATCGTGACCCTGCGGGCACCGCGGCCTCGGATTCCGATACTCTTCCGATGTTCTGTGACCCTCGAGAGGAAGGCTCGTTCGTGGGCTTGAAGCACCCCGAGCGCATGCGGGCTCCCCGCCGGCGACTTCGCCGCGTTGTCCCGCTCGCCGGCTTCGTCGTACTCGCGCTCAGCCTGAGCGGCTGCGCCACCGATAACCAGTGGGAGCGGTTCGGCATGCCTGTCATGCGGACCGAGACCGGCGTGAAGGTCCTGGAGCTCTGGCAGGGCGCTTGGATCGCTGCACTGGCGACCGGTGTCGTGACCTGGGGACTGATCCTCGGTGCCGCCTTCTGGTTCCGCCGCCGCAGTGACGACGAGGTCCCCGTTCAGACCCGGTACAACCTGCCGATCGAGATCTTCTACACGATCTTCCCGATCATCATGGTCGTGGCGTTCTTCGCCCACACCGTGCGTGTGCAGAACTTCGCGCTCGAGGAGAGCGCGCACCCCGACGTCGTGGTGAACGTCGTCGGCCAGAAGTGGGAGTGGACCTTCAACCAGTCGGTCCCCGACTCCAAGTACGCCCACGACCGCAACGGTGCCGCCGCTGACAAGGTCATGGACAACACCTTCGTCTCCGGTACCGGTGAGGACATCCCCACCCTGGTCATCCCGGCGGACAAGACCGTGCTGTTCAACCTGCACAGCCCTGACGTCATCCACGACTTCGGCATCCCCGCCTTCGGGATGCGCATGGACGTCGTCCCGGGCGAGCACAACTCGTACCAGGTCAAGACGCTCCCGCTCGACGACGGAGTCACCTCCGCGACGTACGCCGGCAAGTGCTACGAGCTCTGCGGCACTTACCACTCGCGGATGCTGTTCAACGTCAAGGTCGTCCCGTGGGCCGACTACGTGAAGTACCTGGCCGATCTGGCCAAGAACCCCGCCAACGTCTCTGACGCTCCGGTCCTGGGTGGCAAGTACGCCTCCCAGCCGTACCTCAACGGGGACAACGCCGAGGAGGGCGAGAAGTGACCGCGACCGCCGCGCGATCCGTCGAGACGACGAAGCGCAAGCCCCTGGGCACGCTCCTCGTCCGGGCGATGACGACCACCGATCACAAGCTGATCGGCAACCTGTACTTCGGCACGGCCATGGCCTGGTTCGTCGCCGCAGGCATCATGGCGCTGATCATGCGCTCCGAGCTGGCCTACCCCGGCCAGCAGATCGTGAACGAGGAGCTGTTCAACCAGCTCTTCACGATGCACGGCACGATCATGCTGCTGCTGTTCGCGACCCCGCTGTTCTTCGGCTTCGGCAACGCCGTGATGCCGCTGCAGATCGGTGCGCCCGACGTCGCGTTCCCGCGACTGAACATGTTCAGCTACTGGCTCTACCTCTTCGGCGGCCTCATCGCCGGTGCCGGCTTCCTCACCCCGCAGGGTGCGGCCTCGTTCGGATGGTTCGCGTACACGCCGCTCTCCGACTCGGTCAACAGCCCCGGTGCGGGTGGCGACCTGTGGATCATGGGCCTGTGGATGGCCGGTCTCGGCACCATCCTCGGTGCGGTCAACTTCATCACCACGATCATCTGCATGCGGGCGCCCGGCATGACCATGTTCCGGATGCCGATCTTCGTGTGGACCGTGCTGATCACCGCGATCCTGGTCCTGGTGGCCTTCCCGATCCTGGCCGGTGCGCTGCTCTCCCTGGAGGCTGATCGCCAGATCGGGGCGCACGTCTTCGACACCTCGCACGGTGGCGCCATCCTGTGGCAGCACCTGTTCTGGTTCTTTGGTCACCCCGAGGTGTACATCATCGCGCTGCCGTTCTTCGGCATCATCTCCGAGATCCTCCCGGTCTTCAGCCGCAAGCCGATCTTCGGCTACGTCGGGCTCGTCGCCGCGACGCTCGGCATCGCGATCCTGTCCGTCGCCGTGTGGGCCCACCACATGTTCGTCACGGGCGCGGTCAACCTGCCGTTCTTCTCCGGCATGACGTTCCTGATCGCCGTCCCGACAGGCGTCAAGTTCTTCAACTGGATCGGCACCATGTGGGGCGGGTCCATCCGGATGGACACCCCGATGCTCTGGTCGGTCGGCTTCTTGACGACCTTCCTGTTCGGTGGTCTGACCGGCATCATCCTGGCCAGCCCGCCGCTGGACTTCCACGTCTCCGACTCCTACTTCGTGGTGGCGCACTTCCACTACACGGTGTTCGGCACGGTCGTCTTCGCGATGTTCGCCGGCTACTACTTCTGGTGGCCCAAGCTCACCGGCAAGATGCTCGACGAGCGCCTGGGCAAGATCCACTTCTGGCTGCTGTTCATCGGCTTCCACACGACCTTCCTCGTCCAGCACTGGCTGGGCATCGAGGGCATGCCGCGTCGTTACGCCGACTACCTCCCGAGCGACGGGTTCACCACGCTCAACGAGGTCTCGACCGTGGGCGCGTTCATCCTGGCCTCCTCGTTCCTGCCGTTCTTCTACAACGTGTGGGTGACGGCCAAGAAGGCCCCGATGGTCAACACCGACGACCCGTGGGGCTGGGGCCGCTCGCTGGAGTGGGCCACGAGCTGCCCGCCGCCGCGACACAACTTCGTGAGCATCCCGCGGATCCGGTCCGAGTCCCCGGCGTTCGACCTCCACCACCCGGAGATCGCCGCCATCGAGATGGACGACGACCTGGCCGAGCTGACCGAGAAGGATGGAGTCACCCGATGAAGGTCGAGAGCTGGATCTTCGGCCTCACCACGATCTTCCTGATCCTGGTGACGCCCGCCTACTGGCTGGTCACGGACGCCGGCGACCACTGCGGTCACGTCGCCGACTCCAGCGGCAGCTTCCACTGTGGTGACTGGACCGGTACCTCGGCCCTCATCATGACCACGCTGCTGTGCTCCATGGTCACCCTCTACCTGGGCTTCCACGCCAAGCGCATGGACGCCCGGCCCGAGGACCGCAAGACCGGCGAGATCGCCGAGGGCGCGGGCGAGCTGGGCTTCTTCCCGCCGTACTCCTGGTGGCCCCTGTGGTGCGCCTGCTGCCTCGGCGTGATCGTCTTCGCGCTCGCGATGAAGGCGTGGTGGCTGGTGATCATCGGGTTCGTCATCGGCGCGGTGGCGCTGAGCGGCCTGGTCTTCGAGTACTACCGCGGCGAGCACGCTCACTGAGCGACGCACGTCCTTGCCGGAGCCGCCCCTCGGGGCGGCTCCGGTCATTTTTCGGCTCGACGCACCGGAGCCGTGAGCGTCAGGATGCAGGCTCCGGGCTCGGCGAAGGGGACGAGGTCGACCTCGGGGTCCTCGGCGCCGTACGTCGTGAGGACGCCCGCCGCGAGGCCGCGGTGGACGTTGCACACGATGGTCGGCTCCTCGTGCGCCACCTCGAGCAGCGGGCAACGGGTGAGGCGGAGCCGGGCTGACCGGCTGGTCGGCAGCACCTCGCCCTCCGGCGCGAAGCCGAGGCGCTCGAGCAGGTCACGGGTCCTGCGGAGGGGTGCGCCCTGATGGCTGCCGTGTCGCCGTGTCGCCAGCTCGCGGCCCCAGTCCTCGCCGGCGCTGAGCGCGTCGTCCTCCGGCTGGGAGCTGGTGCGGCGCAGGGTCCGGGCGAGCGTGGCCGCCAGGCCGGCGTACTCGTCCGGCTCGCCGGGGCGGACCTGCCACAACCATGCGGGGCGCCCGCGCCCGGTCGCCGGCCGACTCTCGCGCGTCACCAGGCCGGCCGACTCCAGTGCCGTGAGATGACCGCGCACGGTGTTCTCGTGCGAACCGGACAGCCGGCAGAGAACGGTCAGCGGCGTGGGTGCGTCCTGCTCCGCCAGGAGCTCGAGGAGGCGTCGTCGGGCGGGGGAGAGGTGTGCCGACGAGGCCACGCCGGTGGGCCGGGGGCCGGGGGCGCCGGTCTGATTATTTTCCACGGCATCCATGGTAATAAATTCGCGCCATCGCCACCACCGGCCGTGGCGACACCGGCTCCAGGAGGTCCCGATGAACGAACTGCCCGTTGCGAACGTCAGCCACGAGGGCGCCGAGAAGTGCGCCTGCCACGGTGAGGCGTCGCGGCTCGTCGAGCTGGATGCGCGCGCCATCCCGCACGAGATCCGCCACGCCGCGGTGTTCGGCGCACTCGACTCGCTGCGCCCGGAACGGGGCCTGGTGCTGCTCGCGCCGCACGACCCGGTGCCTCTGCTGGCGCAGCTGGAGCGACGCTCGCCGGCGGCGTTCGCCGTCGAGTACCTCGACCGCGGTCCCGAGACGTGGCGCGTGCTCCTCGTGCGGCGTACGGCGGCGCCCCGGTGAAGCTCGAAGCCTGGCTCTTCGGGCTGTGCGCGATCTTCTTCGCCCTCATCGCGCCGGCCTACTGGTTCATGAGCGACTCCGGCACGCACTGTGGTGGGCGCGCCCACTGCGCGGACTGGACGGGCACGTCCGCGCTGGCGATGACGGCGCTCCTCGCAGCGTTGGTGGGCCTGTTCCTGGGCTTCCACGCCAAGCGCATGGACGCCCGGCCCGAGGACCGCAGGACCGGCGAGGTCGCCGACGGCGCAGGCGAGCTGGGCTTCTTCCCGCCGTACTCCTGGTGGCCCCTGTGGTGCGCTGCTGCCCTCGCCGTCATCGTGTTCGCCCTGGCGATGAAGGCCTGGTGGCTGCTGATCATCGGCGTGGTCCTCGGTGCCCTCGCGCTGATCGGCATGGTCTTCGAGTACTACCGTGGCGAGCATGCCCACTGAGCGTCCTCCGGCCTTTTTCGCCAAGGTACGACGCCTCAGCGGGCGGGTCGGTTGCACGCAGGCGACGTGACGTTTCCGACGCGCGAGGATCCGCTGGGTGGAGGCGCCGGAAGGTACCCTGATCAGGTGCCGAAGACGCTTGATTCCGTGAGCCTGCGCGCAGTCGCGCTGCTCTCCGTTGCCGCGCTCGCCCTGGGGGGCTGTGACGCCGGCAAGGTCGTCGAGAAGGCGACCGGCCACTCGACCGACGAGACCACCGGCGTCGCCGCCGAGACCCCGGTCGTGTCGCTCAACGTGCACAAGGGCGCCAAGGCCGTCCCGGTCTCGACCCTGCTGAAGGTCGGCGCCGAGCACCTCAAGATCTCCTCGGTCAAGGTCGCCTCCTCGGCTGGTCGGGTCGCCGGCGCGCTGTCCGCGGATGGCGCCACCTGGACCGCCTCCGAGCGCCTCGAGCCCGGGACGCGGTACGCCGTCGTGGTCCGCGGCACCGACGACGCCGGCGCCGCGGCCACCCAGCGCTCGCACTTCACGACCCAGGACCTCACGCTCGCGCAGCAGACCTTCGCCTCGATCTCCCCGCTCGCGGGCCAGACCGTCGGCATCGGCATGCCGGTCGTCGTGCACTTCGACGTGCCGGTCACCGACCGCGCCGCGATCGAGAAGAACATGCACGTCACCGCGACCCCGGCCCAGCCCGGCTCGTGGCACTGGGTGAGCAGCACCGAGGCGCACTGGCGCCCCAAGAGCTACTGGAAGGCCGGCACCGAGGTCTCCGTCGCCGCCGACATCAACGGTGTCGACGCCGGTGGCGGGATCTACGGCCAGATGGACAAGAGCGTCGCCTTCCACGTCGGCGACGCGCACGTCTACAAGGTCAACACCCGAACCGACCAGATGAAGGTCTACTCCAACGGCAAGCTGCTCCGCACCATCCCGATCACGACCGGGGAGCAGCCCGAGTTCACGACCCGCTCGGGCGTGAAGGTGATCGTGGAGAAGGACCGCTTCCACGACATGAACTCCGAGACCATCGGCATCGACCCGAACAGCGCGAACGGGTACAACCTCAAGGACGTCGAGTACGCCATGCGGTTGACCTACTCCGGCGAGTTCATCCACGCGGCGCCGTGGTCCGTGGGCTCGCAGGGACACGCCAACGTCTCGCACGGCTGCACCGGCATGAGCACCGCCAACGCCGGCTGGCTGTTCAACCTCTCCCAGGTCGGCGACGTCGTCGAGTACGTCGGTACCGATCGCTCCATGGAGCCCACCAACGGCTACGGCGACTGGAACATCCCCTACCGGGAGTACAAGACCGGCTCCGCCGTCTGAGCCCGGGCTCAGCGCCAGCGGGGTTCTGTCGAGCCGTAGCGCTCGACCGGGGCCGCGAGGCTGTGGCCGTCGACCTCCAGGGGCGGCGCGACCGCGTCGAGTGGCCCGTACGCCGACGCGACCCTCACCGTCTCGACGGCGAGGGCTGTCGCCACGCCGGCGGCAGGGCGGGGGAGGTCGAGCAGCGTCCGAGCCGCGCCCAGCAGGCTCGCCCGGACGGTGCCGGCGCTACCGCGGGCCAGCAGGTCGATGACAGCGGCCGCGAGACGGTAGCCGGTGGCGTGGTCGAGTGCCTGCACGGCGAGCGCGCCGGGCCGGCCGTCGTCGGTGCGGTGGAGGTCCGCGATGCCGGTGGCCGCCTGGACGATCGAGTCGAACCCGGGGCGTGAGCCCCACGGGCCGGTCTCGCCCCACGCGGACAGGGAGCCGACGACCAGGGAGGGATGGTCGGCCCACAGCGTCACCGGGTCCAGTCCGAAGCGGGTGAGTGACCCCGGCCGGTAGCCGAGGAGCACCACGTCGGCGCGGGGGAGCAGGTCCCGGCGTACGACGTCGAGGTGGGTGCCCAGGTCCAGCTCGACCGAGCGCTTGCCCATCCCGTTGGACAGGAACTGGTCGAGCAGCTCCGGACGGGCCGGCGGATCGATGCGGAGCACGTCGGCGCCCAGGCACGCCAGCAGCTGCGAGCAGGTCGGCCCGGCGATGACGCGCGTCAGGTCGAGCACGCGTACGCCGGCAAGCGGGCTGGGACGGGAGCGGACGGGGGTCCGCTCGCCGCCCTCCTCGGTGCTCAGCCACGGCAGCGCACGGGTCGCCAGGTGGTGCGGGTGGCGCTGCCACTCGGCGCTGGTGCGCACCACCGTCGCGATGCCGCCGGCGGCGAGGACGGACGCCTCGATCTCGGCGGCGGTCCACGACCCGGCGACCTGGTCCAGCGCCGCGCGGTCGGAGACACCCAGCGCCGCCCGGAGGGCTGCGGCATGGTGCGGGTAGTTCGCATGCAGCCGAACCCAGCCGTCGGCCGCCTGGACGAACCCGGACAGCGGCGCCCAGCCGGCCGCGGGCCGGCCGTCGACGACCAGGTGCTCGGCCGCCGCGAACGATCCGGCCACGGCTCGCGGGCGGACGGTCACGGCGTACGTCCCGAGCAACCGGACGCTCGCGGCCGCCGCCTCCACGGCCGTGAGCGCGAGCGACTCCGCGTCCAGCGGGCCGCCCCACCAGCGTTCGACGGACCCGGTCACGTCCTCATCGTAGGAGGCCGGGGAATGCCGAAGGCCCGCTCCCCGGCGGGGGAGCGGGCCTTCGGTTCAGATCAGCCGATCAGTGGTGACTGACGGTCGGACCGTGGCGGTTGGGACCGGCCTCGATCTGCGCCTCGAGCTCGTGGAGCTCGTGCTCGGCGTGGTGCGACGCGTCGTGCAGCTCCGCCACGGTGACGTTCTGGACGTCGTTGGCGAAGTAGAAGCGACGCAGCTTGGCCTTGAGCTTGGCTCCGCGACCACCGGCGGCCTCGTCGGCAGCGATCTCCTCCTCGGAGAGGTAGGTGTCCGAGGAGCGCTGCGTGAGCATGTAGGCCTTGCCTGCCGGGAGGGGCAGGTGCTTCTCGGCGTACGCACCCTGCGCGGAGCGGACCAGCACGCCGGACTCGTAGCCGTGCAGCAGCTTCTCGTGGTCGTGACGCTGCAGCGAGATGCACCAACGACGCGCGATGAAGAACGCGATCGCGGGACCGATGAAGACCGCACCCCGCATGAAGTAGGTGATCTCGTTGATGCTCAGGTGGAACTTGATCGCGATGATGTCGTTGCCACCGGCGGCCCAGGCGAGGCCGTAGAAGGTCATCAGCGAGACCATCAGGGCCGTGCGGGTCGGAGCGTTGCGCGGGCGCTGGAGCAGGTGGTGCTCGCGCTTGTCACCGGTGATCCAGTTCTCGATGAACGGGAGCAGGATCAAGAAGGTCAGCAGCGCCGGGGGAGCGACCAGGATCGGCACCATGATGTTCCAGGAGACCGTGTGGCCCCAGAGGTGCGTCTCCCAGGCCGGCATGATGCGCAGGAGGCCGTCGGGCCATCCCATGTACCAGTCGGGCTGCGAGCCGGCGGTGACCTTGGACGGGTCGTAGGGGCCGAACTTCCAGACCGGGTTCAGCGAGAACAGGCCGCCCAGGAGGGCGATCGCGCCGGACACGATGAAGAAGAAGCCACCGGCCTTGGCGGCGTACACCGGGAGCATCGGGTAGCCGACGACGTTCTCCTCGGTGCGGCCGGGACCGGCCCACTGGGTGTGCTTGTGGTAGACGAGCAGCATCATGTGCGCCGCGATCAGGCCCAGGAGCAGACCGGGGATCAGCAGGATGTGCATCGAGTAGAGGCGCGGGATGATCGCGTGGCCCGGGAACTCGCCTCCGAACAGGAAGAACGAGAGGTACGTGCCGACGACCGGGGTCGCCTTCATGAAGCCGTCCGCGGCGCGGACGCCGGTGCCGGAGAGCAGGTCGTCGGGCAGCGAGTAGCCGGTGAAGCCCTCGAGCGTGCCGAGGAGCAGCAGCAGGCAGCCGATGACCCAGTTGACCTCGCGCGGCTTGCGGAACGCGCCGGTGAAGTAGACGCGCATGAGGTGGATCATCATCGAGGCGATGAAGAGCATCGCCGCCCAGTGGTGCATCTGACGGAGCAGGATGCCGCCGCGGACGTCGAAGGAGATGTCCATCGTCGAGGCGTACGCCGAGGAGACATCCACGCCCCGCAGGGGAGCGTAGGAGCCGTTGTAGGTGACCTCGGACATGCTCGGGTCGAACCACAGGGTGAGGAAGACACCCGTGAGCAGCAGGACGACGAAGCTCCACAGGGCGATCTCGCCGAGCATGAAGGACCAGTGGTCCGGGAAGACCTTGCGCAGGTTCTTCTTCATCAGGTTGCCGAGGCCGAGGCGCTCGTCGGCCCAGTTGGCCACGACACCCGCGGCCTTGCCGCCGGGGGCCACGGTCGCCGGCTTCGTGCCGTTGGAGGTGGCGACCTTGCTCATGTCAGACGTGCTCATAGTAATCCCGCTCCCAGAAGCTCGGTCCGACCGGCTCGTCGAAGTCCTGTGCCGCACAGAGGTAACCCTCGGAGTCCACCGTCAGCTTCAGCTGGGGGAGTGGACGACCGGCCGGGCCGAAGACGACCTTGCCCGAGTTGGACAGGTCGAAGGTCGACTGGTGGCACGGGCACAGCAGGTGGTGGGTGGTCCGCTCGTTGAGCGAGATCGCGCAGCCGACGTGGGTGCAGATCTTGGAGTAGGCGACGATGCCCTCGACGTCCCAGTTGGCCGTCGAGTCACCGTTGACGTCCTTGCCGGGCTTGATGTCGGCCGGGTCCATGCGGAGCAGGATGAGCGAGGCCTTGGTCTTCTGGGCCTGGAGCTCGGCACCCTCGACGAGTGCGGGGTCGATGCCGTAGCGCTCGTAGTTCTTGTACGCGTCGGGCTGGCAGTTGACCAGGTCGCCGATCTCCAGGTCGCCCGGGGTGATCGGGGTCCAGATCGCGTCGCGCACCACCCGCATCGGGTGCTGCTTGGTGCCCATGCCCCAGATCGTGTGGTACAGCTTGTCGCCCGGCAGCGGACCGAGGTCGCGCAGCGCGACGATCGGCGCCAGGCTGAGCACGCCGACCGCGCCGAGCAGCGAGTTGCGGATCAGGGGACGGCGGCCGATGCCCGACTCCTCGAGGCCGGCGGCCAGCGCGGCGAGCGTGGTCTCCCGGGCCTCGTCGTCGGAGCGGGCCGGGTGGCGCAGCTCGCTGATCTCGTGGTCGCCCATGAGCTTGCGGGCCCACTGGATGACGCCGACGCCGATGAGCAGCAGGGCCAGGCCCAGCGTCACGCCGAGGGCGATGGTGGAGGCACCGTGACCGGCCCAGATGGTCCAGTTGTCGCCGATGTGCAGGGTGAAGTAGGCGACGATGAACAGGATCGTGCAGACGGCCGACAGGCCGAACAGGGCAGCGACCTGACGCTCAGCGCGCTTCTCGGCCTTGGGGTCGACGTCGGTCGGCCGCCAGACGTGCTCGGGAAGGCCCGGGTCGGCGATCGGGCCGACCGGCTCGAGCTCGCCTCCGTGGCTGGGGGTGTGGTCGGTCACGCCGAAGCACCGTCCTTCTTCTTGGTCGTGCGCGTGGTGTGAGCCGCGATCCACACGGCGAAGCCGACCAGGAGACCGAGGCCGACCACCCACGCGATGAGACCCTCCGACACCGGACCGAGACCACCGAGGGTCAGGCCGCTGTAGCTCGGGTCGTGCTGCAGGTGACGCAGGTAGGCGATGACGGCCTTCTTGTCCTCAGGCGGGATGTTGCCGTCGGAGAAGGTGTCCATCGACTGGGGACCGGTCAGCATCGCCTCGTAGATGTACTTCGAGTCGACGTCGCGGATCCGGGGGGCGAAGCCTCCGCGCGGCATGGCGCCGCCGGAGCCCTCGAAGTTGTGGCACGCGGTGCAGTTGGCCAGGAAGATCTGGCCTCCGCGCTGGACGAGTTCCTCGACCTGCGACTTGGACATGCCGTCGGTGGAGTACATCTCGGTGTCCGGGATGGCGGGACCGGTGCCCAGCGTGGCGACGTACGCCGCGAGGTCGGCGATCTCCTCCTGGGAGAAGACCGGCTCCTTGCGCGGGGCCTGGACGCCGGGGTTGGCCATCGGCATGCGGCCGGTGCCGACCTGGAAGTCGACCGCGGCGGCGCCGACGTCGGTCAGCGCGGGGCCGTACTGGCTGCCGCCCTGGGTGAGCACGCCCTGGCCGTTCTGGCCGTGGCAGAACGCGCACGAGACCGTGAAGAGCTCGCGGCCCTTCTCGATCTGGGCAGCGGACACCGTGGTGTCGTCATGAGCCTGGGCGGGGGAGAAGGCGGCGTACAGGCCTCCGGTGAGGAGGAGGCCGAGCAGCAGCACCACGAGGCCGGCGATCGGGCCGCGGCGGTACCGCGACAGGCGACCGGCGGAGCGGTTCAGGAGGCGCACATTCAGTCCTTGCTGGTCCGGTGGGAGCTGGTGGTCACTTGACGAGGTAGATCGTCGCGAACAGGCCGATCCACACCACGTCGACGAAGTGCCAGTAGTAGGACACGACGATGGCGCTGACGGCCTGCTCGTGCGTGAACCGCTTGGCGACGTAGGTGCGCCCGAGGACGAAGAGGAAGGCGATCAGACCACCGGTGACGTGCAGGCCGTGGAAGCCCGTGGTCAGGTAGAACATCGTGCCGTAGCCGTCGTGCGGGATCGTGACGCCCTCGGAGATCAGCGCGGCGTACTCCTTCGCCTGACCGCCGATGAAGATGGCGCCCATGATGTAGGTCAGGAAGAACCACTCACGCAGGCCCCACTTCATGGGGGAGAAGAACGATCCGGTGCGGGACACCTGGCCCCGCTCGGCCGCGAACACGCCCATCTGGCACGTCAGCGAGGACAACACCAGGATCGTGGTGTTGACCGACGCGAACGGCACGTCCAGATGGGAGGTGTTGGCCGCCCAGACGGGGGCCGAGACCGCGCGGATCGTGAAGTACGACGCGAAGAGCGCCGCGAAGAACATCAGCTCGCTGGACAGCCAGATGATCGTGCCGACCGCCACCATGCTCGGTCGGTCGTGCTGGCCGTGCAGGCGCGAGGCAGGAAGGGATGCCGTTGCAGAAGTCGCCACGGGCGTCATTATGGCCTGACGCGAGCATCCTCGGCATCCCGACCCCCAGGAAATGGGCTACTTGATTCCTGGGTTGGGCGGGGTCCTACGCTCAGGGTGTGTCGAGTGCCGCATCCCTGGTCCACCTCGCGGCCGCTCGGACCGGCTCCATCGAGCCGCTTCCGGCGTTCTCCTGGGGCACGTTGTTCAGCCAGTGGTCGCTGGCCCCGCTGCCCACGATCCTGACGGTGTGGGCGCTCGGCCTGTACGCCGTCGGCGTGGTGGTCATGCGCCGGCGGGGCGACCGGTGGCCGGTCGGCCGGTCGATCGCATGGGTCGTCGGCTGGACGGCCTTCTACCTGATCACCAGCTCGGGCTTCGCGACGTACGACACGACGCTGTTGAGCGTGCACATGGCTCAGCACATGGTGCTCTCGATGGTGGTGCCGCTCTCGCTGGCGCTGGCCGCCCCGGTCACGCTCGCGCTGCGCACGCTGCCGTCGGCTCCGCGGCGCTGGGTGCTGTGGATCGTGCACTCGCGCCTGATGAAGGTGCTCTCGTTCCCGCCGCTGGCGTTCCTGCTCTACGTCATCTCGCCGTGGGCGCTGTACTTCTCCGGCTGGTACCCGGCCTCGCTGCACCATCCCTACATCCACGAGATGATGCACGTGCACCTCGTGGTCGTCGGCAGCCTCTTCTTCTGGCCGCTGGTGGGCGTCGACCCCATCCCCGGGCGCGTCGACCACCCGTTCCGGGTGCTGCTCGCCGTGATGACGCTCCCGTTCCACGCGTTCCTGGGCATCACGATCATGAACCAGCAGAAGCTGCTCGGCGGCTCCTGGTACCCCGACCTCCACCGGATCGACCCGTGGCTGCCCTCGGCGGCCTCCGACCAGCACCTCGCCGGCGGCCTGCTGTGGGGCTCGGGCGACGTGGTCGGGCTGGTCCTCTTCGTGGTGCTGTTCGTGCAGTGGGTGCAGTCCTCGATGAAGGAGGCCAAGCGTGAGGACCGGCGCCTGGACCGTCTCGACCGGCTGCACGCGCAGGAGCAGGCGCGCCTCGCGATGAACGCCCGGCTCCAGCAGCAGGCCGGCCAGGGCCCGAACGAGTAGGGTTCACCGCGTGAGCAGCCCCAAGCCGCTGAAGGTGCTCGTCTACAGCGACGACGTACACACGCGCGAACAGGTCATCCTGGCGCTCGGCCGCCGTCCGCACCCGGACCTGCCCGAGGTCGAGTACGTCGAGGTCGCGACCGAGCCGGTCGTCATCCAGAACCTCGATGCCGGGAACATCGCCGTGGCGATCCTCGACGGCGAGGCGGTCCCGGCCGGTGGCCTGGGCATCGCCAAGCAGCTCAAGGACGAGATCCGCGACTGCCCGCCGGTCGTGGTGCTGATCGGGCGCCCCCAGGACGCCTGGCTGGCGACCTGGTCGCGTGCCGAGGCGTCGGTGTGCCACCCGATCGATCCGATCGAGCTCGCCGAGGCCGTGACCGCGCTGCTGCGCGACCGCGTGCCCGCCCCCGTCTCGTGACCGCGCCGACCTGGCCGGAGGTCCTCGACGGACTGGTCTCCGGCAGCGACCTCGCGCCCGAGCAGGCTCGTTGGGCGATGGGCGAGATCCTCGCCGGCGACGCCACACCGGTGCAGATCGCCGCGTTCGCGGTGGCGATGCGGGCCAAGGGCGAGACCAGCGCCGAGCTCGGTGCGCTCGTCGACGCGATGTACGCCGTCGCCACCCCGATCAGCATCCCCGGGCGGTGCCTGGACGTCGTCGGCACCGGTGGTGACCGCTCGTTCTCGGTCAACGTCTCGACGATGTCCGCGATCGTGGCGGCGGGAGCGGGCGCGCGCGTGGTCAAGCACGGCAACCGCTCGGCGTCCTCCAAGGCCGGCACGGCCGATGTGCTCGAGGAGCTCGGCGTACGTCTCGACCTGCCGGTCGACCGCGTCGTCGCGGTCGCCGAGGAGGCCGGCATCACCTTCTGCTTCGCCGCCGCCTTCCACCCGGCGCTGCGGCATGCCGCCGTCCCGCGCCGCGAGCTCGGCATCGGGACGCTGTTCAACCTGCTCGGCCCCTTGGCCAACCCGGTCCAGCCCGCCGCCCAGGCGATCGGCTGCGCCTTCGCCGGCAAGCCGCCGGTGATGGCGGGCGTGTTCGCCGAGCGCGGTGTCGATGCGTGGGTGTTCCGCGGCGACGACGGCCTCGACGAGCTGACGACCACCACCACGTCGCAGGTCTGGGCCGCGCACGACGGCGAGATCTCCACCTTCACCGTCGACCCGACCGAGCTCGGCCTGCCCCTCGCCTCCGCCGAGGACCTCCGCGGTGGCGACGTCGCCTACAACGCCTCGGTCGTCCGCTCCCTGCTGGGTGGCGAGACCGGTGCCGTGCGCGACGCCGTCCTGCTCAACGCGGGCGCGGCGCTGGCCGTGTACGACGGGCCGGGCGAGGACCACCTCACCGCGCTCCGTGCCGGCATGGCCCGAGCGGCCGAGGCGATCGACTCCGGCGCTGCCGGCGTGACGCTCGACCGCTGGGTCGCCGCCGCAGCCTCGGCCTGATCCAGTCCCTGCTCAGCGCTCGGCGCTCAGCGGGTCGTGCGCACCTTCGCCCACTCCGACGACGAGCCGGCGACGGTCGACGTACCGAGGTAGGTCACGCGCAGGCGGTGCAGCCCGATGCCGTACAGCTTGAGGTTGACGGTCCGATGTCCGCCCATGGCCGTGGTGAGCGTCAGCGTCGTCCGCACCTTGGCGGCGTGGGTGCCGAGCTTGTCGAGGATCCGGAACCGGCCCGTCGGGGTCGTCACGCCGGACGGCACCGAGATCGACACGTAGAGCGTGTCGCGGGTGCCCTGCTTGATCGTGGCCAGACCGGCCAGGAGGTTGGTGGTCGAGGGGGCCCTGGCGATGAGCACCGAGCCGCTGGTCCACGTCCCGTCGCCCCACCCGGCCTTCTTGGCGGTCACGCGCACCGAGATCCGGTGGCTCGCGTCGGCGAGCGGCAGGAGGTACTGGCTGCCGGTGGCGTTGGTGATCGCGACGCCGTCGCGGAACCACTGGTAGCTCAGCCACGGCGAGGCCGTGCTCCACGTCCCGGTGCTCACGTTCAAGGGCGAGCCGACGGCCGGCGTACCGGTCAGGCGCGGGGACGTCGTGGCCGTCAGGTGGGCGCTCAGGCCGCTGACGTTCACCGAGCGCCAGCCCGAGTTGCCGAGCTCGTTGCCCGCGCTGTCCTTGGCGACCACGCGCCAGTCGACGAGGCCGGGCTCGATCAGGGTCGACGACGAGGGGGCGTACGCCGTCGCCGACGTCGAGGCCGAGTCGATGGAGGTCGAGCCGGAGTGCTTCTGCACGTTGACCTGGTACGTCGTGGCGCGGGGGACCGGGCTCCAGCGCAGGACGACCTGGCCGGTCGGCACGGTGGCGCCCGCGGCCGGTGAGGTCAGCGTCGGCGCCGCCCCGGTGACGGTGAAGGTCGTCCGCGGTGCCGAGACGGTGGTCCACGGACCGTTGTTGCCGCTCGGGTCGACGGCGCGGACGCGCCAGACGTACGGCGACCCGGAGGCCGGCAGCGGCTTGTCCCAGACGTACGCCGCCTGCTTGACGTTGGTGTCGACCACCTTGTTGGTCGTCGAGAGCGCGGTGTCGCCACCCCGGTACAGCTGCACGTCGTAGCTCGCGGCGTACGGCTGCGGCTGCCAGGACAGCACCGCCGTCTCGCCCACGGCGGAGCCGTTGAGCGGGCTGAGCAGGGTGGGCGGCGTGGTGGCCTTGGTGAAGCTGCGCCGCGCCGACCAGCTGAGGTCGTTGTCGTCGGCGTCGATCGCCTGGACCCGCCAGTAGAGCGTGCCCTCCGGGAAGAGCCGCGTCGGCGAGGTGTACGTCGCCTGGTCGACCTTGACGTCCTCGATCGGGCTGCCGAAGCTCGGGTCGTCGTCGACCTGGACGCGGTACTGCTTGGCCGACTGGTACGCCGACGCGGCGCCCGTGGCGCTCGGCCACTTCGTCGCGGTGTTGGTGTCGAGGTAGTCCTGCCAGGTGAGGCTCACGACCGGCGAGGTGACCGTCGCGCCCGCGGCCGGGCTTTGCAGCTGCACCTGGGGTGAGGTCTTGGTGAACTGCATGCTCGCGCGACCGGTGGACGACGTGGGGTCGGCGCCGCAGGACTTCAGCGAGGAGCACGCCCGGATGTGCACGAAGTAGGACTCGCCGACCTTGCTGTCCGGCAGGGCGGACTTGAGCTGGGCGAACGTCGGCGCCCAGCGCGTGTTCGTGGTCGCCGGCATCGCGGAGTCGTGCTCGAGCCGGTTGGTGAAGTGGGAGTCGTCGGCGATGTAGACGACGTAGAAGGACGCGCCCTCGACGGGCTGCCAGTCGAGCACGGGAGTGACCGGGACCGAGCTGCACGCCGTGCTGGCGCCGACGGCAGCGGCACAGCTGGGCCCGCTCTCGAAGGCGGTGCCGGTCAGGGCCAGCCGCTGGTTCGGGACGGCCGCGAGGTTGGCGATGGTGAACGTGTTGACGTCGCTGGTCGCGGTGGCCACCCCGTCGACGTACGCCGTGACCTGCCAGTCGTAGCTGCCCGGCTTGGCGAAGACAGTGGACGGGTCGGTGACCGTCGGGTAGCCCAGCGTCTTGCCGAGCAGGTTGCCGGAGAGGGAGAGGTCCGAGGGGTCGAACCAGGTGCCGGTGCCGTGCTGGCCGGCGTCGATCTTGTAGGTGATCTTCTGCGAGCCGCTCGCCGGGTAGGGCGTCCAGCTCAGCTTCGGCGCCCGCGTCGTCACCGACGAAGCGCTTGCGGCGGTCGCGGTCAGGGGCGTGCCGGTGCCGTCCGGGATCGAGCCCGAGACGGTGAAGCTGCGGGTCTCGGTCAGGGACAGCGGGGTGGAGCTGGTGGACGGATCCTTGGCCACGATGCTCCAGGTGTAGGTGCCGGCGGTCAGGGGAGCGCCCGAGGCCTGCTGGGGCACGTACGACGTGCTGTGCGTCGTGACGGACGCGATGGTGCTCGACCCGCTCTTGACCACGACGGTGTAGGTCTCGGCGCCACGGACCGGCGCCCACGCGAGCACGGGTACGTCGACGGTCGCGCCGTTGGTCGGCGTGACACCGGTCAGGCGGTCGGCGTCGGTGCTGGCGATGAACGAGTGGGTGTCGGACCACAGGCCCTGCACGCCGTTGCCGTTCGCGCTGGTGAAGGGCGAGTCGAGCCCGCGCACCCGCCAGTAGCTGACCGCGCCGGGGGTGGCCAGGCACTGGTCGTCGATGGTGCGGCTGGCGAGGCCCGAGGTGACGTTGTAGCTGAACCCGCCCGGCGTGTACGTCGTCCCCGCGGTCTGGCACTGCTGGAAGGTGCCGGGGGAGAAGTTGGGGTCGGAGCCGAGCTGCACCTGGTAGTGGCTGGCGTGCGGGATCGGGGTCCACTCGAGTCGCAGCGGCTCGGACACCACGACCGCGTCGACGGCAGGATCGGGGAAGACGGCGCTCGGTCGCTCGGTCCACTGGCGCCGGAAGGTCGCCGCACCGGCGGCCGCGTCGGACCAGGCCGTCGGGTTGCCGCTCAGGTCGTTGGCGCGCACGCGCCAGAAGTACTGGCTGTTGTCGTACGTCGTGGCCGGCGAGTAGCGCGCGGCGTACAGCCTGGTGCGGTCCTCCACCAGGCTTGAGGGCGTGAAGCTGTCGTCCTTGGAGACCTGCAGGTCGTAGGACCGGGCGCCGGCGACCGGCGTCCAGCCGAGCACGACGTCCTGGACGTCGGTGGGGTCCGCGGTGCTCGTGCCGTCGGCCGCGACGACGCGCAGCCCGGACGGGACGGCGATGCTGCCGACGGTGAAGGTCGCCGGGCTCGAGTACGCCGACTCGATGCCGGGCGCCAGGGCCACCTTGACGTGCCAGGAGTAGTCGGTCGCCTGCAGCGCGTCCGGCACGACGAGCGCGTTGACCTGGGAGGTGTAGGACTTCGCGCCGACGAAGCTGGGGTCGTTCCCGACCTCCACCTCGACGGTGTACGACGTCGCTCCCGCGACCGGGCTCCACTGGAGCCGGACCGGCTGGTCGGGCTGGGTGAGGGTGGCACCTGCCGGCGAGAGACCGGTCGGTGCGGCCACGGGCGCGATCGTGAAGCCGCTGCCCGCGGTCCAGTCGGAGTACTGGTTGTCGGCGTCGCGCGCTCGGACCTGCCAGTAGTAGTCGCCCGCCGAGAGCAGGTCGCTGCCGACGTACGTCGTGTTGACGGTGGTCCGGTCGAGGGCCGGGGAGGTGAAGCCCGGCTCGTTGTCGACCTGCACCTGGTAGCTCACCGCGCCCGCCACGGTCGACCAGGAGAGGACCGGCGGGTTGCTCGCGGTGGCGTGCAGCGTGATCGGCGCGGGAAGGGTGGTCGCGCTGGCGGCGCCGACCTGGGTGGCCGAGAGGCCGACCACCATCGCGAGGGCGACGATGAGCCGCCCGAGTCGTCCGACCTGCACCACTTGCTCCCCACGGATGTCACTGAGAGCGGGCCGATCGGGCCCGCACCAGGACTCTAGGTAGCCGCGATTCCGGACGGATCAGGCGTTTGTCCCGGACAACTAGTCCCTCCGGACTAGTGGAGCGGTCAGTCGACGCCGATGGCGAACGCGGACTCCAGGTCGTGGCGGGAGTAGGCGCGGTAGGCGATGTGGGTCTCGGTGTCGACGACGCCCTCGACCTTGTTGAGCTGGTCGGAGACCACCGCGGCGATGTCGTCGTGGTGCTTGACCCGGACCAGCGCGATCAGGTCGATCTGGCCGGTCACCGAGTAGACCTCGCTGACGCCGTCGAGCGCGGCGATGGCCTCGGCGACCTCGGGGATCCGAGCGGTCTCGGCCTGCACGAAGACGATGGCGGTGATCATGCGCCCACAGTAATGGGGAGGCTGCGATCAAGCCGGCAGTGCGGCGGGAGGCTGGGGCCGCCGCATCCGGCCGCAAGCCGACGATGTTCCTGTCATCGTGAGGCGGTCACAGCAGAAGACGCGCTCGGCCCAGCGAGGCGGAAGCGCTCGACGTGCCGTCCCGCGCCGGCCGAGGGGCAGGTCCACTCGCCGCGTACGTCGACCAGCCGGATGCCCGGCAGCTCCAGCCAGCGCAGGATCCGCTCGGACTCCTCGGCGCTCGCCGCGGGCACGGGCCCGAGGGCCGGGATCACCGTCTCGGCGGAGGCACGCAGCTGCTCGACGTACGCCGACGCGTCGGCCCCGCCAGGGATGACGCCCGCCGCCGCGAGCCGGCCGTGCCGGACCACGTGGACCGCCCAACGGCCCTGGTCGTCGCGCCGGGTGGCGATCACCTCGGGGCAGTGGGTCAGGGGGGCCAGGCGCTGGGTGCGCGCGGCGCCGCGCACGAAGGAGGCGAGCCGGTCCCGGTGGACGCCCGCCTCCTCGAAGCGCTCCTGCGCGGCGAGCTCGGCCATCTTGGCGTTGATCAGCTCGACCACGTCGTCGGGATCGCGCAGCACCGCGTCGCGCAGCTGGCGCACGACCGCGGCATAGGTCATCAGGTCGACGCTGCCGTCGCAGGGCGCCAGGCAACGGGCCATCTCGGCCAGGGCACAGGCGGTGCGGCTCGGCGCGGCGCCGAGCCGGTCGGTGCACTGACGGATCGGGAAGACCTCGTGCAGCGCGACCAGGCAGCTCTCGGCCGAGGCGCGCGACGAGAACGGGCCGAGGTAGTCGGCGTCGTCGTCCATCACCTTCTTGACGAGCGAGAGCCGCGGCCAGGCCTCGTTGGTGAGCTTGAGGAAGGTGACCTTCTCGGGGTAGCGCGAGCGGCGGTTGTAGGGAGGCTTGTGCTCGCCGATCAGCCGCAGCTCGCGCACCTCGGCCTCCAGCGGCGTGGCGCACTCGATGCCCTGGACGGTCGAGGCGAGCGCCACCATCTCGCCCATCCGTGACCGGGTCTCGGAGGCCGTGAAGTAGGAGCGGACGCGCTTGCGGAGGTCCTGGGAGGTGCCGACGTAGAGCACCTTCCCGCGCTCGTCCTTGAAGAGGTAGACGCCCGGGGCATGGGGAAGGTGGTCGGCCAGGTGACGCTTGCGGCGTTGGGCGCCGGCGACCTTGGAGGAGTAGCTCTGCAGCTCCTCGAGGGTGTGCACGCCGAGGCCGCCGAGTCGCTCCATGCAGCCGTGCAGCACGTCGACGGTCGCGCGGGCGTCCTCGAGGGCGCGGTGGTTGGGCGTCGTGCCGGCCCGGAACACGCGCGCCAGCGAGGACAGCTTGTGGTTGGGCGTCTCGTCCTTGCTCACCACGTGGCGGGCCAGCTTGACCGTGTCGAGCACCTCGAAGGCCGGCCACGTGATGCCGAGCTCGGCCGCGTTGTGCTTGAGGAAGCCGACGTCGAAGCGGGCGTTGTGCGCCACCAGCACGGCGCCGTGCGCGAACTCCAGGAACGCCGGCAGCGCGCTGTCGATCGCGGGAGCGTCGGCGACCATCCGGTTGGTGATGCCGGTCAGCACCGCGATGAACGCGGGGATGCTCGTGTGCGGGTTGACCAGGGTCTGGAACTCGCCGAGCACCTCGCCGCCGCGCACCAGCACCGCGCCGATCTCGGTGATCCGGTCGCCGTCGGCGGGCGAGCCGCCGGTCGTCTCCAGGTCGACGACGCAGAACGTGACGTCGCGCAGCGGTCGCCCCATCTCGTCGAAGCTGAGCTGCTCGGCGAGTCGAGTGGTGACGGCGGCCGTGCTCATGTTCTGAAGGTACGGCGAATCACCGACACAACCCGGCCGCCACGGCTAGCGTTCGTCCGGTGAGCATGACTCGGGAGGACTGGCGCCGCCTTGCCCGCACTTCCGGGTTCCTCACCCTGTGGCTGCTGACCGGCCTGTTCGCGGTCACGGTCATCGCGTCGTACCTCCACCGCGACTGGATGGGCGCGAACGCTCACGCCTACTGGTTGGCCGGGCGCTCCTCGAGCCCCTACCAGCTCGCGGCGCCGGGTGAGCCCGACGCGTTCGAGTACTCCCCGGTGTTCCTCCAGCTGGTCCGACCGCTGACGCACCTGCCGTTCACGGTCTTCGCGGTGGGGTGGTCGGCCGTCGAGGCGCTCATCTTCTGGTGGATGACGCGAGGGCTCGGGTGGCGCTGGCGGGTGCCGGTGCTGCTGATGTGCGTGCCGGAGCTGGCGCTCGGCAACATCAACGCCGTCCTCGGCGCCGTGGTGGTGCTGGGCTTCCGGCGGCCGGAGTGCTGGGTGTTCCCGGCACTCACCAAGATCACGCCCGCCGGGGTGGGCGCGGTCTGGTTCCTGGCGCGAGGGGAGTGGCGGGCGCTGGTCCGGATGGCCGTCGCGCTGGTCGCCGTGGTCGCGGTGTCCTACCTCCTCGACCCCGGGCTGTGGAGGGACTGGTTCACCTACCTCACCTCGCACTCGACCGACCACCTGCCGCGCGGTCAGTGGCATCTCGCCAACCAGCGACTCGACATCGGCATCCGCCTGGGCATCGCCGTCGTCCTAGCGGCCTTCTTCGCCCGCAAGGACGTCCGCTGGCCGTTGCCGTTGGTGATGGTCCTCGCGGTGCCTGTGTTCGGGTGGACGGCGAACCAGCTCCTGGCGATGGTCCCTCCGATGGTGCGGATCTGGCACGACCAGCGCAACGCATCGGAGGCGGACGGCTCGTCGTAGGCGGGTTTGTGTCGGCGGTCCCTGGGAGCGTCGTACCCATGACGACGAGGATCGATTGCGGAACATGTGTGGTGCGCGGTCTGGCCTGCCACGACTGCGTGGTGACGGTTCTGCTCGGGCCGCCGCCCGAGCTGAGCATCGGCGACGACGAGCTGGCCTGCTTGGACCTGCTGGCCGATGGGGGCCTGGTGCCGCCGCTGCGACTGGTCCGGCCGGTGGACGGGCCCATCGTCGAATCGGCGTGACGGGAGTGATCTGCGTCTCGGGACGACACGCGCTGGGGTTTGGACGGCCCTCGGAGACAGGACTATTCTGCTTGCTCAGGTGTCCGTGGAAGTGGTCCGACCGGTCCGCGCGGACACCGCGTTGAGTCTGGACCACTCGGGGTCCAGAGCCGGGGAACCATCACTCTGGGGTGAATCCCGTACGAGGCGCGCAAGCGTGGAGTACGGGTAGGGCAAGTCGTGCCCGAACCCGTCAGCTCACCCGGTAGGCGTACGACACCAGAGGGGACCCGCCAGCTCGTGCTGAACGGCCGAAACCGCATCACCGCAGGACTCGCAGCGCTCGCCCTGAGCGGCGCCGCCACGTTGACCGTGACCTCGATCCAGAGTGCCCACGCCGACCCGGACATCAACAAGGTCCGTGATCGCGTCGAGGCCCTCGACCACGTCGCCGAGACCGCCGCCGAGAAGTACAACACCATCAACGTCCAGCTCGGCCAGCTGCACCGCGAGCTCAAGTCGCTGCAGGCCGACCAGGCGCGCGAGGGCTCGACCCTCGACGGCGTCCGCTCCGACGTACGCGACTCCGTGATCGCCCAGTACCAGGGCGAGACGCTCGGCAGCGCCGGCAGCCTGCTCAACACCAAGCCGGAGGCGTTCCTCGGTCAGGTCTCGACCGTGACCACGGTCAACGACCTCCAGAACAATCTCCTCGCCGACTACGGCGCCCAGGTCAAGGCCTACAGCATCCGCCAGGCGCAGACCCAGGACCGCATCGACAAGATCGCCGCCCTCCGCAAGGAGCTGGCCGCGAACAAGAAGACCGCGGACGAGAACTTCGCCAAGGCCAAGGACGTCCTCGACGGCCTCGAGGCCAAGCAGCGCGAGGCGATCCTCGGCGGTGGCCCGATCGACCCCGGTGCGATCAGCGCCAGCGGCCGCGCCGCTGCTGCGGTCCAGTACGCCATGGCGCAGGTCGGCAAGGCCTACGTCTGGGGTGCCGCCGGCCCGAGCGCGTTCGACTGCTCCGGCCTGACCATGGCCGCGTGGGCGCGTGCCGGCGTGAGCCTGCCGCACTCCTCGTCCGCCCAGTTCGGCATGGGCCCGCACATCCCCGAGAGCGAGCTGCGCCCGGGCGACCTGGTCTTCTACTACAGCCCGATCAGCCACGTCGGCATGTACATCGGCAACGGCCTCATCGTGAACGCCGAGAACCCCAGCGTCGGCGTCAAGGTCACCAGCCTGCACGCGATGCCGTACGTCGGCGCGGTCCGCCCTGGCTGAGCCCCGCACCACCCGAGTGAGCGCCGCGAGCTTCGCGGCGCTCCTCGCGCTTTTGTCCGGGCTGCTCGCCGGCTGCGGCGACCAGACCTACGTCGCCCCGAAGCCGACGGCCGCCGCGAGCATCGACCCGGGCGAGGCGACGGCGACGCTCGCCGCCCTCCAGACCGCAGTACGCCGCGGCGACGCTGACGCCGCGCGTGCGCTCGGTTCCGACGACGGGTCCGGCGAGCAGCTGGCCGCGATGGCCTCCAACGTCCGTGCGATCGGTCTGGCCGACGTGTCGCTGATCTACCTGACCGAGAACGGCGGCGGATCCTTCGACGGCGCCTGGGGTGCCACGGTCCAGGTCACCTGGCGGGTCAAGGGGTTCGACCGGCGTCGTGCGTCGACCGAGGTCGATGTCTCCTTCGCCGACGGCGGTCACCGGATCAGCGCGGTCGGTGACGACGAGCACCAGACGCCGCTGTGGCTCACCGGCCCGATCGACGTACGCCGGACCGCCGACGTGCTGGTCCTCGGAGCGGGGTCGACGACGCTGACCGACCGGGTCTTCGCCGAGAGCAAGGTCGCGATCGCCCGCGACCACGCGGTGCTCGGTGCCGGCAGCCGGGTCGTGGTGGAGGTGCCGCGCAGCGTCGCCCAGCTGCAGCGAGCGCTCGGCGTACGTCCGCCGGACTACGCCGACATCGCCGGCGTCACCGCGCCTGTCGACGGGAACCGCCTGCCCGGGACGCCGGTGCACGTCTTCATCAACCCCAGCGTCTACCGCATGATGAAGCCGGTCGCCGCGCAGGTCGTGATGACCCACGAGAGCGTGCACGCCGTCACCGACGCCCCGCTCACGACGGGGGCACCGCTGTGGCTGGTGGAAGGGTTCGCCGACTGGGTCGCGCTCGGCGGAGGGAGGGCCTCCGCGCTGCCGTTGAGCCGCACCGCCGGCCAGATCTCCGAGCGGGTCCGCCAGCACGGCGCACCCCGGGCGCTGCCTGCCGACGGCGACTTCGCCAACGCCCGCCACCTCGGGGCGACGTACGAAGCGGCGTGGCTGGTGTGCGTGACCATCGCCGACCACGCCGGCGGCGCGGCGCTGATCAGGCTCTACCACGACGCCCTCGGCGGTACGCCGATCGAGCGGGCCCTCGCCGACGACACCGGGCTGTCGCTCGGATCACTCACCCAGGCCTGGCGTTCCCGCCTCGCGGTAACCGCCGCGTCCCTATCCTGAGGCGCGTGGGAAAGAAGCGCACCGGAGCCGACGGACCGGGGCGCGTGGCACTCGCGACGATGCTGGTCGGCGGCGCCCTGTTCGTGCTCCTGGCCGGGCTGCTCGTGCCGTGGCACCCGGTGCCCGGCGGCATGCCGAACCCGGTCGCCGCGCGCTCGGTCTTCACCGGCGCGCAGGTCGACCGCGGCGAGCACTTCGCGCTGTGGGCGCGGATCTGGAGCTGGAGCGCGCTGGCCGTGTCGCTGGCCGTGTCGATCACCCTGGCCGTCAGTCGTCGCGTCCAGCGGTGGGCCGAGCGGCGCCGCGGGCCGTGGCCCGTGCGCACCATCACCCTGGTGATGACCGTGGTCATGGTCGGGCGGTTGGTGTCGCTGCCGTTCGCGATCGGCAGCCAGCAGCTGTTCCTCGACCACGGCCTCGCCACCGATTCCTGGGGAGCGTGGTCCGCCGACCTGGCCAAGAGCACGACCCTGGAGATGGTCGTCACCGCGATCGGGGTGGTCCTCCTGATCGGCAGCGCCGGCTGGTGGCCACGCTGGTGGCCGGCGATCGCTGGGGGAGTGCTCGGCGTCCTCGTCTTCGTCGGCTCGTTCGTCTACCCCGTGCTCGTCGAGCCGATGTTCAACCAGTTCCACCCGCTGCCCGAGGGGTCCTTGCGCAGCTCGATCCTGCAGCTCGCCGACCGCGAGGGCGTTGCGGTCCAGGACGTGCTGGTCGCCGACGCGTCCCGGCGTACGACGACCTTGAACGCCTATGTCTCCGGGTTCGGCAGCACCCGGCGGGTGGTGCTCTACGACAACGTCGTGGACACCCTCCCGCCCGGCGAGATCGAGGCGATCGTGGCCCACGAGCTCGCCCACGCCAAGCACGACGACGTCCTGATCGGCACGGCGGTCGGTGCGGCAGGCGGCGTCTTCGGGCTGGGCCTGCTCGCCTCGGTGGTGCTGCTGCTCGAGCGCAGGGGCTGGCCGGGAGCGAGGAACCCGGCCTCGGTGCCGCTCCTGCTCGGCCTGATCGCCGTCGGCAGCTTCCTGGCGCTGCCGGCGCAGAACGCGATCAGCCGGCAGATCGAGACCCATGCCGACGTCACCGCGCTCCAGGTGACGCGTGCGCCCGGGCCGTTCATCGACATGCAGCGGCGACTCGCGCTCAGCTCGGTCGCCGATCCCACGCCACCGGCGCTGTCGCAGTGGTGGTTCGGCTCGCACCCGACGGTGCTGCAGCGGATCGCGATAGCGCGGCAGATCGCTGCTGGGGCGGCTCGCTAGGCCTCAGAGGCCGGGGACGTTGAACAGTCCGCTGACGGTGGTGCCGAGGGCTCCGACGGCCATGATGATGACCGCCGCGATGAGTGCGATCAGGAGGGCGTACTCGACCGACGATGCGCCGCGCTCCGGGTGGCCGGCGTTGGTCATGGGTGGCTCCTCAGGTTTCCGAGAGTTCCGAGACGTCGGTGGGGTGGTGGAGAAAGCGAAGGCGGCCGCGCCCCCACCGGGCGCGGCCGCCATCAGGCTGTCTTCGTCAGCTCAGAGCTGGCTGGTGACGTCGCTGAACTTGCCCGACAGGGCGGTACCGAGCGCGGCGACGACGGCGATGATGACGCCGGCGATCAGGGCGACGAGCAGGCCGTACTCGACGGCGGACGCGCCGCGCTCCTCCATCTTGGCGAAGCGGGCGTTGAGCAGGATCTGGAGGTACTGAACCATCGGGGTTCTCCTTGAGTGAGTACTGATTGTGTGTCCCCGGGGGTGGATCCCCGATGACCAGAACTCTGCCGGAGAGTGAAGCCGGTCACTATCGGGAGAACGACCGTCGTGGGATGGTCCTGAGTGACTACTCCGGCCGAGCGGGCGGAGGGTGCCGCGGTCGGTGGCAGCGCCGGCAGCTGGCCTCAGAGGCCGGGGACGTTGAACAGTCCGCTGACGGTGGTGCCGAGGGCTCCGACGGCCATGATGATGACCGCCGCGATGAGTGCGATCAGGAGGGCGTACTCGACCGACGATGCGCCGCGCTCCGGGTGGCCGGCGTTGGTCATGGGTGGCTCCTCAGGTTTCCGAGAGTTCCGAGACGTCGGTGGGGTGGTGGAGAAAGCGAAGGCGGCCGCGCCCCCACC
Source organism: Nocardioides montaniterrae (assembly GCF_054782655.1). Lineage (NCBI taxonomy): Bacteria > Bacillati > Actinomycetota > Actinomycetes > Propionibacteriales > Nocardioidaceae > Nocardioides > Nocardioides montaniterrae. The sequence continues at coordinate 32,229 of NZ_BAAGSB010000008.1, read as the reverse complement.
GGGCGCGGCCGCCATCAGGCTGTCTTCGTCAGCTCAGAGCTGGCTGGTGACGTCGCTGAACTTGCCCGACAGGGCGGTACCGAGCGCGGCGACGACGGCGATGATGACGCCGGCGATCAGGGCGACGAGCAGGCCGTACTCGACGGCGGACGCGCCGCGCTCCTCCATCTTGGCGAAGCGGGCGTTGAGCAGGATCTGGAGGTACTGAACCATCGGGGTTCTCCTTGAGTGAGTACTGATTGTGTGTCCCCGGGGGTGGATCCCCGATGACCAGAACTCTGCCGGAGGGTGAGGCCCGCCACTATCGGGAGAACGTCCCGAGTGGAGTGGTCCTGAGTGACTAGTCGGGTTCAGCGGGCGGAGGGCGCCACGGTCGAGAGCAGGCCGATCCGCATCGCGGTGACCAGGGCCTGGGCGCGGTTGACCGCGCCGAGCTTCTGGTAGATCCGCGCGATGTGGCTCTTGGTCGTCGACTCCGAGAGGTAGAGCTTCGCGCCGATCTGGGCGGCGTTGAGGCCGTCGGCGAGCAGCAGCAGGACGTCGTGCTCGCGCTCGGTCAGGGCCGTCGACTCGCTGTTCTGGCGGCGCATCATGGCGCCGACCAGGCCGGCGCACACGAACGACTTGGGGGAGACCGAGGAGTGCCGCGCGGCCTTGATCACCTCGGTGGACGGGGCGTCCTTGCCGACGAATCCGGACGCGCCGGCCTGCATGGCCGCGAAGATCTGGTCGTCGCCGGAGTGCATCGTGAGCACGACCAGACCGACGTCGTTGCTCTGCTTGCGCAGGGTGCGTACGACGTCCAGGCCGGTGCCGTCCTGGAGCTGGAGGTCGGTGACGACGACGTCGGGCTTGAGCCGCTCGTACGCCGCGAGGCCCTCCGCGACCGTCGCGGCGGTGCCCACCACGTCGAGGTCGGGCTCCATGTCGATGACGGTGCCGAGCCCGTCGCGGATCAGCTCGTGGTCGTCGATCAGGAGCACGGTGATCTTCGCGTCGGTCATGGTTTCCCTGCCTTCTGTGCGTGGAGCCTTCGGTGCTGGAGCGTGGAGCCTGCGTGGTGGTTCAGTGTTCGCTGCCCACCGGGGAGCGCAGCGCGACCGAGACGGTGAGCCCCCGACTGGCATTGTCGCGCACCGTGAGGTCGGCGCCCACCAGGCGGGCGCGTTCCTTCATGATCTTGAGGCCGTGGGAGTCGTTGCGGCTTCCCTGCAGGCCGATGCCGTCGTCGGTGATGGTGATCCGCGCCTGCGGCGGGTAGACGTGGCAGGCGACCTCGATGGAGTTCGCACGGGCGTGCTTGACGGCGTTGTTCATGGCTTCCTGGGTGATCCGGAAGAGCTCGGCCTCGACCTCGGGGCGCAGGCGCGCGGGCTGTTCATCGAGCCGTACCCGGATCGGGATGCCTGATGCCTCCGACAGCGGTCGTGCGATCGCGCTGATCGCCGCGCCCAGGCTGGCCGCCTCACCGATGCTGGTGCGCAGGTTCATCACGGACCGGCGTACCTCTCCGACGACCTTGCTCACCCGATCGCGCAGCTTCTGCAGCTGCTCGATCTGGACGGGGTCCGTGGCGCGGCCGGCGATCGCGTCGACGACGTACCCGAGCGAGGCGATGTCCTGGGCGACGCCGTCGTGGATCTCTCGGGCCAGCCGCTGACGCTCGTCGGCGGTCGCGGCGTCGCGGAACTGGGTGAAGAGCAGCGCGGTGTCGAGACGTACGGCGGTCGGCGCCATGGAGGCCGAGAGCTGCTTGAGGTCCAGGCTGGCGAGGTCGGAGAGGAACTCGGCGCTGGAGACGCCGGCGACGACGGCGTGCTCACCGGCGAGGAAGGCGAAGGCGGTCCCCTCCATCACCGGCTCGTCGCGGGCCCAGGCCTGCGCGGCGATGCTCTCGCAGAGCTCGGTGTCGGCGGGGTCCTCGCCGATCGAGGCGACCGGCGTCAGCCCGTCGCCACGGGGGACGAAGGCGTGCAGGGTGCGGCAGGGGTGGTGGTCGCCGACGGTCTCGAGCAGCTCGCCGCCGAGGGCGGTGACGTCCAGGCCGCCGCGCAGGTTGCCGGAGAGGTCGATCAGCTGGCGGATGAGGTGCTGGGCGTCGCGGTAGGGCTGCAGGGCGTCCCGCGGCTGCCGCTCGCTGGAGAGCGTGACGCCGGCGATGAGGCTCAGCCCGATGCCGGCCATGGTCCAGGTGAAGATCGAGACGCCGAGGTCGGAGGAGATCTTCTGGAACCACATCAGGCCGATGCTCACCGTGGCCACGGCCTGGATCGCGGCGACGCGGTACATCGACTTCGTGCCGGTGGTGAGCGTCGCCGCGAGGGGAGGTACGACGAGCGCCGCCAGCGTGGCCGAGGAGTAGTGCATGCCCAGCGCGCACAGCACGCCCACGGCGCCGGCCTCGACGGCCGGGGTCAGGGTCAGCTCGAGCTCGCGCCGGATCGCGGTGATGGCCTGGTAGAGCCACAGCACGCCGATGGCGAGCGCGACCAGCAGCGCGTTGGACTGGTGGATCCACAGTGCGGGTGCACCGATAGCCAGGACGGCGAACAGCCGGGCCGTCGCGAGGACGGCGTAGGCCTGGTTGTTCGGCATTCCCTGATTCTCGTGCACCTGCGTCCCTTTCGGGGGCCGATCTCTCTTTAGCCCCCGCCGAACTGCTTCGAGATGCTCATCGCTGCGGGACCCATGATGACGACGAACAGGCACGGAAGCACGCACAGCACGAGCGGGACCATGATCTTGACCGGGACCTGCTGGGCCTTCGCCTCGGCGTACTGGCGTCGCTTCACGCGCATCTCGACGGCCTGGACGCGGAGCACCTGGGCGATGGAGATGCCGAACGAGTCGGCCTGGACCATGGCGCCGACGAACGCCTTGAGGTCGTCGACGTTGGTGCGCTCGCCGAGCGCCTTGAGCGCCTCGGCCCGCCCCATGCCGAGCTGCATCTCGCGCAGGACGCGGGAGAACTCCTCGGCCAGGGGGCCGCCGGTGTTGCGGGCGACCTGCTGCAGTGCCGCGTCGAAGCCGAGACCGGCCTCCACGCTGATGGTGAGCAGGTCGACGGCGTCGGCCAGGGTCCGCTTGATCTCCTCGGACCGGTCGTAGGCACGCTGGTAGAGGTACATGTTCGGGCCCATGAACCCGGCTGCGGCCATGGCCGCCGCCAGGAGGACGGTCGTGGTGAACGACCAGCCGAGCATCATCGAGTACGCCGCGCCGACGATCGGCATGACGGCGGCGGCCATCACCTTCAGCGACAGGACCCGGTCGACCGACCAGTCGCGCGGGTTGCCGGCGAGGTCGAGCTTGTGGCGGATCCGCTCGGACTTGTCGGCGCCGGCCAACCGGCGGCCAAGGGTGAGGGCCCGGGCCTGGAGCGGCGCGAGCACACGGTCGGCGAAGGGGAGGTCGGCCTCGGCGGCGAGGTCCTTGGCGCCGGCGCTGCCCATCTGCTCGAGGGCCTGCAGCGAGCGGGCCAGACCGGCCGGGTGTTGCTCCTTGACCAGGGCGCGGCCGGCCAGGCCGACGGCACCGAGGATCAGGACCAGGGCGAGGAACAGGGCCATCAGATCTCCACCTTCACCAAGCGACTCATCCAGAAGATCCCGAGGCTCAGCCAGCCGACGGCGCCGCAGAGCATCGCCCAGCCGAGGGGCGAGCTGTACATCGGCGTGAGGTACCCGGGCTGGGTCAGGAACACGAACGCGGCGACGCCCGGTGGGAGCACGCTCAGGATGATCGCGGAGAGCTTGCCCTCGGCGGCGAGCGAGTTGACCTGGCGGCGCAAGAACGCCCTCTCGCGCATCGTCCCGGCGACGGTGGTCAGCAGCTCGGCGAGGTTGCCGCCGACCTGGCGCTGGATCCGGATCGCCATGACGACCCAGGCGAAGTCCTTGCTGTTGAACCGCTCGGCGACACCCTCGAAGGCGTCCTCGACCGAGACACCGATGCGGGTCTCGACCAGCACGCGCTTGAACTCGCCGTTGATCGGGTCGGGCCCCTCACGGGTGATCGTGTCGACCGCCTGCGGCAGGCTCAGGCCCGCGGAGAGTGCGCCCGCCAGGAGCTGGAGCGTCTCGGGAAGTGCGGCGTCGAACGCCTTGCGGCGACGACCCGCGGCCCAGCGGAGGTAGACGAGCGGGAGGACCGCGCCGATCACGCCGAAGAGCAGGCCGACGAGCAGGTTGCCGCCACCGAGGAGCGCGCCGACCAGGACCGCGCCGACGACGATGCCGAAGTGCAGCAGCAGCCACTCCGAGGGCTTGAGCTGGCTGCCGGCCGCGGTGAGCCGCTGGGTCAGCCGCTGGTCGAGCTGCTCGTTGCGCTCGAGGAGGCCGGCGGCAGCCGCCTTGGCCTGCTCCAGCATCGGCTCGGAGGCCGGCTTCTGGGCGGAGGGGATGCCGCTGGCTGCGTAGCTCTGCGAGGTGTACGCCGCCAGCCGGTCGGTGATCGACATCGGAGCCGGCTTGCCGGGGACCAGCAGCAGCGCCGCGCCCACCAGGCCGAGCGCGAGGACGGCCGTGCCGGCGTACAGGAGCCAGCCGGGGGCGCCCCAGCCGCTGTCGGAGGCGAGGGACGGTGCCGTCGCGGGGGTGGCGGCGGTCGGCGTGATCGGCGCCAGGACGGAGGCGGACAGGGTGCCGGTGGACGTCGGGACGGTCACGGCGACGTTCGCCTGGTGACCCTTGAGGCCGGCAGGCAGGGGAGCGGTGACGAGCACCTGGTGGGCGAGCACGTCGGCCTCGGCCTGGAACGCCTGCGTGAGTGCGGAGCCGGTCGACCGGATCACGCTGCCCTTGCCGGCGGCCGCCAGCCGGCCGAGGACCTGCTTCTGGCCGGTGGTCAGGCCGAGGGCGACGGCGTCCAGTGCGGTGTGCGTGCTGGTGACCGCCTGGGCCGCGGCGGCGAGCTTGGCGCTCGAGCCGGTGTCGGCGCCGTCGGAGAGGAGCACGACGGAGCGCTGCCCGTCGGTCCCCGCGGCGTTGACGGCGGCCAGCAGGCCGTCGTACAGGTGCGTGCCCCGGTGGAGGGCGAGGCCGCCGACCACGCCGCGTGCCTGGCCGCGGTCGGTGGTGGGGTCGAGGGCGACCGTCACGGTGTTGTCGAAGGTGACCACGCCGACCTTCACGTCGGCGGGGACGGCGTCGAGGAAGCTGAGCGCGGCCGTCTTGGCGGCGCCGAAGCGACCCTGGGCCGCCATCGACTCGCTGGTGTCGATGGCCAGGACGGCGGTCCGGGAGATCGTCGTACCGCTCTGTGTCGACGTCGCGGTCGCGTCGAGAGGGGTGCCGTCGAGGCTGGCGGTGACGCCGCTCAGGTCCGGCTGCGTGCCGGCAGGCAGGCTGACCAGCAGGCTCAGCTTGCCGCCGTCGGTCTGCACGTGGGCGATCTGTGCGTCGCCGTCGGCCGCGTGGGCCGGCGTGCTGAGGGACAGCGTGGCGACGGCGAGGGCGACCGTGGCCAGGACGCGGCGCATCACACCCGCTCCATGCGGAACAGCGAGGGGTCGACCATGACGTTGGAGTTGGCGAGCTTCTCGATGAACTTGGGGCGCAGGCCGGTCGAGCGCAGCCGGCCCATGACGCGACCGTTCTCGTCGAAGCCGGCGCTGTGGTCGAAGACGAAGACGTCCTGGAGGGTGATCACGTCGCCCTCCATCCGCTCCACCTCGGTGATGTGGGTGATCCGGCGCGACCCGTCCTTGAAGCGGGCCTGGTGGACGATCAGGTCGACCGCGGAGGCCACCTGCTCGCGGATGGCGCGGATCGGCAGGTCCATGCCGGCCATCAGGACCATCGTCTCCATGCGGGCGAGCGTGTCGCGCGGACCGTTGGAGTGCAGGGTGCAGATCGAGCCGTCGTGGCCGGTGTTCATCGCCTGCAGCATGTCGAGTGCGGAGGCGTCGCGGACCTCGCCGACGACGATGCGGTCGGGCCGCATGCGCAGGGCGTTCTTGACCAGGTCGCGGATGGTGACCGCGCCCTTGCCCTCGATGTTGGCCGGGCGGCTCTCGAGACGTACGACGTGCTCCTGCTTGAGCTGCAGCTCGGCGGCGTCCTCGATGGTGACGATGCGCTCGTCGCTGGGGATGAAGCTGGACAGCACGTTGAGCGTGGTCGTCTTGCCGGCGCCGGTACCGCCGCTGACGATGATGTTGAGGCGGCCCCGCACACAGGCGTCCAGGAAGTTCGAGGTGACCGGGCTCAGCGACCCGAAGCTCATCAGGTCCTGGACGGTCAGCGGGTCGGCGGAGAACTTCCGGATGGTCAGTGCCGAGCCGTCGATCGCCAACGGCGGGACGATCGCGTTGACGCGGCTGCCGTCGGGGAGGCGGGCGTCGACCATCGGGCTGGACTCGTCGACGCGGCGGCCGATCCGGGACACGATCTTGTCGATCGTGCGGCGCAGGTGGGCCTCGTCGGCGAAGTGCGCGTCGGACTTGACCAGCCGGCCGCTCTTCTCCAGCCACACGCTGTCGTGGCCGTTGACCATGACCTCCGAGACGTCCGGGTCGCGCAGGAAGGGATCGATCGGGCCGTAGCCGAGGATGTCGTCGCTGATCTCGCTCGTCACCCGGGCGCGGTCCGCGGTGCTCAGCGGACGGTCCTGGGAACCGAGCACCTCGGACAGGACGCTGCGGACCCGCTGGTCCAGCTCGTTCTGGTCCATGTCGGCGTCGTACAGGTGCGGACCGAGCTGCTTGAGCAGCTCCGTGTGCACGCTGATCTTGAGGTCCTCGAGCCGGTCCTGCTCGTGGTTGGCGAGCGCCAGGCGCTGGGCCGAGCGGTTGTCGCCGGTCGCGGCCGCGGTCGCGGTCCGGGCGCCGAGCGGGCCGGGCGTCGCAGGCGGCGCGGGCGTGGCGGACGCGACCCGCGCGGCTGCAGCGGGCGGGGCCGGAGCCGGCGCCATTGTCGGCGCAGAGGGCGCCGGCTCCGGGGTCTGGGCGAGGAGCACGTCGGAGTACGACGCGGTCAGCGGGTCGATCGCCGCGGGAGCGGGCGCGGGTGCCGTCGGCTCCTCCGCGTTGTGGCGTCCGGTGGCCTCGCGCGCCTCGCGGCGGGCGGCCTCCAGGCGCTCCGACAGGCTGCTCATCTCAGCTCCTTCCGCGGCGGAAGAGGCCGCGGTTGCGGTGGTCGGGCTGCTCGGCGCCGGCCGAGGCGGCGGCGTACGGCGCACCCGCGGTGATCGGCTCGCCGGTGACGGCCGCTGCGAGCTCGGCGTACGCCACGCTCGCGGCGTGCCCGGGCTTGTCGGCCACGATCGGCGTACCGGTGTTGGTGGACGCGGCGATCTCGACGGCGGTCGCCATCTGCGCGGCGACCGGCATCCCGAGGATGGTCTCGACCTTCTCGATGCTGATGCCGACCTCGGCGTCCGCGCGGTTGAGCAGCAGGTGCCGGTGGCCGCGGGCGATGCTGAGCATGTCCATGGTCTCAAGCGCGACCTTGACGTTCTTGAGGGTCGGTACGTCGAGCGTGGCGACGATGACGCACTCGTCGGTCTCGTCCAGGGCGGTCAGAGTGGCGTCGTCGAAGGACGGCGAGGTGTCGACCACGATGTAGTCGAAGCCGTCCTTGAGGGCGCGCAGGATGCGCGAGATCAGCAGCGGGCTGACCCGCTCGCGCACGTCCGGGTGGGCCGGCGCCGCCAGCACGCTGAGGCTCGACTCGTGACGGGTCAGCAGGCTCTCGAGCATCGCCAGGTCGACGGAGTCCTCCGAGCCGACGGCCTGCTCGATGGAGTGGGTCGGGAAGAGCTGCATGGTGATCGCGACGTCGCCGAAGGCGAGGTCCATGTCGACCAGGCAGACCTTGCGCGCGCCCCGGTCGGACAGCGTCAGGGCCAGGTTCACCGAGGTCGTGGTCTTGCCGACGCCGCCCTTGGGGGAGAAGACCGTGACGATGCGGCCCTGGTTGCGTGCGCCGCCGGGGCCGCGCAGCGCGGCGTACAGCTGGTGCGCCCGCTCGACGGCCTTGGTGAGCCCCTTGTCGTCGTACGTCGTGACGACGTCCCGGACGCCTGCCTGCATGGCGCGGGTGAGGATGTCGGTGTCGAGGTGGTCGCGGACCAGGACCACGCTCACCGTCGGGCGCTGGATGCGCAGGTCCTCGGAGATCGCCAGGGCGTGCTCGAGGGAGATGCTCGGGCCGAGCGCCACGACGTACTCGTCGGAGTGCTGGTCGAGCCAGGCGACCATCGGGTCCAGGCCGGTGACGGCCTGGGATCCCGGCGGCATGCTGGGTTGCAGGCGGGCGAGGTTGCCCGGGTCGGTCTCGACGAGGATCGGCATGATCAGTTCTTCCCGAACAGGCTGCCGGTGCCGGTGCCCGAGTCGGCCGTCACGTGGCTGGTGCGGTTGAGGATGCCGATCGACAGCGTGCTGATCGTGCCCGCGAGGCGCACCTGCTCGGCCTCCTTCTGCGTGACGGCGATGGTCACGAGGTACGGGAGGTCGGGGTCGCTGCTGCGCTGGGCGGTGGTCGAGTTGGTGCCGGCGTTGTCGGCGTTCGAGGACTGGCCGAAGCCCAGCACCAGCGCGCGCGGGAGCAGCACCCGGCTGAAGGTCCCGTCCTGCGTGCTGAACACGGCGACCGTGGACCCGGGAGCCACGAAGGTGCCGACCCGGAACCCGTCGTCCTTGATCAGGATCGAGATCGCGATCTTGCCCTCGGGGATCGGCAGGTTCGCCCGGGCCTCGACCTCGTCGGCGCCGCCGAACTTCGTCGGGATGATCTGCTCGTTCGGGTAGATCGTGGTGAGGGCGACCTTGCCGCGGAACCCGTCCGAGTCGGCGGTCGCGCCGGACAGCAGCTGGTTGCGTGTCACCGGGGTGAGCCGGATCTTCCCGGACTTCTGGGCGTCGTCGAAGCTCTCGCCCGGCTGCAGCTCCTGGCTGGCCGTGATGACCTCGACGGTGTCGAACTTCTTCGCCGCCCGGCTCTCCGCGCCCTTGGCGTAGACGAACACCAGCAGCACCCCGAGGACCGCGACGACCGCGGCGACGACGAGCAGAAGCCTGCGACGATCCATGACTTGCCTCCAACACTTGCGGAAAAATCCGTGGGTGCAGGCTCGTTCTCGAGGCCTGCGATGGCCCGAGGCTAGTGACGGAGAACGGGTGTCGGGACCCTTGTGCGACCTTTCTGATCGGTCGCTTTCTGGGGGTGGTCCTTTGGGACTACGGGGACTGTCCGAGGGTGGGGTTGTCGGGGGTTGGGGGCGGTTCGGTGGGTTGGTCGGTCGGGCTTGAGTAACACGTTGTTCGAGCGTCTTCCACGTCGTTCGAGGCTCTTCCACGCTGTCGTGACGACGTGGAAGAGCGGAGAATGGGGCGACAGACCGATGGACGGCGTGTTACTTGGCGCGTGACGGGAACCGGCCGCTCGCGGCCACGTGAGACGGAGGATCAGGCAGCCCTCGACTGGCCAGTCGGTCGCCGACGGGGGAGTCGCGGCATGAACCGTCCGAGGTCGGAGACGTCGGTACCGAAACGAGAGCAGGTGTCGAGGTACTCGCGGCGTACCCGCTCGCGGGCGGCCGGAATGCCTGCGCCGAACACGTCGTGCCACTCGAGATGGGACATACCGAGCTTGAAGCCGCACACGAAGTCCTGGCGCCGCTTGGCACTGAAGATCGACTCCATCGGGTCGGAGGAGAATCCGCCCTGTTCGACAGGCAGGAGCTTGACGGCCCTGTTGAACTCGATGATGTGGCGCCCGAGCCGCAGGTCGCACCAGGCAACCTGGCCATCGGCCGCCAGGCCGAACTGGACCTGCGGTACGCCGTAGCCGAGGCTGGTGACCAGGTCGCGGGACAGGGTCTCGCCGATGCTGTCGGTGTCGTCCGAGGCGGAATCGCGGACGTCGCGAACGACCGTCACGTTGGGCCAGTGCGCCATCCGCGCGATCACCAGGTCGAGCTCTCGCGCTGTGGCGCCGGCGCGGAAGGCGGAGTCCGCCGCGACCAAGCCTTGCTGGAATCCGTGCTCGCGCGCGATGTCGGCGGCTGCACGCGCCGCGCTGAGGACGCGCCTGCCGTTGATGTCGACCACGTCCGACTCGTCATACGGCGCGAGGTGGTGCACGATCCGCCGCCGATGGTGGGTGCCGACGAGGCCGGGCCTGGTGATCCGCGTGATCGGCCGTGGCTCGTGCAGGACTTCCAACCCCAGCTCGTAGGCCGCCGAGTGATGACTCATGACATGCGGAAAGCCCACTCGGAGGCTGGCGGCCCGATCGATGACCAGCCGGCGGTCGGCATGCGCACGCACCTGCGCGAGGTACGCCGCTTCGGCGTACACGCCTGGTTGGACGGCGACCCACGCGCGGCGGCGTCGCAGCCGATCGATCTGGTCGGTCGTCATGCCGAGGTCGATCGCCTGCCGTCGAGTGATCAGTCCGTTCTGGGTCGCCATGCGAGCCCGCACCTTGTGATTCATGTCCTTGACCCTCGGCGTGCGCGCCGACGGTCGGACCGCGTCGCGACTCGCCTTGTGGAGAGCGTTCGTCGGCGGGGCGCCTGTGGATGACTGTCGGTCCATCACGTTGCTGGTGGGGCTGGTGGGAACGTCACGGCCCGCGAGACGGGCGCGCGAGTAACACGTTGTCCGAAGGTCCTCCACGTCGTTGGAGGCTCTTCCACGCTGTCGTGACGGCGTGGAAGAGCGGAAAGCCGGGCGGTAGACCGGCGAACGACGTGTTACTTCTTCCCCGCGCCGCCCCTCAGGCGTACAGGTCCGCGATCTCGACGCGGCACTGGCGCATGACGACGTTCCGCTTGAGCTTGAGGCTCGGGGTGACCTGGCCGGCGTCCTCGGTCCAGTCGGACGGGAGGACGGTGAACTTGCGGATCGACTCGGCCTTGGACACGGCGAGGTTGGCGTCGTCGACGGCGGACTGGATCTCGGCCAGGAGGTCCGCGTCGTCGACGAGGTCGGCCGCGGCCGACGACTTGCCCCGAGCGGAGGCCCACGCCGGCAGCGCCTCGGCGTCCAGCGTCACCAGGGCGGCGATGAACGGCTGGCCGTCGCCGACCACCAGGCACTGCGAGACCAGGGGATGCGCGCGGACGCGGTCCTCCAGCACGGCGGGGGCGACGTTCTTGCCGCCGGCCGTCACCAGGATCTCCTTCTTGCGGCCGGTGATCCGCACGAAGCCCTCGTCGTCGACCTCGCCGACGTCGCCGGTGTGGAACCAGCCGCCGTCGCCCACCGCCTCGGCGGTCGCAGCCGCGTTGTTCCAGTAGCCCGCGAAGACCTGGCCGCCGCGGAAGGCGAGCTCGCCGTCGTCGGTGACGCGTACGCCGGTCCCGGGCAGCGGCCGGCCGACGGTGCCGACCTTCTGGGCGTCCGGGAGGTTCACGGTCAGCGCGCCGGTGGTCTCGGTCAGGCCGTAGCCCTCGAGGACGGTGACCCCGGCTCCTCGGTAGAAGTGCCCGAGCCGGTCACCTAGCGGAGCACCGCCCGAGATGGCGAAGGCGCAGGAGCCGCCGAGCGCCTCCCGCAGGCGCGAGTAGACGAGCCGCTCGAACACCGCGTGCTCGCCGCGCAGACGCAGCGGGACCCGGCCCGCCTCGAGCGCACGGGAGTGGTCGATCGCGACCTTCACCGCACGGTTGAACGCACGCCCCTTGCCGTCGGCGGCGGCCTGCTGCGAGGCGGTGTTGAACACCTTCTCGAAGATCCTCGGCACGGCGAGGATGAACGTCGGCTCGAGCTCGCGGAACGTCGCGAGCAGGTTCTTGATGTCGGAGGTGTGGGCCAGCGTGGTCCGCGTCCGCACGCAGCCGATCTGGATGATCCGCGCGAACACGTGCGCCAACGGCAGGAACAGCACGGTCCGTGCGCCCGACCCCTCGAACAGCGCCTCCAGCGAGGAGACCGCGACCCCGATCTCGCACATCAGGTTCCCGTGGGTGACCCGGCAGCCCTTCGGCCGGCCGGTCGTCCCGGACGTGTAGATCAGCGTCGCGACGTCGCTCGGCAGCGCCACCGCCCGACGGTCCTCGACCTCGTCGTCGGAGATCCCTGCCCCGAGGCCCGACAGCACGGTCACGGCCGCGTCGGCGAAGGACCACACGTGCGCCAGCCCCGGCCGCGAGGCTCGTACGCCGTCCAGCCGGGCAGCCATCGCCTCGTCCTCGACCACCATCGCGACAGCACCCGAGTCGGAGACGATCCACTCGATCTGCTCGGCCGAGGACGACTCGTAGATCGGCACGGTGATCGCGCCCGCGAACCAGATCGCGTAGTCCAGCAGGGTCCACTCGTAGCGCGTGCGCGACATCAGGGCGACGCGATCGCCGGCACCGACGCCGGCCGCGATCAGCCCCTTGGCGACCGCTCGGACCTCGTCGTGGAACGCCGCAGCGGTGACATCGACCCATCCGTCGGCCGTCGTACGCCGGAAGACGACCGCCTCAGGAGCCTCGGCCGCGTTCACGACGACGTCATCGGTCAGGTTGCCCGTGTCGGCGACGGCCACGGTCGGCGGGGTGGAGTACTCGCGCACGGGTCGCACGATAGCCTGCACGCATGGCCGAACAGACGTCCTCGTCGATCGTCGTCGACGCCCCGGCTGCCCAGGTGATGGCGGTGATCGCGGACTTCGCGGCGTACCCCCGCTGGGCCAAGGGCGTCATCCGTGCCGAGGTGCGCTCGTCGTACCCCGAGACCGAGCAGGGCGGTCGTGCCCGCGAGGTGTTCTTCGCGCTCGACGTACCTCCGATCAAGGACGAGTACACCCTCGCCTACGTCTGGTCCGACGACACCGAGGTCACCTGGACCCTGGCCGAGGGCAAGATGCTCCGTGCGCTCGACGGCGCCTACGTCCTGCGCGAGCTGGGCAACGGCTCCACCGAGGTCACCTACCGCCTGGCGCTCGAGCTGGCCATCCCGCTGATCGGCATGCTCAAGCGCCGCGGCGAGAAGATCCTCATCGACACCGCGCTCAAGGGCCTCAAGAAGCGCGTCGAGACCGGCGCCTGAGGCGCCACACCCCGTGAGGATCATCCTCTTCACCGGCAAGGGCGGCGTCGGCAAGTCCACGGTCGCCGCCGGGACCGCCGCCCTCGCGGCCTCCCAGGGCCTGCGCACGCTCGTCATCTCGACCGACGCCGCGCACTCCCTGTCCGACGCGTACGCCGTCGGCGTCACCGCGAGCGAGCCGACCGAGCTGGCTCCGCACCTGTTCCTGCTCCAGGTCGACGCGCAGAAGCGCTTCGAGCAGTCGTGGGCCGACATCCAGCGCTACCTGCTCTCGGTCCTCGACGCCGCCGGCATGGAGCCGGTCGCGGCCGAGGAGATGACGGTCATCCCGGGCGCCGAGGAGGTGCTCGCGCTCCTCGAGCTGCGCCTGCACGCCCGTTCCGGCGAGTGGGACGTCATCGTCATCGACTGCGCCCCGACCGCCGAGACCCTGCGCCTGCTGGCGCTGCCCGAGGCGCTCGGCTGGTACATCGAGCGGCTGCTCCCGATCCAGCGGCGCCTGGTGAAGGTCCTCAAGCCGGTGCTCACCCGCGCGGCCGGCGTACCCATGCCCGAGGACTCGGTCTTCGACGCGATCACGCGCCTGCACGCCGAGCTGGACGAGGTCCACGCCCTGCTGTCGGGTCCGGACGCCTCCGTGCGCCTGGTCCTGACGCCCGAGCGGGTGGTCCTCGCCGAGGCGCGACGCGCCTACACCTCGCTCTGCCTGTTCGGCTACCGCGTCGACGGCGTGGTCGCCAACCGCATCTTCCCGGCCGTCGACCCGGACGCCGATCCGTGGCGCACCGGCTGGGTCGAGGCGCAGCGCGGGGTGCTCGAGGCCGTCGAGGAGTCCTTCGCAGGGCTGCCGATCGGGCGCGGGCTCTACCAGCCGGGCGAGCCCGTCGGCGTACCTGCCCTGGCGGCCTTCGCCGCGGAGGTGTACGCCGGCGCCGACCCGGTCGCCAGCCCGGAGGGGCCCGGGCCCCTGACGGTCAGCAGGACCGACGACGGCGACGCGGTGCTGCACCTCTCCCTGCCGTTCGTACGCCGTGAGCAGGTCGACCTGGCGCGCAACGGCGACGAGCTCGTGGTGACGGTCGGGTCACACCGCCGGCTGCTCACCCTGCCTGCGGGGCTGTCCCGGCTGCGGGTGGCGGGTGCCGGTGTGACGAACGGCGAGTTGCGGGTCAGGTTCCGCGAGCCCGAAACTGGTGGACGATGAGCGACGACCAGCACCCCGGTGGGACCCACGGGGCACCCGATGTCGGCAGCCTCGGCGAGGAGGCCGCCAAGCTCTTCGGCGCGCTCGCGGACGTCGCCAAGCAGCACAGCGGCGACTCCGTGGGCGGTCTCGGCTCGATGGCCGGCCACGCGGCCGGCTTCGCCAAGAACGTCAACGAGCACCTCGCGACCGACAGCGCCGAGTGCCAGTACTGCCCGATCTGCCGCACCGTCCACCTCGTTCGCTCGACGACGCCCGAGGTCAAGGCCCACCTCTACACCGCCGCGACCTCCCTGCTCCAGGCCGCCATGGGCCTGATGGAGACCATCCCGCCGCCGGAGGGCGCCCAGGGCAGCAGCCCGCGCGGGGCCGAGGTCGAGCGGATCGACCTCGACAACCCCGACGGCGACGCCTGAGCACATGACGGCGGCGACCTGCGGCATCGACATCGGCGGCACCAAGATCGCCGGTGCCGTGGTGTCGGCCGACGGCGAGATCCTCGCCGCGGACCGGATCGAGTCGCCGGCGGTCGACCCGGCCGCGCTCAAGCGCGCGGTCGCCGAGCTGGTCGGCTCCCTCGCCGCCCAGCACCCGATCCGGGCCGTCGGAGTGGCCGCGGCCGGGTTCGTCGACCGTGACCGGTCCACGGTCCGCTTCGCGCCGAACATCGCCTGGCGCGACGAGCCGCTCGGCTCCGACCTGGCCGACCTCGTCGGCCTGCCCGTCGTGGTCGAGAACGACGCCAACGCCGCCGCGTGGGGTGAGTTCCGCCACGGGGCCGGCCGAGATGCCGACGACCAGCTGATGATCACCCTCGGCACGGGTGTCGGTGGCGGCGTCGTCATCGATGGCCGCCTGCTGCGGGGGGCGTACGGCGCGGGCGCCGAGGTCGGTCACCTCTGTGTCGTGCCCGACGGGCACCTGTGCGGCTGCGGCAACCGTGGCTGCCTGGAGATGTACGCCTCCGGCACCGCGCTGGTCCGCAACGCCCGTGCGGCCTCCGGCGACCCGAGCCTGACCGGCCCCGAGGTGATGCGCCGGGCCCAGGCGGGCGACCCCTTCGCGATCGAGCAGTACGCCGAGATCGGCCGGTGGATCGGCCACGGTCTCGCCTCGCTGGTCGCCGTCCTCGACCCGGCGCTGATCGTGGTCGGCGGGGGAGTGGGCGAGGCGGGTGACCTGGTCCTCGAGCCCGCGCGGGCCGCGTTCCGCGCCGAGCTGACCGGCCGAGGCCACCGGCCCGAGGCGCCGATCGTGCACGCCGAGCTCGGGAACGACGCCGGGGTGATCGGCGCGGCCGACCTCGCCCGGACCACCCGCGCGTGAGTGCGACGTACGTCGGCGTCGACGTCGGCGGCACCAAGGTGCTGGCCGTGGCGATCGACCCCGAGGGCGGGATGGTCGCCAGCGCGACCGTCCCGATGCCCGGCCGCGACGTGCCCGGTGAGGACGTCGAACGAGCGCTGGTGGCCGCCGTACGGCAGGCCGCCGGAGGCATCGAGCCGACCGCGGTCGGCATCTCGAGCGCCGGGCTGGTCGACGCCGCGGGCGAGCGGGTGCGGTTCTGCGCCCACCTGCCCTGGCGCGACGAGCCCGTTCGCGCCAACCTCGAGAAGCGGCTCGGCACCCCGGTCGTCCTCGACAACGACGCCCACTGCGCGGCGTACGCCGAGCTCCAGATGGGCGCCGGCCGCGGTACGCGCGACGCGATCCTGGTGACCCTCGGCACCGGGATCGGCGGCGCGCTGGTCGTGGGCGGGCAGGTCTTCCGCGGCAGCCAGGGGATGGCGGGGGAGTTCGGGCACATGCAGGTCGTGCCCGACGGCCTGCGCTGCGAGTGCGGGCTGCACGGCTGCTGGGAGCAGTACTGCTCCGGTCGTGCGCTCGAGCGGGTGATGCGCGTGGCGATCGGCCGTCATCTCGACGGCCGCGAGGTCGGCCGCCTCGCCCGTGGTGGCGACGACGTCGCCCGGCAGGCGATCGCCAGCGTCGGCACCTGGCTCGGCGTCGGGCTGGCCGGCCTGGTCGGTGCCTTCGACCCCGAGCTGGTGATGATCGGCGGCGGTGTCTCCGCCGTCGGCGACCTGCTGCTCGACCCGGCGCGCGAAGCGTTGGCCGACTCCGTCCAGGGCGCGGGCCACCGTCGCATCCCCGCGATCGTGCCGGTCGAGCTCGGGCCCGAGGCCGGCGCGATCGGCGCCGCGCTGCTGGCGCGCGACGGTCGCTAGACGCGCGAGCCGTCGTCCCAGGGGTCGCGGGGCTCTCGCGGCATGGTGGCGACGAGGTAGCCGAAGCCGCCGATGAAGCCCGCGACCAGCAACCAGTCGAGGATCGACGGCAGGCTGATGCCCGCGATCATCAGGACCAGCACCACGGCGGGTACGCCGAGGACGCCGACCCAGGCCGCGTAGCGGACGGGTGTGGTCGCAGGGACCGGCGGAGGCGCGGGCGGGACGAAGCCGTCCTCGTCCTCGTCGTCCCAGTCCGGCGCCTCGCGCTCGGCCGGCGCGACCGGCTCGTCGGGGCCCCTGACCACGCGCGGCTCGTCGGGCTCGACGTACTCCTCCGGGGCGACGACCGCGCGATCGCCGTAGTTGTCGACGATGTCGCGCCAGGCGGCGTCGGTGTCGACGGGCTCCTCCGGCGGGTGCTCGCTCACGCGTCCGAGGTTACGCGTGCGACGAAAGCGGCCGACTGCGAGCAGATCAGCGGCAGGTCGTTGTCGAGCGTGGCGACGTGCAGCGAGTCGGGCAGCGCCACGCGGGTCTTGTCGGTCGAGGCGACACCGTTCCAGATGATCGGCTCGGAGGAGGCGTCCACGACGTTGTCGACGTCGGAGCGGAAGTAGAGCAGGGGAGCGGTGACCCGCGGCAGCGCGGCGATCAGCGCGGGCCACGCCTGCATCATCGAGTGGGTGGCCTTCAGCGGGGTGCGGGTGTAGCCGTACTCGCTGGTGTCGGGCTTGGCGATGTCGTCGGCGATGCCGGGGAACGACTTGACCAGGTGCTTGATCACCGGCAGCAGCTTGACGTCGAGGCGCTTGGTCGCGACGGCCGGGTTGACCACCATCACGCCGGCGATCTGGTCGGCGCGGTCGGCGGCCAGCTGCAGCACCTGGGCGCCACCCATCGACAACCCACCGATGACGACCGCGTCGTGCTCGGCGCGGAACGCGTCGAACTCGCGGGTGAGGTGGGTGTTCCAGTCGGCCCACGTGCGGGTGTTGAGGTCCTGCCACGTCGTGCCGTGGCCCGGCAGGCGGGGCGTCAGGACGCCGTACCCCAGCGAGCCGAGGTGCTCGCCCCACGGCCGCATCGAGGCCGGCGAGCCGGTGAAGCCGTGGCTCAGCAGCACGCCGATGCGGCGCCCGCCGGTCAGCTCGGGACGGGCCACGACGTGGAGAGGCTGGGCGCTGGCGAGGACCTCGGGTTCGTTCACGCCCACGATTCTGCCGTGCCATCGGCCGGTCGTCTCACAACCCCTAAGATGAGGATGTGTACACGTTCTTGAAGTACGTCGCGCTCGGCCCGTTCCTCAAGGTCGTCTTCCGGCCCAAGACCAGCGGCAAGAAGAACGTGCCTGCCTCCGGCCCGGTCATCCTGGCCAGCAACCACCTGTCCTACATGGACTGGCTCTTCCTCGCGCTCGAGATGCCGCGCATGGTGCGCTTCGTCGCGAAGGCGGAGTACTTCACCGGCACGGGGATCAAGGGTGCGTTCTCCCGCTTCTTCTTCACGAGCACCGGCAACATCCCGATCGACCGCTCCGGCGCCAATGCCGCCGAGGGCGCGCTGATCTCCGCCAAGGGCGTGCTCGCCGAGGGCGCCCTGTTCGGCATCTACCCCGAGGGCACGCGCTCGCACGACGGCCGGCTGTACAAGGGCAAGGTCGGCGTGGCGAAGCTCGCCATCGAGAGCGGCGCGCCCGTCGTGCCCGTCGGCGTGATCGGCACCGACATCATCGCGCCGAACGGCAAGAAGTTCGGCAAGGTGCATCGCCCGACGTTGAGCTTCGGCGAGCCGATGGACTTCTCGGCGTACCGCGGTCAGGAGAACGACCGCGAGGTCCTCCGGATGATCACCGACCAGATCATGGACGAGATCCAGAAGCTCTGCCGCCAGGACTACGTCAAGGACACCTACGCCGCCGACGCCAAGAAGTCCGGCAAGGGCGAGGGCGACGAGCGGATCGCGTCCTGAGCCTGGCGCGCGGTCCGGCGGCTCTCGAGATCGAGAGCCGGATGTTCCGCGCGCTGGCCTACGTCCGGATCGCCGTGACGATCTGGGCGGTGGCGGTCAACGCCCGACGTCACGACTTCAGCCATCCCGTCGCCGGCTGGGCCTGTGTGGCCCTGATGGTCCTCTGGTCCCTGGCCGCGATCTACCTGTACGCCGCCCCCGAGCGGCGTCTGCTGCTCCTGCTCCTTGTCGACCTGGTGGCCGCGGTCGCGGCGCTTGCCTCCACGCCGTTCGTCCGTGGGCCGCACTTCGATGCGAGCGTTCCGAGCTACTGGATCATCGCCGCACTGGTGGCGTGGGCGATCCGGTTCGGGTGGCCCGGTGGCCTGGGTGCGGGTGCGCTGATCGGCGCCGCCGACCTGCTGGCCCGTGACCACCGCGACCAGACCGACTGGGGCAACACCTTCCTGCTGATGATGGCCGGCGCGATCTTCGGCTTCCTGTGCGGATCCCTCGAGCGGATGGCCGACGAGCGTGATCGGGCGCAGCGCGAGCTGGCGGCCGCGTCGGAGCGGGCCCGTCTCGCGCGGGCCGTCCACGACGGCGTGCTCCAGGTGCTGGCGCTGGCCCAGCGTCGCGGAGGTGAGCCCGGCGGCGACGCGGACCTCGGCCGGTTGGCGGGGGAGCAGGAGGCGTCGCTGCGCTCGCTCATCCGCGTGCAGAACCCAGCGCCCGTCGTGGTGGGCGACGGCGACCTGGTGACCGCGCTCAGTGCGCTGTCCGGGCGGCCCGGGGTCGAGGTCGCCCTGCCGGCGGGCGCCGTGACGATGCCCGTCGACCGGATGGACGAGATCCTCGCCGCGGTCTCGGCGTGCCTGGACAACATCCGCACCCACGTCGGCGAGAACGCGCGTGCCTGGGTGTTCCTCGAGGACCTCGGCGACGTCGTCGGGCTCTCCGTGCGCGACGAAGGACCCGGCATCCCCGAGGGTCGCCTCGAGATAGCCGAGGCCGGCGGCCGCCTGGGCGTCTCCGGGTCGATCCGGGGTCGCATCGCCGACCTCGGCGGCACGGCCGAGCTGACCACCGGTCCCCATGGCACCGAGTGGGAGATCGTCGTACCCAAGGAGCGTCCATGACCATCCACTCCGGCCACCCGTTCCCCACCGAGTCGGATCCCGTACGCCGCTTCCGCGGCCGGATCGGCGGCGGCGTCACGCTGTGGACGGCCGGTTCACGTGAGGGTGCGGATGCCGAGGCCGCCGGGCTGACCGTGTCCTCGGTGATGGTCGCGCTCGGCGCCGAGGCGCACGCGCTCGCACTCCTCGATCCCGACTCCGACCTCCACGACGCCCTCGTCTCGACCGGTCGGGCTCTCGTCGTACCCCTCACCTGGGAGGACCGCGGCCTGGCCGAGGCCTTCGCCGGGACCGCGCCCGCGCCCGGCGGCCCGTTCCGGCAGGCGCCGTTCGAGGACACCGCGTGGGGACCGCGGCTCGGGTCGGCGACGACGTGGGCAGGGGTCGAGCTCGTCGACACCCGTGAGGTCGGGTGGTCGGTCGAGGTCCGCTGCCGGATCGCGCACGTCGAGATCGGCGAGCCCACCGACCTGCTCCTGCACCACCGCGGCCGGTTCCACCGCCTCTGAGCGGTCAGCGCCTACGCTCCACCCATGAGCGAGCCGATCCGGGTGATGGTGGTCGATGACCACCCCATGTGGCGCGAGGCGGTCGAGCGCGACCTGGCCGCCGCAGGCTTCGACGTCGTGGCGACGGCATCGAACGGCGACGACGCCATCGCCCGCTTCCCGGCCGCCCGACCCGACGTGGTCGTCCTGGACCTGCAGATCCCCGGTCCCAACGGCGTCGAGGTGACCGCGAAGGTGCTCCAGGACGACCCGAGCGCGCGGGTGCTGATCCTCAGCGCGTCGGGCGAGCAGGACGACGTGCTGGAGGCGGTCAAGGCCGGCGCGACGGGCTACCTGGTCAAGTCGGCCTCCGGCGCCGAGCTGGTCGACGCGGTCACCAAGGTCGCCGCGGGCGACAGCGTCTTCACTCCCGGCCTGGCTGCCATGGTGCTCGGGGAGTTCCGCCGGATCGACCGCGCCGCCGACGGCCCCTCCGTGCCGCCCGGCGAGAAGCTGACGCCGCGCGAGACCGAGATCCTCAAGATGGTCGCCAAGGGGATGGGCTCGCACCAGATCGCCGAGATCCTGGTCGTCTCCCACCGCACCGTCCAGAACCACACCCAGAACGCGCTGCGCAAGCTCCAGCTGCGCAACCGGGTCGAGCTGACCCGCTACGTCATCGAGCAGGGCCTGGACGACTGACTCACTCCCCGCGGGCCGGGTGCGGCCGATCGCCGGCGGGGGAGGCGTCGACCAGGTCGTGCTGGACGCCCCACTCGCTACGCAGCCGGATCTCCTGCTCGTCCTCGTAGGCCTTGCCCTTGGCCGTACGCCGCTCCAGCGACCTCCTGCTGCGGTCGCGGAGGTGGTTGACCCGGCTTCAGCATCGGTCCTGCCGTCGCGAGGACGCGGGTCAGCCGGGTGTGCGGCACCTGGAGCTCGTCGGCGATCTCGTCGCCGAGGAACAGCCGCTCCAGCGCGTGCACCAGCCGCGGCGCCTGGTTGCCGAGCGCGGTCGGCAGGACCCCCTCGATCTCGGGCACCAGGAAGTCGGCGTTGATGCCGGCGACGAGTGCGCGGCAGAAGTCGTCGGTGACCGGCCGGGTCAGCAGGTAGATCGACTCGAGCCGCTCCTGCTCGGCCGCGTCGCGGGGGAGCAGCGCCTCCTCGATGCCCAGCAGGTGGCCGAGCCAGCGCCAGCGGGCGTAGGCGGCGGCCTCCTCGGGGGGCAGGTACGGCGCCCCGATGCGCCGCATGCCCCGCAGCGGGATGAGGGTGAACTCGACGAGCGTGTAGGCCAGGTAGGACTGGCAGATCGGCAGCCCCCACGCCTCGTGGTCCCAGTCGTCACGGTCGCGGAGCGAAGCGCGGACCAACGCGTGGATGATCCGCACCCGGACGGTCAACTCGAAGCCCTCGGAGCCCGGCTCCAGGCCACCCGGCTGGTTGACGGCCTTCAGCCACGAGCCCACCTCGATGGTGCGGGCGCCCGCGTTCTCGATGTAGCGCCCGGTCATCTCCAGCGGGCGCGAGGCGACCGAGTTGGCGTAGCCGCTGACCAGGGACGCCGCGCCCAGCACGATCCCCGACGCCAGCGAGTAGCGCGACGTGTAGCGGCTGGCCTCCTCGATGGCGGCTGTGTCCAGCCACGCGGGGGCGGCGTACACCTGGGCCATGAGGGCCTGCAGCGACTCCGGTGCGCCGGGCACCGCCGCGATGCCCTCGCGGCAGGCGGTGCGCAGCATCCGCATCGCCCGACCGTGGCCGACGGTCGCGAAGTCCGCGACGAAGGCGTCGGCGAGCGGGTCTCCCTGCCACATCCCGGCGAGGTAGGCGTCGGTGAACGCGCCATGTCGCTCGCGCGCCTCGTCGAGACGCCGCAGGCTGGTCGGGATGGTCTGGCGGGACTGGTCGACGCTCACGCCTCGAGGCTAAGTACGAGCAGCATTCGCTTACCAGTCGCGTTCTGTGCCGCCCGCCGCAGGAGGGGTGCCGTCGGGCAGACTCGCCCCATGAACGCCCTGCTGGAGGCCGCCGACGAGCTGTACGCCGTACCGCTCGCCGAGTTCACTCCGGCGCGGGACGCGCGGGTCAAGGCCGCCAAGGGCACCGACCTCGCCGCCGGGCTGAAGGCGTTGCGCAAGCCGTCGACCGCGGCCTGGCTGGTCAACCTGCTCGTACGCCGCGAACCCGGTCAGGTCGACCAGCTCCTCGCCGTCGGCGCGGCCCTGCGCGAGGCGCAGCAGGCGATGTCGGCCGGCGAGCTGCGCGCCCTCACCAAGCAGCGCCGCCAGGTCACCGCCGCCGTCACCCAGCACGTACGTCGCCTCGCCCTGGACGAGGGATATCGCGTCACCGAGGCGGTCGCCGCCGAGGTCGAGGACACGCTGACCGCTGCCATGATCGACGCCGAGTGCGGCCGGGCCGTGCGCAGCGGCCTCCTGGTCCGCGGTCTGCGGACCACCGGGATCGAGCCGCTCGCGCCCGACGTCATCGTCGCAGCGGTCGCGCTGCCGGACGCTCTCGGCTTCGCCGCCAGCCCGCAGGCCGCCCCCGAGCCGCACCGTCCCGACCTGCACCTGGTGCCGGACCCCGATCGCACGGCCAAGGCACGAGCACTGGCCGAGCAGCGGCTCGCTGCCGCGACCGACGCGTTCGAGGAGGCCGCCGAGGAGCACGCGTCGGCTTCTAGCGAGGTCGACCGTCTCTCGGCCCGATCGCTGCAGCTGCAGGCCGAGATCGACGAGCTCCGCCGCCGCCTGTCCGAGCTGGAGGAGGAGTCCGACGGCCTCGACGAGGACCTCGCCGAGGCCGAGGAGGTCCGCGACGGCACCGCCGCCGCTCTCCGGACCGCCACCGCCGATCGTGACAGTGCCCAGGCGGCGTTGGATCGGCTCGGCTGAACCCTTCTGCCGGGTTGGTGCTGGCGGGTTGGTCCAGCCGGGTTGGTCCTGTCGGGTCGGTGTGGCGGCCGCGCTTAGCGCGCCGCTCCCCGCCGTCAAGGATCCTCGCTGCGCTCGGCCCGCTTCGCGGCGCCTTCGGCGTCCTTGACTGCGGGTCCCTGGCGGCGCGCTGGTGGCGCGGTTGTCGGCGGCTCGCTTCGCTCGCGCCGACGCGATGCGGCCGCCTTCGGCGGCCCCATCGGCAACTGGTTGGGCCTTGGCTCGACATCGTGGAGTTCTGGGGTCGCCAGGTGGCTCTGGGACTCCACGATCTTGGTCCAGGGCCATCGGTGGAATCGCCAGGCGCCGGTCGGTGGCGTCGTGGGCGACGTGGCGCTGGCTCGCTGGCTCGCGCCGACGCGATGCGGGCGCCTTCGGCGGCCACATCGTGTGGATTCGTGGCCACGTGGTGGCTCCAGATCCACACGATGTCTAGGGCCGTCGGTGGAACCGCCAGGCACCCGTCGACGTGAGCTCGTGAGTCATGTGGGGGTCGTGGGCGACGTGGTGGTGATGGCTGCAGAGCAGGACGCCGTCAGCGAGGTCGGTCTTCCCGCCGCGGGACCAGGGTTGTGAATGATGTGCTTCGCACCAGGTGGCGGGGATCGAGCAGCCTTCGGCGCGGCACTGCTTGTCACGCAGGCGGAGGGCCTTGTGCTGGGCCGGTGAGTAGAGGCGTCGTGCTCGGCCGAGGTTGAGGATCTCGCCCTTGCCGCCGAGGACGACGGGGATGATCTTCGCGGTGCAGGCCAGCCGGCGGGCCTCGTTGGCGCTGATGCGGAGGTCGCCCTCCATCGAGCCGATGATGCCGGCGGTGGCGAGGTCGCGACGCAGTTCGTCGAGCGTCACGGTGACCATGACGGTGGTGGAGTCGCCGCCGTGGTCGGGCAACTGCTTGGGGTCGAGGTGCTCGAGCAGCGAGCAGAACGCGTGGCCCAGCTTCTGCGATCGGGGTGCGTGTTCGGCGTCCTGCCGCGGGGAGGAGAAGGCGTCGAGGTACGTCTCCAGCCGGGCGGCGACTGCATCCGGCACCAACGCCACGATCCGCGTCAGGCCGTCGCCGAGGCGCTTGAACCGCAGCGAGGTCCTCACCCGGGCGCGTTGTTCCTCGCGTTCCAACGCCTTGGCGTCGGCTTCGTCCGCGATCTCGGGGGCGACCACCGAAAGAATCCGGTCGCCCAGGGTCCGCAGCTCACGCGGACCGAACTGGCCGGCCAGCTCGATGAGGTGCTTCTCCGCGCGGCGGCGGGTGACCTGGTCGATCTCAGGGGGCAGCTTCTCCAGTGCGGTGACGATGACCTGTGCCTGGGCACGGTTGACCGTGCCGGCTCGCATGCCGGCAGCCACAACGTGCCACTTCTCGTCGATCGCTTCCGCCAGCTTCAGCTCGGCACGCACGCTCTGGGGATCCAGGTGGGCCTCGTGGGCCAGCCACATCCCGGCGTCGCGGGCACCGGTGTCCTGAGCGAGGTCACCGGAGGCGGCGAGGACCCGCATCTCGGCCTCTTCGACTTGGGCCTTCAACGCCGCCAGCCCTCGCAACGCCGTGGCCTTGTCGCCCGGTGTCATGTAGACCGGCTCGACTGACGCGACGTCGGCGAAGGCCCGCCTCGAGCTGTTGACGGCACGCAGCATCGGGTGCTCTGACACCGATGCTGTCGCCATGGTGACTCCCGAGAGATGAGGCTTGATTCGTACCTTCATCATACATGTGTTCGAACGGTTTCTCAATGCAAGATTCGACCAAACGTGCAGGTCAGAGGACCTTTTCGCTGTCGGCGGACTCCGGCGGAGTCGGTCGGACAAGCACGGCCGCCAGTCGACGACGCGGCGCACCGGCCAGCAGCGACCTGCCAGAGCGCCATCTGCGGACCGAGCCACGATCGAGAAGGTCAGGCGCCGAAGGTAGCCTTGACCTGTGAGTTCCGTCCCCACCCTCGAGCAGCTGCACGCCATCGGCGCGCTCCAGCAGCCGACGTACGCCGACCCCGCGGCCCTGGCCGCCGTCGTCGAGCGTCTGCGGACCCTTCCGCCGCTGGTCTTTGCGGGTGAGTGCGACGAGCTCAAGGCGAAGATCGCGGCCGCCGCGCGGGGCGAGGCGTTCATCCTCCAGGGCGGTGACTGCGCCGAGACGTTCGTCGACGCGACCGCCGACAACACCCGCAACAAGCTGCGTGTGCTGCTGCAGATGGCGGTCGTGCTGACCTACGCCGCCTCGGTCCCGGTCGTGAAGATCGGCCGCCTGGCGGGCCAGTACGCCAAGCCGCGCAGCTCCGACATGGAGACCCGCGACGGAGTGACCCTGCCGGCCTACCGCGGCGACGCCGTCAACGGCTTCGAGTTCACCCCCGAGTCGCGCATCCCCGACCCGCAGCGCCTGCTCGAGGTCTACCACCACAGCGCCTCCACGCTGAACCTGGTGCGCGCCTTCACCACCGGTGGGTACGCCGACCTCCGCCAGGTCCACGCGTGGAACTCCGAGTTCGTGCGCAACAGCCCGGCGGGCGCCCGCTACGAGGCGATGGCCGGCGAGATCGAGCGCGCGCTGACCTTCATGCAGGCCATCGGCGCCAACCCCGACGAGTTCCACCGCGTCGACTTCTACTCCAGCCACGAGGCGCTGATTCTCGAGTACGAGCACGCGATGACGCGGATCGACTCGCGCACCGACTCGCCGTACAACGTCTCGGGCCACTTCGTCTGGATCGGCGAGCGGACCCGTCAGCTCGACGGTGCCCACGTCGAGTACTTCCGCTCGATCCGCAACCCGATCGGCTGCAAGCTCGGCCCCAACGCCACCGCCGACGATGCGCTCGACCTGGCTGCCAAGCTGAACCCGGAGAACGAGCCCGGGCGGCTGACGTTCATCACCCGCTTCGGTGCGGGCAAGGTCCGTGACGGCCTGCCGCCGCTGGTCGAGAAGGTGACCGCCGAGGGTGTCGACGTCGCGTGGATCTGCGACCCGATGCATGGCAACACCTTCGAGGCCTCCACCGGCTACAAGACCCGCCGCTTCGAGGACGTCCTCGACGAGGTGCGGGGCTTCTTCGAGGTGCACCGCGGCCTCGGCACGGTGCCCGGCGGGATCCTGGTGGAGAACACCGGCGACGACGTCACCGAGGTCATCGGCGGCGGCGAGGAGCTCGACGAGCACGGCCTCGCGCACCGCTACGAGTCGGTCGTCGACCCGCGCCTGAACCGGGTCCAGTCCCTGGAGATGGCGTTCCAGGTCGCGGAGTTCATCTCAGCTCGTTGAGCCGACGAGCGCCAGCTCGCTGATGGCCGTGAAGGGCCGGTAGTTCGGGCCGGGGGTGGCCTCGGTCGAGACGATCTCCAGCTTGACGCTCGACGTCGGGCCCGGGTGCACGTCCGTGGTCTGCAGGGCGGTGGTCTTCGCGAGGTCCTGGGTGATGGTCGAGCCGTCCTCGAACGTCCAGCGGACCTCGGTGATGCGACGGTTGCGCAGGTAGCCGTTGTAGCCGGGGTACTTCTTGGCGTAGCCGTTGATCAGCCCGACCGAGGTCAGTTGGACCGGCTGCGGGAACGTGATGGTCAGCGACTTGCCGGCGGCGTCGCCGTCGATCCGCCAGGCGGTCTGCGGGTCGCCATCGATCAGGTGGGCGGCGCCGAAGGTGACCGGCCGGCCGCGCAGGTCGGTGCTGGGGGTGGCGGTGCCGGGGACCTGGATATCGTCGATGTCCCCGGTCAGGTCGCTGCCGGGGCCGCGGTTGATCTCGGACGGCCGCGTGGACGGGGTGTGGACGGTCCTCGCCGTGGCGTGGTGCTTCGGCCGGGCGGTGTCGGCGACCTTGTCGGAGCCGTCCGAGCTGAGCAGCTTGACGGCGACGATGGCGGCGACGACCACGACCAGCGCGAGCAGAGCCGCCAGGACGAGCGGGCCGCGGCGGTTGCGGCCGGGCTCCGAGGCGTACGCCGGGGCGGGCGGCTGCGGTGCCGGCGGCGGAGGCAGCACCGGCGGGACGGGCGCGGTGGCGGGCTGCGCGGGCGGCGCCGTGGGGATCTGGCCGAGTGGCGAGTCGGCGTACAACGGGTAGCGCGGTGCGGACGGCAGGCCGTTCGCCGGCGGCGCCGGCGGCGACGGCGAGGCCGGCGGCGACGGGGGTGCGGCCGGCGGCGCGGGGGTGCTCGCGGCGGCGTCGGGGTGGCGACCGGGGACCGGGGTCCCGCAGTTGGTGCAGAAGCGACCGACCCCCAGGGCGTGTCCGCAGCTCGAGCAGTAGTTCATGACGCGGGCCAGTGTGCCCGAGTCCGCGGTCGGATGCGAGACGGGCCTCAGCGGGCGGTACGGCGTACGGCCTCCGCCTCGATGTCCTCGAGGTCGTGCTCGAGCACCTTGCGGGTGTGCTCGAAGGTGTGGTTGCCGAACATCTTCCACATCGCGCGGGAGACGCCGGTGCGCCGCTTCATGTCGATCGTGGTGGTCATCGCCAGCCGTGTCGTCGAGCCGTTCTCGTCGGCCGGGGTGAGCCGGTAGGCGGTGCGGATGACGTCGGTGCCGGCCTCCGCCTCGACCAGTGCGCGCCGCGGCGGCTCGCACTCCACGACGTGCAGCTCCTCGGCGCCGTGGTGGCCGAAGACGTTGCGCTTCTCGCGCCAGGTGGTGCCGACGGTGTACGTCGCGTCGGGACCGACCTCGGCGTCGGTGACGCTGCGCAGGACCGTGTCGGCGTGGGCGACGTCGGTGATGACGTCCCAGACCGTCTCCGGCGGGGCCGGGATGGTGCTGTGGGTGTAGATGATGTGACCTGCCATGGCTGGGCTCCTCGGGTGACCCCCAAGTCTCCATGGTGCGCCGCGGCAGAGCCGAAATCCAGACCTATCCCGCGACCTCTGCACGCAGCTGCTTGAGCAGCTCGAGGTCGGGGTCGTCGGCGTCGCGCGAGCCGGGCGTCTCGAGGACGAACGGCACGCCGTCGGTGGCCGGATGGGCGAACAGCTCACGGAACGCGTCGACGCCGATGTGACCGGCGCCGATCTTCTCGTGGCGATCCTTGAACGCACCGCGGACGTCCTTGGAGTCGTTGGCGTGGATCAGCCGCAGCCGGTCGGCGCCGGCGATCTCGACGATCCGGTCGACGGTGGCGGTCGCGCCGCCGGGCTCGTCGAGCGGAGCGCCGGCCGCGAACACGTGGCAGGTGTCCAGGCAGATGCCGACCTTGGGGTGGTGCTCGAGCGCGGCGAGGTAGTCGACCAGGTCCTCGACGCCCGCGCACAGCGAGCGGCCCTGGCCGGCCGTCGGCTCGAGGAGCAGCCAGGGGGAGTCCTCGTCGAGCGCGTCGAGGACCGGCAGGAGCCCCTCGCGGACCTGCCTGAGCGCGGCCGCGTGCCGATCGGGCCCGCCGTCGGGGTCGACGTACGAGCCGGTGTGGAGGACGACGCCCTCGGCGCCGATCTGCACGCCCCGCATCAGGTTGTGGGCGGTCACGGAGACCGAGTTCTCATAGGTGGACGGCGTGGGGCTGCCGAGGTTGACGAGGTACGGCGTGTGGATGAGGACCCGCATGCCCGCCTCGGCCGTCGCCTCGCGGAACTGCGCGTCGATGCGCGGGTCGCCCGCGGACAGCGCCCAGCCGCGCGGGTTGCCGACGAAGACCTGGACCGCCTCGCAGCCGAGGTCGAGGGCGTTGCGGAAGGCGCCCTGGACCAGGTTCTTGCCCACGGGGACGTGCGTCCCCACGGGACGCCTGACCGGGACCTGCATCAGACGATGTAGACGGTGATGGTGGAGCCCTTGCGGATCGACTGGCCGGAGGCCGGGTCGGTGTTCACGGCCCGACCGGCGCCGACCCAGAACGACGAGTGCGCGACCCGGACGTGCAGCCCCAGCCGCTCGAGGACGCTGGTGGCGTCGGAGGTGGTCTTGCCCCAGACCGAGGGGACCGTGACGTACGGCGGCCCCTTGGACACCACGATCGTGATCGTGTCGCCCTTGTGCAGGGTGGCCGAGGTCGGGTCCTGGCTGATGATGTCGCCGGAGCTGACGGTGTCGGAGTAGTCGCTCGACTTCTCGACCTTCAGGCCCTTCTTGGTCCAGTACGTCTCCGCCGCCGAGGCGGACTGCCCGACCCGGCTGGTCACCTTGATCGGCTGCCGGCCCTTGCTGACCACGAGGCCCACACCGGTGTTGATCGGCAGGTTCTTGGCGTCGGGGGTGCCGAACCGCGGCTCGGTCCACAGGACCTGGCCGGCCGGGACGGTCTCCGACCACTTGCCGGTCTGGTGGCTGACGACCATCTTCACCGCACGCAGCGCGTCGGTCGCCTCGGCGACCGTCTTGCCGCGCAGGTTTGGCAGGTCGTGAAGCTCGGGGCCCTTGGACAGGGTCACCGTGACCGTGTGGTGGGGGAGGATCCGGCTGCCCGCACTGGGGTCGGTCGTGACGACGCGGCCGGCCGGGACGGTCTCGGAGTAGACAGGGGCACCGAACGTCGCGTCGAGGTGGGCGCGGTCGAGCTCGCTCGTCGCCTGTGCTCGCGTGTCGCTGCGCAGGTCGGGCGTCGTCTCGTAGCGCGCCCAGAGGAACCAGTAGCCGAACCCGCCGATCGCAGCGGCCAGCAGCAGGATCAGCAGGAAGACGAGCGGCCCGCGCCACCGGCGTTCGCGCTGCTCGCGCGGCGCCTGGGGCTGGACGGGCGTCGGCGGGGGCAGCCGCCGGGGTCGCGGGGTCTCCAGGGTGCGGTGGTCGAGGTCGCCGGGACGCTCGATCACCTCGGTGCGCTGGTGCTGCTGGTCGAGGTACGCCGCCGGCGCCGCGATGTCGGTGGAGATCTCGGTCGTCGGCTCGTGGGCGGTGCCGGTGGCCGCAGCCAGTCGGCCGCGTGGCATCAGGTCGTCGACCAGCTCGGGATCGTCGACGCCCTGGCGCAGGGCCGACTGGACGCGGCGCACGTGGTGCAGGAGGACGCCGGCGTCGGCCGGTCGCTGGCCACGGTCGCGGGTGGTGGCGCGGGCGACGAGCGCGTCGACGTACGCCGGGATGCCGGGCACGCTCTCGCTCGGCAGCGGGACGTCGTTGTGGGCGTGCGCGTAGGCGACCTGGATCGGGGTGTCGCCGGTGTGCGGCTTGGTGCCGGTCAGGAGCTCGTAGAGGATCACGCCGGCGGCGTACACGTCGACGCGTGCGTCGGCGATCCCCTCGACGACCAGCTCGGGCGCGAGGTAGGAGACGGTGCCGATCAGCACGCCCTGGGTCAGCGTGTGCTGGGTGTCGGCGCTGACGGCCTTGGCCAGGCCGAAGTCGGCGACCTTGATCCGGCTGGTCCCGGAGTGCGGATCGGTGGCGATGAGCACGTTCTCGGGCTTGACGTCGCGGTGGATCAGGCCGGCGCGGTGGGCGGCGGCGAGCGCGGAGAGGACCGGGTCGAGCAGGGTGAGCGCCTTCTCGGGCGCCATCGGCGCCTCCTTGGCGATCGTGTCGCGCAGCGTGTGCCCGGGGATGTACTCCATCGCGAGATAGATCACCGGTCCCGTTCCGGTCAGATCTGTGCCCTGGTCGAAGACCGAGACGATGTTCGGGTGGTTCAGCCGTGCGGCGGCCCGTGCCTCGCGCACGAAGCGGGCGGCGAACTCGTCCTCGGAGGTGGTCGCGTCGCCGAGCCCGGCATGCATGATCTTGACCGCGACCGTGCGGTCCAGACGCAGGTCGGTGGCCTCGTAGACCCCCGCCATGCCGCCGCGCGCGATGCGGCCGCCGATGCGGTAGCGACCGTCGAGGACGCGGCCGGTGTTGTGGTCCGCGCCGTTGCCGGGGGTGCTCGGGCCGTGCTTGCTCAAGGCGCGACCCTCCTGTGCTCAACGGCTCCGGTCGGGGAAGTGACCGGAGAGGCCATGGTACG
Organism: Nocardioides montaniterrae; assembly: GCF_054782655.1. Lineage (NCBI taxonomy): Bacteria > Bacillati > Actinomycetota > Actinomycetes > Propionibacteriales > Nocardioidaceae > Nocardioides > Nocardioides montaniterrae. Next base: position 1,434 of record NZ_BAAGSB010000008.1, on the reverse strand, counting down.
GCGGGCGGGTGGGCCGACCTGCAGCCACGCCGTCGTTGGCGGGTCGGCGTGCGGCAGGATGGGGCCTATGAGTGAACAGCGCCTGGCCGACCTGGACCTGTCCGAACTGGTGGCCGACTGGCTCGACTGGGAGCGGGCCGGCGAGCTGCTCGGCGTGACCCCTGCGTCGGTCCGCACCATGGTCCGCGAGCACCAGCTCGCCGCCGCGGTCCCTGCGAAGGGCCGTCGACAGGGCATCCCCGCGCTGTTCATCGACGACGAGGGGCTGCCGGTCAAGGGCCTGCCCGGGCTGCTGACGATGCTGCACGACAACGGCTTCGACGACCGCGAGTGCATCGCCTGGATCTTCCTCGACGACGACCTGCCCGGTCGTCCGATCGACGCGCTGCGCGAGAACCGCGGCTCCGAGGTCAAGCGTCGCGCCCAGGTCCTGGCCGGCTTCTGAGATGGCTCGTCTCGGGCGGCGCAACAGCGCCCTGTCCACCGTCGTCGCGGCGCTCATCGCCCTCGCCGGCTGGTGGATCAGCCAGCACGGCGGCGCGTCGACGCCCTCGCACCACCCGTCCGGTCCGTCGTACTCCCAGCACGACAACGGCGGCGAGCAGCACAGCAGCGGCACCGTGGCGCTCTCGTCGCTGCCGCGCGAGGCGGCAGACACGGTCGCGCTGATCGACAAGGGCGGGCCGTTCCCGTACCCCGACCACGACGACAAGACCTTCCACAACTCCGACGGTCTGCTGCCGGCGCACGACGACGGCTACTACCGCGAGTACACCGTCATCACGCCTGGCTCGTCGGATCGCGGCGCCCGACGGATCATCAAGGGCGAGGACGGCACGCTCTACTGGACGGCCGACCACTACGAGAGCTTCGCGGTGATCTCCCGATGACCCTCGGCGAGATCCTCGCCGGCGACGCCGACTGCGGCGTGCATCGTCTGGCCGACGCCTCCGCCGACGACGTCCGCGCCGAGGCCGCGGGCGCCGGCTGGAGCACGGCGTACGTCGACGGCGCGACCCTGACCTCCCGCGCGGCGGTGATGCTCGCGATCGGCGAGGCGCTCGCGTTCCCGGCGTACTTCACCGGGCGGAGCCTGGACGGCCTGCACGACTGCCTGCGCGACGTGTCCGCGCCGACCGTCCTGGTCTGGGACGGCTGGAACGCGCTCGCCGACTCCGACCCGCCCGCCCTGCGCCGGCTCCTCCTGGTCCTCGCCGGCCGGGCCGCCAACCAGCCCGCGTTCGAGGTCGTCCTCCTCGGCGACGGACCCGAGGACGCAGCGCCTTCGTTGGTCGAGTAGCCGAGCGAGGCGTATCGAGGCCCACCCACGAGGGGTCTCGAAGCTCCTATTGAGTCAAGGCGGGGTAGAGCTCGCGGATGATGGCTCGTTTGAGGAGGCGGAGGGCGTCGCGTCGGGTCTTGCCTCGAGCAAGA